>CAYMDU010000020.1:0-23538 GCA_964389495.1 uncultured Eubacteriales bacterium
AAGGAAATGCAGATTAACGAGCAGATCCGTGACAACGAAATTCGCCTTATCGGTGAAGACGGTGCGCAACTTGGCGTGATGTCCGCACAGCAAGCCTTGGAACTTGCCGAGGAAAAAGGACTGGACTTGGTAAAGATTGCGCCCATGGCCACCCCGCCGGTGTGCCGCATCATGGACTACGGCAAATACCGGTTCGAACAGGCAAAAAAAGAAAAGGAAGCACGGAAAAACCAGCGGCAGGTGGAAACAAAAGAAATCCGCTTGTCACTCAACATTGATGTGGCAGATTTCAACACCAAAGCCAAGCACGCCATGCGCTTTTTGCAGGAAGGCAACAAGGTGAAAGTGTCCATCCGGTTCCGCGGCCGCGAAATGGGGCATCCGGAAATCGGGCAGGAAACCATGAACCGCTTTGCCGAAGCCTGTGCCGACATGGCTTCGGTGGAAAAGCCGGCCAAAATGGAAGGGCGCCACATGCTGATGTTCTTAGCACCGAAAACTGCAAAATAACGGAGAACAAATTAAGGAGGATTTTTGTTATGCCCAAGATTAAGACTCACAGCGGCGCCAAAAAGCGTTTCAAGCTGACCAAGACCGGTAAGGTCTTGCGCGCCCACGCCTACAAGTCCCACATTCTGAACAAAAAGACAACCAAGCGGAAGCGCAACCTTCGCAAAATCACAACCGCCGATGTAACGAATGTGGCTCAGGTCAAACGCCTGATTCCCTACAAATAATTCGAGAGTTCAGAAACGGAGGAACTGTAAGATGGCTCGTATTAAAGGCGCGATGATGACGCGCAAGAGAAGAAAAAAAGTACTTAAACTCGCCAAGGGTTATTTTGGCGCAAAGTCCAAGCTGTTCCGCACGGCAAAACAGGCGGTTATGAAATCCGGCCAATATGCCTACATTGGCCGTAAACAGCGTAAGCGTGATTTTCGTCGCTTGTGGATCACTCGTATTTCCGCTGCGGCAAAGCTCAACGGCATGAATTATTCCACGTTCATGAACGGCTTGAAAAAAGCCAACATCACGCTCAACCGTAAGATGCTGGCGGAGCTGGCTGTTTCGGATGCCGCTGCTTTTGCGGGTCTGGCAGAAAAAGCCAAAGCTGCTTTAAATTAAGCTCAAAGTGCGCCCGCCGGCATTGCCTGCGGGCGTTTTTGCTCATTAAGAAAGAAGGAGAGCTTCATGGAACTAACCAGTCGGGATAACCGTTTGATCAAAGAATATCGGCGCTTATCGGACGATGCCCGCTTCCGCCGCGACAGCGGATGTTTTGTTGTGGAAGGGGCAAGGCTGTGTGCCGATGCGGTACAATCCGGCGTGAAGGTGCAGGCGGCCTTTTTAACCGAGCAGGCCATGGAGCAATATCCAGAGCAAACAGCGTGCGTGGTTCGGGCGGCACAGGAAGTATACACGATTTCACCTTCGCTGGCACGCTATTTGGCAGACACCACTTCGCCGCAGGGGCTGTTTTGCGTGGCAATGCGCCCGGCAATCGGCGAAGAAGTCGGGTGGAATCAAAACGGTATCTATGCGGCACTGGAAGCAGTGCAAAATCCGGGCAATGTGGGCACAATGATTCGCACCGCCGAAGCGTTTGGACTGGCGGGTGTGTTGCTGTCGGCCGGCTGTTGCGATCCATACAGCCCCAAAGTGATTCGCGCCAGCATGGGCGGAGTGTTTCGTTTGCCGGTGCATGTTGTTGGGGCGCTGGCCCAAACATTGCCACGGTTGCATGCTCAAGGGCTTCATTCGGTGGCGTGTGTGGTGGATGCCGGCGCTTGCCCTATTCAAAAGGCGCGATTGGGTGCCGGAACGGTTGTGGTGATCGGCAACGAAGGAAACGGGCTTTGCCCGGAAACGGTGCAAGCGTGCACCGAAAGAGTAACCATCCCCATGGCGGGGCGTGCCGAATCGTTGAACGCCTCCATGGCGGCGGGCATTGCTTTTTGGGAAACCGTGAGGAAGGATGAAGCAAACCGTGCGTGAAAGTGTGCTGTACTGGATATGGCTGCAACGCGCGTTGGGGCCCGGCAGCGCAGAGGTTCCGCGTTTGCTGGAACTGTTTTCCACAGCGCAGGAAATCCACAGTGCCGACCGGTTCGACCTGCTGAAAGCGGGAATTTCCGGCCGTTCGGTTGATGCGCTGTGCCGCAAATCGTTGGAGGCGTCACAAAAGCAAGCGGAACGCTGCGCCAAAATGGGTTGGGTTCTCACACCGGAAGACGAGCAATATCCGGAATGGTTGCGGCATATTTTTTCACCGCCGCTGGTGTTGTACGGCAAAGGAGACTTGTCCCCGCTGAACCACGGCGCCATGCCGGCAGTCGGTATGGTAGGCACACGTCATTGCACGCTGTACGGTGAAACTTCGGCAGCGGCCATGGCCGCCGGATTGGCTGCCGTTGGTTGCACGATTGTCAGTGGCGGTGCGCGAGGCATCGACCGCGCAGTACACGAAGGGGCACTGTATGCGGGCGGCCACACAGTGGTGGTGCAGGCGTGCGGGTTAAATGTGGAATATCCGTTGGTTAACCGTGCCTTGCGTCGGCAGATTTTGGAATCCGGCGGTGCGGTTGTAACCGAATTCCTGCCGGATACCAAAGCGTTCAGCGGGAATTTTCAAATTCGCAATCGCCTGATCAGCGGATTGGCCCGGGCTGTTTGTGTGGTGGAAGCGCCGTCGATCAGCGGCGCGTTGATCACCGCACGCACGGCGCGCGATCAAGGGCGCGATGTGTTTGTAATTCCCGGCCGGGTAACGGATACGCAAAGCGAAGGGTCGCATGCACTCATTCGGGAAGGAGCGGCATTGGTAACACGGCCGTCGGATATTTTGCAAGAGTATCCGTCGATTGCCAGCGAAACCATCGAGCAAGAAGCGGATCGGGGGCAAAAAGCCTACTATGAGTGGCGCCGAAAAGGCGGAGAACGCCCGCCGGCTGCGCGGGCGCCGGAAGAGCCGATTCCGCTCCCGACAACCGATCCGGAAGGCGAACCGGTTCCCTGCCCGGAACAGGTGAGTGCAAAGGCGCGGAGCATTTATGAGTTTTTGTGCAACAATCAGCCGCTGGCGGCCGATGCGATTTGCGAGAAAATGAATATAACACCGGGTGAACTGTTTTCGGCCATGACGGAGCTGGAATTGAATCAATGCGTGGATAGTCGGCCGGGAAAACGCTACACTGTCAGGAAAGGATAACAGGTGAGAAAGCATGGCAAAACTGGTTATTGTGGAATCTCCCGCAAAAGCCAAAACCATACAAAAGTATTTGGGCAGCGGCTACGAAGTGGTTGCTTCCATGGGGCATATTCGTGATTTGCCGAAAAGCCTGTTGGGCGTGGATGTGGAACACGATTTCAAGCCGCGGTATGTGGATATTGCGGGAAAATCGGCACTGATACGCCGTTTGAAAGACTTGGCAGCACAAAGCAACGGTGTGATTTTGGCAACGGACCCGGACCGCGAAGGAGAAGCAATTTCGTGGCATTTGGCACAGTTGCTGAAAGTGGATTTGAACGAGGAAAATCGGGTGACCTTTAACGAGATCACCAAAACCGGTGTTCAGCAAGGAATGAAATCGCCGCGTCGGGTTGACATGGATTTGGTGAATGCTCAACAAGCACGGCGTGTGCTGGACCGACTGGTGGGGTACCGCATCAGCCCGTTTTTGTGGAAAAAAATACGGAAAGGCCTGTCGGCCGGCCGTGTGCAATCGGCGGCGGTCAGCATTGTGGTAGACCGTGAGCAGGAAATTCGGGCCTTTGTCAGTGAAGAATACTGGACGGTGGATGCGCAACTGGCAGCAACAAAAGGCGGCAAGCCGTTTCCGGCGCGGTTGTACGGCACCGGCAAGGGAAAATTGAAAATTCGCAACAAAGAGCAAGCCGATGCGGTGCTGGCCGATTTAAAAGAAGAAACTTTTTCAGTTGCAGCGGTGAAGCGCGGCGTGCGGCGGGTGTCGCCGGCTCCTCCGTTTATCACTTCCACCATGCAGCAAGAAGCAAGCCGCAAGCTGGGCTTTTCGTCCAAGCGCACAATGAAAGCGGCCCAAGAATTGTACGAAGGCGTGGAACTGGGCGAGATGGGGGCCATGGGTTTGATCACCTACATGCGTACCGATTCGTTGCGCATTTCCGAAGACGCCCGGCGTGAGGGCAACGACTACATCCGTGAATGCTACGGGGCACAGTATTTGCCGGAAAAAGCGCGTTACTACAAATCGCGCAAAGGTGCGCAGGATGCGCACGAGGCCATTCGCCCGTCGGTGCCGTCTCTGTCGCCCGACCGCGTGAAGCCGTTCTTAACAAGCGACCAGTACCGGTTGTACAAATTGGTGTGGGAACGCTTTATTGCCAGCTTGATGGCGAATTGTGTGCAAGATACCTGCCAGGCCACCATTGCGGCGGGTGCCTATGTGTTTAAGGCTTCCGGGTATACGGTGCGGTTTGACGGCTACACGGTTTTGTATGTGGAAGGCCGCGACGAAGAAGACGAACTGGGAGGCGCTTTGCCGCCGCTCAGCGAGGGTGATGCGTTGCTGTTGCAGGATTTGCAAAGCACGCAGCATTTCACACAGCCGCCTGCTCGCTACACAGAAGCAACGCTGATTAAGGCGCTGGAAGAAAACGGGATCGGCCGTCCGTCCACGTATGCCCCCACCATCAGCACGATTTTGTCGCGCGAATACATTGAACGGGAAGGAAAGGCTTTAAAGCCGACAGCTTTGGGAGAAATCACCACCCAGGTGATGAAAGAACAGTTCCCGGACATTGTGGACACGGAGTTCACGGCCCACATGGAAAAGCAGTTGGACGAAGTGGAATCCGGTGATTGCGACTGGGTGCAGATGATGCACACGTTCTACCGCGGATTTGCGGAAACACTGGCACGGGCCGAGGAGTCGTTGTCGGGAGAGAGAATTCACATTCCGGAAGAAGAAAGCGACGAAGTGTGCGAAAAGTGCGGGCGTACCATGGTGATTAAAACCGGGCGCTATGGCAAGTTTTTGGCATGCCCGGGGTACCCGGAGTGCAAAAACGCAAAACCGTTGGTGGAAAAAACCAAGGGCACTTGTCCTTGCTGCGGCGGGCAGATTTTGGCCAAAAAATCCAAACGCGGGCGTGTTTTCTACGGGTGTGAGAACTATCCGAAGTGCGAATTTGTCACATGGAATGAACCCACAGCAGAGGTGTGTCCGCAGTGCGGCAAAACGCTGTTCCGTCGCAAAGGGCGCGGCGGCGGTGTGCAGTGCTTAACCGAGGGCTGCGGCTACGAAAAGGCGGGCCGGAGGAAATCCGATGAGTGAGCACATAACCGTATTGGGCGGCGGCTTGGCCGGGTGCGAAACGGCATGGGCGGCGGCCAATGCCGGCGTGGAGGTAACGCTGGTTGAAATGAAACCGCACCGCCGCACAGCGGCGCACAAAAGCAATGCGTTGGCCGAGTTGGTGTGTTCCAACTCGCTGAAAGCGGCTCGCTTGGAAAGCGCGGCCGGGCTTCTCAAAGAGGAAATGGCACGGTTGGGGTCGTTGTGTGTGCCGATTGCGCGTGCCTGTGCCGTTCCGGCCGGCGGTGCGCTGGCGGTGGATCGCGATCGCTTTTCGGCCGAGGTGACCCGCTGTATCGAAACACATCCGCACATCACGGTGGAGCATCGTGAGGTGACGGCATTGCCGGAGCAGGGCTTGACGGTGGTGGCCACGGGGCCGCTCACGGCCGATTCACTGGCCGAAGATATTGCCCGCCGTTTCGGTAAAGGGCTGAGCTTTTACGATGCGGCAGCCCCGATTGTAACAGCGGACAGTGTGGATATGACCGCCGCCTTTCGCGCTTCTCGCTACGATCGCGAGGAGAGCGGCGAGGGCGATTATATCAATTGTCCGCTGAACAAAGACGAATACGAAGCCTTTCACGAAGCGTTGATTTTCGCCGAAACCGCGGTGTTGCATGAATTTGACAAACCGCATGTGTACGAAGGTTGCATGCCGATTGAGGTGCTGGCAGGCCGCGGGAAAGATGCCATTCGTTACGGCCCGATGAAACCGGTTGGTTTGCGGGATCCGCGCACCGGGCATCGGCCGTGGGCGGTTTTGCAACTGCGTGCGGAAAATGCTCAAGGCACCTTGTACAATTTGGTGGGATTTCAAACCAATTTGAAATTTGGAGAACAGCGGCGGGTGTTTTCGCTCATTCCCGCTTTGCACGCGGCCGAATTTGTGCGGTACGGCGTGATGCACCGCAACACCTTTTTGGATTCCCCCCGCTTGTTGACGCAAGATATGCGGTGCAAAATCATGCCGCATTTGTTCTTTGCCGGGCAGATGACGGGCGTGGAAGGCTACATGGAATCGGCGGCATCGGGATTGTTGGCCGGGAAAAATGCGGTACGCGCTTTGCGTGGGCAGCCGCCGCTTTTGTTGCCGCGCGAAACCATGATGGGCGCATTAAGCGCCTATATCAGCGACCCGACTGTTATTAATTTTCAACCGATGGGAGCCAACTTCGGGGTGCTTCCGCCGTTGGCAGAGAGTATTCGCGATAAGCGGCAACGGTATGCCGCGTTGGCACAGCGTGCCTTGCAAAAGTTGGAGGAGGAAACCGTATGAAAGTTATTGTAGATGCCTATGGCGGCGATCATGCACCGTTGGAAATCATCAAAGGGGCTTTGCAAGCACGCGACGCCTATGGGGTGACAATTGTTTTCACCGGTGACAAAGAAGAAATTTGCCGTTTGGCCAAGCAAGAAGCGCTGTCGTTGGACGGTGTGGAAATTGTGCACACAACCGATGTGATTGGCATGAACGACGTTCCCAAAACCATATTGCGTGAACACAAAGACTGCTCGATGGCGGTGGGATTGCGGCTGCTGGCCGAAGGCGGCGGAGATGCCTTTGTGACAGCCGGCAGTACCGGCGCGTTGCTGATGGGCGGCACCTTTATTGTGAAGCGCATTAAAGGTATTTCCCGTGCGGCGCTGGCGGCCATTATGCCTTCCGGCAAAGGCGCACCGTACATGCTGTTGGATTCCGGAGCCAATGCGGATTGCCGCCCGGAAATGTTGGTGCAATTTGCTCAAATGGGCAGTTTGTACATGACGCATTTGTTCAATCACGGAGAACCGGCCACGGTGGGGCTTTTGAATGTGGGAACAGAAGAACACAAAGGCGGCGAGTTGCAACATCAAACGCATGCACTTCTCAAAGAGAGCAACCTTAACTTTATCGGTAATGTGGAAGCGCGCGATGTGCCGGGCGGTGTTGCCGATGTGGTGGTAGCAGACGGCTTTGCCGGCAATGTGCTTCTCAAAGGTATTGAAGGATCAGTCAACATGGTGATGGGATTTTTGAAAGACATGTTCTATGCCAATTGGCTGACAAAAATCAGCGCCTTGCTGATCAAGTCGCGGCTGGACGGGTTGAAGAAAAAGATGTCAACTTCGGAGTACGGAGGAGCCCCGTTGCTGGGTGTTACCAAACCGATTATCAAAGCGCACGGCAATGCCAATGCGCGCACCATTCAAAATGCCGTGCGGGTGGCGGCGGAGTTTGCCGAAGCCGGTGTGATTGAAAAAATAGCGGCTTCTGTTCGGAAAGGAGAGAGCACCGCACATGGTGATGCAGCAGCTGACACGGTTGTTGGTTGATCGCTTTGGCTGTGATGTCGAAGAAATCACCATGGCCGCCGGCCTGGACGATTTGAATATCACAGAGGACGAGCGCGGCGAACTGGCTCTGGTTTTGTGGGAGCTGTTTGTAGCGGCGCCGTTGCCCAATGAACTGCCGCCGTTTGATACGGTGGAAGATTTGGTGGGATACATTGAAGATCAAATGGGGTGATACCGTGCACGAAACAACACGGATAATGATGGAACGCATTGGCTACACCTTTCGGGAACCGATGCTTTTGGAAAATGCGTTAACTCATTCTTCCTATGCCAACGAAGGCAATCGCGGGCTGAAAAGCAATGAGCGATTGGAGTTTTTGGGTGATTCGGTGCTGGGCTTTATCACTGCGGGGTACCTCTTCCGTCACGGAACGGGCCAAGAAGGCGAACTAACACGGATTCGGGCCTCGTTGGTGTGTGAAAAAGCGCTGAGTGCCTATGCACGCCGATTGGGGCTGGGCGAATGTTTGCTGTTGGGGCGCGGGGAACTGCGCGGCGGCGGAGCCGATCGGCCCTCCATTTTGGCCGATGCCTTTGAAGCGGTGATTGCCGCCATATACCTGGATGGAGGATTGCAGCCGGCCGAAGCGTTTATTTTGCCGTTTATCACAGAAGAACTGTCGCATCAGCGGCGGCCTCAATTTAAAGATTATAAAACCAAATTGCAGGAAATTGTGCAGCAAAACCCGGAAGAACATGTAACCTATGTGTTAAAAGACGAATCCGGCCCGGATCACAACAAACAATTCACGGTGGAAGTTCATCTCAATTCCAATGTGATTGGCCGGGGCAAGGGACACAGCAAAAAAGAGGCAGAGCAGCAGGCAGCACGCGAAGCCTTAAAACTGATGGGCTATGACAGCTAACGGTGATTTGTCAAACAGGAGTAGAAATATATGATTTTAAAATCATTGGAAATACAGGGCTTTAAATCGTTTCCGGACAAAACCACATTGTCGTTCGGAAGCGGTATCACGGCAGTGGTAGGCCCCAACGGCAGTGGAAAATCCAACATCAGCGATGCGGTGCGGTGGGTGCTGGGCGAACAGTCCAGCAAAACCCTGCGCGGTTCCAAAATGGAAGATGTGATTTTTAACGGCACCTCACAGCGCAAAGCGGTGGGGTTTGCCGAAGTATCCTTGACCATTGACAACCGTGCGCGGGTGCTGGATTTTGATGCCGACGATGTGAAAGTGACGCGCCGCTACTATCGGTCGGGTGAAAGTGAATACCTATTGAACAACGCCACGGTGCGATTGAAAGATGTGCAACTGTTGTTTATGGATACCGGCCTGGGGCGCGACGGGTATTCGATTATCGGGCAAGGCCGCATTGACGAAATTGTGGCATCGCGTTCCGATGAACGGCGGGAAATTTTTGAAGAAGCAGCGGGAATTGCCAAATACCGTTACCGCAAAAACGAAGCCGAACGGCGGTTGCGGTCGACCGAAGAAAACTTGTTGCGCCTGCGCGATATTTTGCAAGAGCTGGAAGAGCGCGTGGGGCCTTTGAAAACACAATCGGAAAAGGCCAAAAAATATTTGGCCTATGCGGAAGAAAAAAAGGGCTTGGAAATCGGTGTGTGGCTGAACACCATTGACCGTTCCCGCGAAATGCTCCGAGAATTGGATTCGCGGTTGGAACTGTCGCGTACACAGTATGAAAGTGCCGGCGAAGCCATGGAGGACACCGAACGCGAGTTGGAAGCGCTGGCCGAATCGGCACGCGCACTGGAAGCCAAATTGGAAACCATGCGTTCCGAAATGAGCCGATACGAAGAAGAGGCGATGCGTTGCGACGGCAATGCCGATTTGGTTCGCAACGACCGGGAGCATAACGAAGAAAACAAAAACCGTCTTTATCGCGAAAGTGAACAGGCGGTGCTGAATACGCAGCAACTGGAAGACACCGTGAAAGAGCGGGAAGCGGACATTGCGGGGAAGCAAGAGCAGATAGCCGAAGCAGAGCGCTTGCAAGTTGCTTTGGCAGAAGAATGGGAAGCGCTGCTGCAAAGCAACGAGAAAGTTTCCGGGCGCATTGAAGAATTAAACCGGCAGGCAGCTTCGTTGGCGGCGCAGTTATCGGATATTCGGGTGCGCGCGGTTACAAGCGAGTCGTCGCTGTCGGAAATTTCCTTGCGTGTGTCACAACTGACGGTGACACTGGCCGAGCAAACCGAGCAGCGCGAACGGTTGCGTCAAGAGCGTGAAGCCTGCCGCGAGGACTATGAGCGATTGGCCGACACAGTCGGTCAGTTGCAAAATGCGGTGCGCGGATATGAGATGCGATTGTCATCGCGTCGCGCGCGGCTGGAAACGGCACGGCAAGAAGCCGATCGCACAGGGCTGGATGTAGAAGAAGCGGCGCGCCGTATTCGCCTGTTGGAGGAAATGGAGCGCAATTTGGAGGGCTTTTCGCACAGCGTTCGCATTGTGGTGAAGCAGGCAACGCGTGGCGAGTTGCGGGGTATTCGCGGGCCGGTATCGCGGCTGATACAGACAGACGGCGTTCACGCCTTGGCGATTGAAACTGCCTTGGGCGGAGCCGCTCAACACATTGTGGTGGAACGCGAAGACGATGCCAAGCGCAGCATTGCCTATTTAAAAGAAACCAAAAACGGGCGAGCCACCTTTTTGCCGATAGCCTCCATGAAAGGCAGCCGTTTGCAGGAAACCGGTTTGGAAAACGAGCCGGGGTTTGTGGGGATTGCATCGGATTTGGTGCGTTCCGACAAGGAGTACGAAGGAATTGCCCGCTATTTGCTGGGGCGTGTGGCCGTGGTGGAAGATATGGATTATGCCGTTGTGATTGCACGCAAATACGGCTACAAATTCCGCATTGTCACCCTGGACGGCCAAGTGGTGAATGCCGGCGGTTCGCTGGCAGGCGGTTCTCATGTGAAAGAAGCGGGATTGCTGTCCCGTCGCAGTGAAATCGAACGCTTGCAGAAAGAGCAAGCCCGGTTGGCAGAAAAAGCAGAAAAAGCGCGCGAAGCCTTGAAAGCCATGCAACAGGAAGTGGCGGCGGTGCAGGCGGAGTTGTCCGGAGCACAGGGCGAACTGATTACCGCACAGGAAGACAGTATTCGCGTGGAAGGTGAATGTACCCGCCTGGATGGGTTGCTGGCAGCGTGTGCGTCGGCGGTGGATGCAGCCACGCGCGAGATACAGGAACGAAATCAGCGTGCCGATGAGTGCCGCCGCAGCATGGAAGAGGCCGAGGAACAAACGGCGTTGGTGACACAGCAGAAAGAAACGCTGGAACAAGAGTTGGAAACATTAACCGGCGGCCGTTTGCAGCTGGCGGAGCAGCGGGAGCAACTGGCCGAGCGCATGAGCGAGCAAAAACTGGCCATTGTGGGGTATCACAAGGAAATCGAAGGAATTTCCGCAGCCATTGCGGAACTGCGGGCACGGCAGGCCGACCAAGACGGTGCGCGCGAGCAGCTGGAACAGCAGATGGAGCAACTGCGGCAACGAAGCGGGGAACTGACAGCCCAAGAAGAATTGCTGCGTGAACAAGCATCCCGATTGCGGGAACAGGCCAAAGCAACCGACGGCGCAATGAAAGAATTGGCGCAAAAGCGGTTGGCCGACGAAGCAAGGCAAACGGCACTTCGCCAGCAAAACCGCGGAAAGTTGGAAGAGCGCGAACTGCTGGGGCGTGAAGTAGCGCGGTTGGAAGAAAAATGCGCGGCCGCTCAAAAAGAAACCGACGATATTTTGCGGCGTTTGTATGAGGAATACGAACTGACACGGAGCGAAGCCGAGCAAAAGGCGGCGGTAATTGAGGACATGGGCTTGGCTACTCGCCGCCTTGCGGAATTGAAAAACAAAATCCGCGCTTTGGGTAGCGTGAATGTGGAAGCGATTGAGGAATACCGCGAGGTGAGCGAGCGGTATGAATTCTTGAACACGCAGGTGCAAGATGTTGAGGTGTCGCGTGCCGAACTTTTAAAACTCATCAGCGACCTAACGGTGCAAATGCGCGATATGTTCTTGGAACGGTTCCGCCAAATCAATGTGCAGTTTGGAGAAGTGTTTGCCGATCTTTTCGGCGGCGGCAAAGCGGAATTGGTGCTCACCGACCCGGAGGATATTCTCGGTTCGGGCATTGAAATGCACGCACAACCGCCCGGCAAGGTGATTTTGAATATGGATGCGTTGTCCGGCGGCGAAAAAGCCTTGGTGGCAACGGCATTGTTGTTTGCCATTCTCAAAGTAACGCCGTCGCCGTTCTGCATGCTGGACGAAGTGGAAGCGGCATTGGACGATGTTAATGTGGATCGGTATGCGCAGTATTTGCGCCGGATGTGCAACAAAACGCAATTCATTGTTATCACGCACCGGCGCGGCACCATGGAAGAAGCTGATGTGCTGTATGGTGTGACCATGCAGGAACAGGGTATTTCCAAGCTGTTGGAGCTTCGTGCCAGCGAGGTGGAAGCCAAACTGGGAATTACCGGAAATACCCCCACCTGATGAAAGGAGATTGCTATGGGCTTTTTTGGCAAACTGGGCGAAGGCTTGCGAAAAACGCGAGAATCGCTGATGGGCACCGTTAACAGCATGTTGCACGCATTCACCCGCATAGACGAAGAACTGTTTGAAGAACTGGAAGAAATATTGATCACCGGCGATGTGGGTGTGGTTACTGCCCAGGCGATTGGGGCCAAGTTGCGCGAATTGGTGCGCGAACGGGGCATTACCGACCCGGCCGAAATTCGCGGCCTGTTGCGGGAAACGGTGGCAACCATGCTGGAAGGCGGCCAGGAATTGGTGCTGAACACCAAACCGTCGGTGGTGCTGGTTATTGGCGTGAACGGCGTGGGCAAAACCACCACCATTGGCAAATTGGCAGCGCAACTGAAAGCACAGGGAAAGCAAGTGGTGCTGGGCGCGGCCGATACTTTCCGCGCAGCGGCCATTGAGCAACTGGAAATTTGGGCCGACCGTGCCGGCGTGGACATTGTGCGGCACGGGCAGGGTGCCGATCCGGCGGCCGTGGTGTTTGATACTCTGTCTGCCGCCAAGGCGCGCGGCGCCGATGTGGTGATTTGCGATACGGCAGGGCGATTGCACAACAAGAAAAATTTGATGGATGAGCTGCATAAAATGCGGCGCATTATCGACCGGGAGTTGCCGGATGCCGATGTGGAAGTGTTGCTTGTGGTGGATGCCACCACCGGGCAAAATGCCGTGAACCAAGCACGCGAGTTCCGCGAAGTGGCCGGAATCACCGGCATTGTGCTAACCAAATTGGACGGTACGGCACGCGGCGGCGTGGTGCTGACCATTCGTGAAGAATTGGGTGTGCCGGTAAAATTCATCGGTGTCGGTGAAGGAATAGACGACCTTCAACCTTTTGATGCAACGGCTTTTGCCGACGGATTGTTTGGAGAGTGAACCGCATGCGCTATGTGATTGCTACGCACAATCAGGAAAAGTTGAAAGAGCTGTCCCGCATTTTGGCACCGCTGGGTGTGGAAGCGGTGACCGACCGGGATTTGGGAGTGACATTGCCCGAAGTGGAGGAAACGGGAGCAACCTTTGCCGACAATGCCTATTTAAAGGCGGCCTCTGCCTGTGCTGCCACGGGATTACCGGCGATTGCCGACGATTCCGGCTTGGTTGTGGATGCTCTCGGCGGAAGGCCGGGCGTGTATTCGGCGCGCTATGGCGGCGAAAACGCCACCGATGCTGACCGCAACCGGAAATTGTTGCGGGAGTTGGAAGGCGTGCCGGCAGATCGGCGCGGTGCCCACTATGTATGCGCCGTTTGTTGTGTTTTTCCCGGCGACGACAATCCGCTGACAGCGGAAGGAACTTTGTACGGAACCATCGGCACCGAAGAACGGGGCAATCGCGGATTTGGATATGATCCGCTGTTTCTTGTGTCGTCGGACAAAATGGCGGCCGAATTAACAAACGAAGAAAAAGATGCAATAAGCCATCGCGGAAACGCTTTGCGTGCGTTCCGCCGGGCATTGCAAGAGAGAATAGGTGAGAAGAATGACCAGTAAACAACGCGCCTACTTGCGGGCTATGGCCAATCCGCTGGAAGCCATCCTTCATGTGGGAAAGGGCGGTATGTCCGACACCCTTGTGAAGCAGGCCGAAGATGCGCTAACCGCGCGAGAACTGATTAAAGGCAAAGTGCTGGAAACCGCACCGGCTTCTGCGCGCGAAGCGGCCGAAGAATTGGCGGCGGCCACCGGTGCCGCTGTGGTGCAAGTGATTGGCAGAACATTCGTGCTGTACCGGCCGGCGCCGGAGGAGCCGAAAATTGTGCTGCCCCGCGCACGGTGAGCGGCGGTAAGGGGCGGCGGGTGGCGCTGTTTGGCGGCACCTTTGACCCCATTCATAACGGGCACTTGGTGATGGCACGGGAACTGGCATCGCGGCTGCGGTTGGATCAAGTGATACTGATGCCCACCTTTGTGCCGCCTCATAAAATCAAAGTGGATATGGCACCGGCTGTGGATCGGCTGGAAATGTGCCGATTGGCGTGTGCGCCGTATTCGGAACTGACGGTTTCGGAGCTGGAAATCAATCGGCGTGGCGCCAGTTTTACGGTGCTCACATTGGAAGAAATGCACCGCCGGTTTCCCGATGCGGAATTGTTTTTGCTGGTAGGTGCCGATATGTTTCAAACGCTGGGAAGCTGGCACCGGTTCCCGGAGATTGCGGCATTGGCCACATTATGCACGGTTCCGCGCGACGAAATCGATGCCGAAGCACTGCAAACCTATGCCTTGGAATTGACAGCCCAGGGGGCGCGTTGCTTGGTGGAAGATGTGAAAACGCCGGCGGTGTCGTCAACCGATATTCGCCGTTGTGCCCGTGCCGGGAAACCGCTGACGGACTTGGTGCCGCCGGCGGTGGCGGCCTATATTGAGCAACGGCAACTCTACACGACACAACGGGTGTACCGCAATCCCGAGGAGCAATATGTGGAAATATTGCGTGGGCGATTAACGCCAAAACGGTTTCGCCATTCCTTGGCTGTGGCCGATCAGGCCGAACATTTGGCACAGCTTTACGGAGCCGATGCTCAAAAAGCGCGAACGGCCGGACTGTTGCATGATATTTTGAAGGATACCGATGCGGATTCCCAGTTGCAAATTTTCAAAGATTTTGATATACTGTTAGATGTTGTGGAACAGCAGGCGCCGAAATTGTGGCATGCCCACGCCGGCGCGGTGTTTTTGCAACATATTCTGGGCATAGACGATGCGGATATTTTGCAACCGATTCGCTACCACACCACAGGGCGGGCCGGCATGAGCCTGTTGGAAATTGTGCTGTATTTGGCAGATTTCACTTCGGCCGACCGCGATTACCCGGATGTGGAGGTGCTGCGCGGCTTGGCAGAAACCGACCGCGACGCCGCCATGCGGTATGCGCTGGAATATACCATTCACGATTTGGAAGAACGCGGATTGCCGGTGCATCCGGACACATTGGCGTGCTACCGCGAATATCAAGAGAGGCTGGGTGGAGTTCATGGCAAAAGATAACCGAAGCAAAACCGTCGGCAAGAAAAAAGGCAAGGCGGGGCGTATTCTCACCATCACGGTGTTGGTGTTTTTTGTCTTGATTGCCGTTTTCGGCGTGGTGCTATCCAAAATGCTGAATGCACAGTCGCAAAAGCAAGATAAAAGCGAATCCACGGTGAATGTTTTTGATACCACACCGGAAGCTCTGCAAAACAAGGTGTCGTATTATGTGGTGGCTTTGCTTGGCGAAGACGAGCAGGCCGGCACAACCGAACGGCTCACGATTGTGTGTCACGACAAAAAGAAAAACACGCTCAATATTTTGGAAATCCCGCGGGACACCTATTTGGGCGACAGCGATTTGTGGGCAGCGAAAAAGGCCGGCGATGTATGGGGCAATCCGGCACCGCTGGATTGGTGTGAATTTGAAGGCCGCCGCATTTACAAAGCGGAGATTGAAGACCACAAAGCGGCCGGTCACACAGTCACACAGAAAAAAGGTTCGCAATGGTACAATGTGGTATCGATTTTCAATGAACAGTATTCATTGCCGGTGGACGGGTATTTCTTCCTGTCGCAAAACTGCTTTGTGAAACTGGTGGATTTGCTCGGCGGCGTGGATGTGGATTTGGAATCGGCCATGGAATTGGGCGGCATCAAATACGGCAAGGGCGTGAAAACCTTAGACGGAGCCGGTGCCCTGGCCTATGCCGTGAAGCGCGACAAAGGCGTTGAAGGCGATTTGGCGTGTTTGGTGCGGCAACGCAAGGTGTTTTTGGCTTTGTTCCAGCGCTTGTGCGCGCAAAGCGAAGATCAGTTGAATACCGAATCGTTGGCACCGCTTCTAAAAGGGTCCACACCGATTCGCACGAATTTCTCCACGGCCGAAACGGTGGAGCTTGTGATGAGCTTGAAAAAAGTATCGGCCGATCGCATGACGGCGCAGATTTTGCCGGGCGAAGTCACGGCATTTAATTCCAATTCGTATTATAGCGTGCATCGCGCCGAATTGGTGGAGACGCTGAATGCGGATTTTCATCCGTATGACAATGTGGCCACCGAAGCGGATTTGCAGGTGACAGAGCTTGCTTCCGGGAAAAGCGCGGATACGCATCGGCAAACGCTTTCGGATATTGCCGTTACACAGTCCGGTTTGGCGCAGACACCGTCGGATAGTACCACAACAACCGATGCTGCTGCAACAACCTCAACAACCAAGGTGAAAGAATAACATGGCCATGACAGAACAAGAAACAACAGCCGCGATTGTGGCAACACTGGACAGCCACAAAGCGCAGGATATTCGCGTGTTGGATGTGAGCGGCATCACCTCGTTGGCCGATCGGTTTATTATTGCTTCCGGCACCAGTACAACGCAGGTGAAGGCCCTGACAGACTATGTGGAGGAAGCGCTGGCACGCCAAGGTGTGCAGGCATTGCGCACCGAAGGGTATGCCACCGCACAGTGGGCTTTGCTGGATTATGGCAGTGTGGTGGTTCATGTGTTTTTGAATACGGCACGCACTTTTTATGATTTGGAACGCTTGTGGCAGGATGCCGGCGTTTTGGATACGGCAGAGTTTTTGGAGGGTGAAAACAATGAAAAAATTTGATTCGGCCGCGATTGAAAAGAAATGGCAGGCCAAGTGGGAAGCGGAAAACACATTTGCCGCTTCCGATGACCATAGCAAGCCGGCGTATTTTGCGCTGGTGGAATTTCCGTATCCGTCCGGGCAGGGCTTGCATGTGGGGCATCCGCGTTCCTACACGGCGCTGGATGTGGTGGCGCGTAAACGCCGGATGCAGGGATACAATGTGCTCTACCCGATGGGATGGGATGCGTTTGGTCTTCCCACCGAAAATTTTGCCATTAAAAACCACATTCATCCCGAACTGGTCACGGAAAACAATGTGGCGCGCTTTAAAGCGCAGTTGCAAGGGCTGGGATTGTCTTTTGATTGGACACGCGAAATCAACACCACCGATCCGGACTACTACAAATGGACACAGTGGATATTTTTGCAGCTGTTCAAAAAAGGATTGGCCTATAAAAAAGAGATGGCCGTGAACTGGTGCACCTCTTGCAAGTGCGTGCTGGCCAACGAAGAAGTTGTCGGCGGTGTGTGCGAGCGTTGCGGCGGTGAAGTTGTTCACAAGGTGAAAAGCCAATGGATGCTGAAAATCACAGCGTATGCACAGCGCTTGATTGACGATTTGCAGCTGGTGGATTACCCCGACCGGGTACGCGCCCAGCAAATCAACTGGATTGGGCGTTCCACCGGTGCGCAAGTGACTTTTTCCACCACGGCAGGGGACCCGGTGGAAATCTACACAACACGCCCCGACACGCTGTTCGGCGCCACCTACATGGTGATTTCGCCGGAGCATCCGTTGATTCACACCTGGCTGGAAACCGGTGTGCTGAAAAACGCCGAGGAAGTAACGGCGTATCAGCAGGCGGCTGCGCGCAAATCCGATTTTGAACGCACCGAGGTTGCCAAAGACAAAACCGGTGTTTGCTTGCAAGGCGTGCGGGCTATCAACCCGGTGAATGAAAAGGAAATTCCGATTTTCATTTCCGATTATGTATTGGTGTCCTACGGCACCGGCGCAATTATGGCTGTGCCGGCACACGATACCCGCGACTGGGAATTTGCCCGCGCATTCGATTTGCCCATTGTGGAAGTGGTGCAGGGCGGCCATGTGGAACAGGAGGCTTTTACCGATTGCGCCACAGGCATTATGGTGAATTCCGGATTCCTAAACGGAAAAACGGTGGAAGAAGCCAAAACGGCCATTATTGAGTATCTCAAAGACAAGGGTATCGGCGAGCCGAAGGTGAACTACAAACTGCGTGACTGGGTGTTTTCCAGGCAGCGGTATTGGGGAGAACCGATTCCGATTGTGCACTGTCCGCATTGCGGGCAGGTGGCCGTTCCGGAAGAGCAGTTGCCTGTTCGTTTGCCGCGTGTGAACAGTTATGAACCCACGGATAACGGCGAATCGCCCCTGGCGGCAATGGATGAGTGGGTGAACACCACTTGCCCGCAGTGCGGCGCGCCGGCCAAACGGGAAACCGACACCATGCCGCAATGGGCTGGGTCGTCGTGGTATTTCCTGCGGTATTGCGATCCGCACAACGATCAGGCGTTGGCGTCAAAAGAAGCGCTGGCCTATTGGATGCAGGTGAACTGCTATACCGGCGGCATGGAGCACACCATCTTGCATTTGCTGTATAGCCGGTTTTGGCATAAGTTTTTGTATGATATCGGTGTGGTGCCCACGCCGGAACCGTATGCCAAGCGCACCAGCCACGGCATGATTTTGGGCGAGAACGGCGAAAAGATGTCCAAATCCCGCGGCAATGTGGTGAACCCCGACGATATCGTGAACGAGTTCGGGGCCGATACGTTGCGCGTGTATGAAATGTTTATCGGGGACTTTGAAAAGGCTGCGCCGTGGTCGAGCGACAGCATTCGCGGTGCCCGTCGCTTTTTGGAGCGCGTGTGGGCTTTGTCTGACAATTTGTTGGAAGGCACGGCCGTTCGCGCCGAATTGGAAGGAGCCATTCACAAAACCATTCGCAAGGTGAGCGACGACATTGAAAGCCTGAAATTCAACACGGCCATTGCGGCCATGATGGCGTTGCTCAATGAATTCAACGCGCACGGCGGCGCGAACCGGGCCGAATATGCTGTGCTGGTTCAGTTGCTCAATCCGTTTGCCCCGCACATGACCGAGGAACTTTGGGAAATGCTGGGCAATCGTGAAACCTTGGCCTATGCACCGTGGCCGGTTTTCGATCCGGCAAAATGCGTGGACGATACCGTGGAAATTGCCGTGCAGGTGAACGGTAAAATTCGGGCGCGTATGGCGGTTGGTGCCGATGACCCGGCGGAAACGGTGTTGGCAATCGCCAAGCAGCAGGAGCGGGTGGCTCCGGAACTGGAAGGAAAACAACTGGTGAAGGAATTGTACATTCCGCGCAAGCTGGTGAACTTGGTTGTGAAACCGTTGTGAGAAAATTTTGCAAAAGGGCTTGACGAGAACGCCGTTCTGGTGTATACTCAATTAGTATCGTTGTGAATATACGAAACGAAAACCCCTGCTATCAGGCGGAGGGAGGGAATAAGAATGTCAGAGGTCAAAGTCAAAGAGAACGAATCTCTGGACAGCGCGCTGCGCCGTTGGAAGAAATCCTGCGCTCGCTCCGGTGTCCTCGCCGAAGTGCGCAAGCGGGAGCATTATGAGAAGCCTTCCGTGCGTCGCAAGAAGAAGTCCGAGGCTGCTCGTAAGAGAAAGTTCAAATAATCAAAAAACGGGCGTTCGGCGCCCGTTTTTTGTTTTCATGCGAAAGGAGCATTCCATGGCGTTGTTATATCCGTCGTTGTATCGGCACCGGATAACCGACATCACATTGCGAGATTTAAAGCAGCTGGGCGTGCAGGGATTGTTGCTGGATGTGGACAACACATTAACCACGCACGGAAGCCAGCATTTGGCACCGGAAATCGAAGCGTGGCTCAACACGATGCGCGAAGCGGGCATTGCCCTGACGATTGTGTCCAATTCCTGGGAATGGCGGGTGGCGCCGTTTGCCGACAAGGTGGGATTGCGGCACATTTCGCTGTCGTGCAAGCCGTCGCCGCTTGGATTTTGGCGGGCGGTTCACCGTTTGAATTTAAAACGAACACAGTGCGCGGCGGTGGGCGACCAGGTGTTTACCGATGTGCTGGGAGCCAACTTGGGTGGTGTGCCCTGCATTTTGCTTGACCCCATTCAAAAGGAAACGGGAAAACCGTTTTTGCAGTTGCGGCGTCGCTGGGAACAGCCGATTCGCCGCCGGCTTCGTGAACAGGAGGAATCGGTATGACACCCAAATTCGGGCCGGCCGGCAACGGCAATTTGTTTTATGCGGCCGGGTTGAAAGCCACGCAGGAAGCACCGGCGTGGTTGCAGTCGCTGGGGCTGACAGCCTATGAATACCAATGCGGCCGGGGGGTGCGTGTGTCGGAAGCAACGGCACGGGCCACCGGGTTGGCGGCGGCACAGCATGGGATTGCCGTGTCGTTGCACGCGCCGTACTTTATTTCGTTGGCGTCTGCCGACCCGGAAAAGCGGGACAATTCCGTTCGGTACATTTTGGAAAGCGCCCGCGCCGTTGTTCAACTGGGTGGCAATCGCATTGTGGTGCATCCGGGCGGCTTGGGCGGTTTGTCACGCGCCGATGCGGCGCAGTTGGCGGCGGTTACATTGCGCCGCGCACAGGAAGCGTTGGACAACGAAGGATTGTCGCAAGTGCACATTTGCCCGGAAACCATGGGGAAAATCAATCAACTCGGCGATCTCGACGAAGTGTTGCTGTTTTGCCGTGTGGACGAGCGCTTTTTGCCGTGCGTGGATTTTGGCCATTTAAACAGCCGCACGCAGGGCGGGTTGAATTCACGCGAAGCGTTTGCCGCCGTGTTGGACCGCCTGCACACCGAATTGGGTGCCGAACGCGGCGCGTCGTTCCACGCCCATTTTTCCAAGATTGAATATACCCAAGGCGGAGAAAAAAAGCATCTGACCTTTGCCGACAAACAGTATGGGCCGGAACCGGCGCCGCTGATGGCGTTGATTCGGGAGCGAAACCTGTGCCCGACTGTTATTTGCGAATCGGACGGCACGCAGGCAGAAGATGCCGTGACATTAAAAGAGTTGTATGAAGGAGCGATTGGATGAGTACTTCCCGTTTGGAGTCGGTGGCTCAGTGGCTGCCGAGCAACACCGCCGCGTTGATTAACGCACCGCATCATTTGTGCTATTTAGCCGGCTTCCCTTCCGGCGACAGTTGGCTGTTGATCACCAAGCAGGCTGCCTATTTTTTAACGGATTTCCGATATACGGAATTGGCACAGCAAACCGTGCGCGGGGCCGAGTGTGTGCAAATTCGGAAGTTGTCAAAAGCGTTGCCGGAGTTGTTGGCCAAGCATGCGGTTTCCACCTTGCTGATTGAAACCGAGCAAACCCCGTTGTCGGATGCTGTGCGGTTGCGTGCGGCCTTGTCGGATATCACCGTGTCGGACAGCGATGCCCTCGACAAAATGCTGGGCCGGATGCGCGCCGTGAAAAGCCAAGACGAAGTGCGGCGCATAGAACAGGCGCAGGCCTTGGCCGAAGCCGGATTTGAGCACATTCTCGGCTATATCCGCGAAGGCGTTACCGAGCGCGAAGTGGCTTTGGAATTGGAAATGTATGTGCGAAAGCAGGGTGCTCAACGGGTGGCGTTTGACTTTATTGTGGTGTCGGGCGCCAACGGATCGTTGCCGCACGGAATTCCCACAGACAAACCGATTAAACGCGGCGATTTTGTCACCATGGATTTTGGCGCGGTGGTGGACGGCTATCATTCGGATATGACGCGCACGGTGGCCGTGGGCACGGTGAGCGATAAAAAACGCGAAGTATACAACACCGTGCTGAATGCGCAACTGGCGGCACTGGGAGTGCTGCGTGCCGGATTGCCGTGTGTGAAAGGCGATGCGGCAGCGCGCCGCTTGATTGAAAGCGCCGGCTACGGCGATTGCTTTGGCCACGGAACCGGGCACGGCGTGGGTGTGGAAATTCACGAACAGCCCAGCCTTTCGCCCGGCGCGGGCGAAGCGTTGCTGCAAGAGGGGGAAGTGGTAACGGTGGAACCCGGTATTTACATTGCCGGAGAATGCGGTGTTCGCATTGAAGACATGGTGCTGATCACCAAAGACGGTTGCCGCAATTTGACTCATTCACCCAAAGACCTGATTTGCCTGTAATATCCAAGCAGCGCCTCACATATACTGTTACCAAATACCAAAACAGGATGTGAGTGCTTTGTTTGTTTTTTCCGTAAAGACCGATCGCAAGCGTTTGGCATGGGGACTGACAGGTGTGCTGGCCGTGCTGGCCGCGGTTATTGTTGCCGTTTCACAGCCGGGCGGCAGCCGTGCCACTGCCGGAAAAGCGGTGGACTGGCGGGTGTCGTCGGCCGAAGAACGGGAGGAGCTGTTAAACAGCTTGGGGTATCAGGTGGCGGAAGAAACCGTGCAGGAAGTGCGCTTGCCGGACGACCCGGATGAGAAACTGACAGCCTATGAATCGTTGCAGAAATCGGCAGGGCTGAGTTTGTTGCGGTATGCCGGGAAGCGCGTGAAGTTATATACCTACACGGTTACCAATGCGCAAACAGCCGGCCAAGTGACAGCGCATCTTTATGTGTATCGCTATCGCGTGATTGCCGGGGATATCACGCCGGCCGATGCCGACAAGCCGCAGGAAGCGTTGATAAACAGACAGGAGTAGAAAACAGCATGGTACAGCGATTGGACAAATGGATTGCCTCACAGGGAACCGGCAGCCGCAGCGAAGCAGCACGCTTGATTCGTTCCGGCCAAGTTGCTGTGGAGGGGACAATTTGCCGCGATCCTGCTTGCAAAATCGAAGAATCGTGTGCGGTTACGGTGGCGGGAAAACCGCTGGTCTATCGGCGCTTTGTGTATTTGATGCTCAACAAGCCGGCGGGGATTTTGTGTGTGTCGCGTGACCCGCGCGTCCAAACGGTGCTGGATTTGTTGCCGCCGGAATTGCGGCGCAAAGGATTGTTTCCTGCCGGCCGGCTGGACAAGGATACGGTGGGATTGGTGCTGCTGACCGACAACGGGGAGTTTGCTCACCGTTTGTTGGCGCCGAAAAAAGAGATTGTTAAACGCTATTTGGCACGGTTGGACGGCCCCCTAACACCGGAGCATTGCCGCGCTTTTGCACAGGGTGTGGTGCTGGCCGACGGAACACCGTGCCGCCCGGCACGGTTGTCGGTGCGGGAAGAAGGCGAACAACCGCTGGTGGAAATTGCCATCACCGAAGGGCGCTATCATCAAATCAAGCGGATGTTCGGCACGGTGGATCGCGGCGTGATGTGGCTCAAACGCCTGTCGATGGGGCCGTTGGAGTTGGATGCCGAGTTGCCCGAAGGCCAAGCGCGCCCGCTAACGGCGCGGGAATATCAAGAGCTGGCGAATGCCTTGAATTTTGTGGAATAGCAACAATCCGGTGGGAAAAAGTTTGTGCATTATGGGACTAGTAAAAACCGAAAATATCTGTTAAAATAAGGAAGCATAGTAAATTGTGATGTTCTGTGGTTATGCCAAGCATCCGAGAAAAGAAGATGGAGGTCATCAAATGGCAAGCTTATCCCTGAAAAACATCTATAAAAAATACCCCGGCGGTGTTGTTGCGGTTTCCGATTTCAACCTGGAAATCAAAGACAAAGAATTCATCATTTTGGTTGGTCCTTCCGGTTGCGGTAAGTCAACCACCCTGCGTATGATCGCCGGTTGGGAAGAAATATCC
>CAYMDU010000021.1:0-21714 GCA_964389495.1 uncultured Eubacteriales bacterium
ACCTTTTTAGTTATTATATAGCACCCGCCATTTCTTGTCAATCAATCCGGCAAATCCTTCCTTCCACTTTTTTAAACAAAATATTGTTTTTTTCTGAAAACAGGTGTATACTGGGATTGTAATTTTTATAAAGCGAGGAATGATACCTATGAAACGCATGTTATCCCTGGTACTGGTTTTGGCTCTTGTCGTTTGTCTGAGCGCTTGCACGGCCAAAGGAAATTCCGGCGCCACCACCACCGCACCCACAACCGGCACCACCACCGCACCCACAATTCCCATGACTTCTCTTAACGCCTTCACCGGCGAAGAAGACATGACCGGCGACAGCAACCGTCCGGTGGCTATCATGGTCACAAACGAAAAGGGTATCATCGGCAATCAGTATGGCATTGACAAGCCCGATATGTACATGGAAACCGAAGCCGAAGGCGCTGTTCCGCGTATCATGGCCATTTTTGCCAGCGCCAACCGCGTTCCGGAAAAATTCGGCCCGGTTCGCAGCGCGCGCACCCCGTTTATCGCCACTGCCAATGCGCTGGGCTGTGTGTATGTGTATTCCGGTGCCACCACCTATGTGCGGCAAAAAATGGAGAGCATGTCCGGCTTTGATCGCATCACCAACACCGACAGCAAAACCCTGTGGAGAGATTCCTACTTAACTTCCCATGCCAATGTCAGCTGGAATAACCTGATCACCGGCGGTCAGCAACTGTCGGATAAAATCAGCGCTTCCAAGTATTCCCTCAACGCCACCAAAAAAACGCCCTTCACCTTCGGTGAAAAGGCCGGCGATACCGTTGCCAATAAAGTGCAACTGAAATCCACTGCCAGTACAACCGTTACTTTCATCTATGACGAAGCCACCGGCCTGTATGGCAAAAACATCGGCAAAGCGTCTTCCTGCACTCCTCACAAATCGCAAGAAGGCAATCAAATTCAGGTTTCCAATGTGCTGATTCTCTATGCGGAAAAGTATGTGGAAAACAAAAACACCGAGAAAACATGGTATAATTTCCGCACCGGAGAAGGCACCGGCTATCTCATTTCCAACGGTACGGCCCGCGAAATCAAATTCAATCGCACGGAAGACAGCCTGAGCTTCACCGAAGCCGATGGTTCACCCGCCGTGTTTGCCACCGGCAAAACTTACATGTTCTTAACCGACAAAACCCTGGCAAGTGATCTTTCGTTCTCCTGACAACTCAGCAAAGAAGCCGCTGTGCAGCTGCACAGCGGCTTTTCTTTTTTAGGAATAAGGCGTTCTTTTTTTGGATTTGAGAGCATGCACGGTGCCGTCCGATTCTTTCACCGAAACAGCGTTCAGCGTTGCCGTTACATCGGCCCGAATAGCGGCAAGATACGCCGTCCGCAGTTGCTGCCTTTCGGCTTGCTCTTCGGGTGTTAAGGGCCGTTCACGGGATAGCCGCGTGAGTTCGCTGATGCGGTCTAACTGTTCTTTTTTCATGGTTGCCTCCTTTTCAAAGCGGGGCTTTGGCAATTTTGGCAGAGGCACGCGGGTAGGAGCACGGTGTTTCGTGCGCTTTGGCAAACACAAACACCCGTCGCTCCATATTTTCCAGCCCCTCGTGTTCGTTTTTCGGCAACAGCAATTTGTGCACCGCTTGCGTTTTCCCGCCCAAGCGGGAAAGAGCGGTGGCCGATGCCGCGTGCTCGGCGTCGCTGTCCGGCCCTTTCATGGCCAAAAAGTGCCCGCCCACTTTCACAAACGGCAGGCAATACTCCAACAGCACCGGCAACGGTGCCACCGCGCGCGCGGTGGCCACATCAAACTGTTCGCGCAATTCGGGCAAGCGCCCGCCTTCTTCGGCACGGGCGTGAATACACTGCGCCGAAAGGGACAATCGGCCGCAAACCTCGTTCAAAAACCGAACCCGTTTGTTCAGGCTGTCCAGCAAGGTTAACCGGATATCCGGCCGCACAATCGCCAGCGGAATACCGGGAAAGCCGGCACCCGTTCCCACATCAATCAAAGAAATTCCGGTTTGTTTGGGCAAATACGGCACGGCGGTTAAACAGTCGGCAAAGTGTTTCACGGTGATTCCCTGCGCATCGGTGATGGCTGTCAGATTCATTTTTTGGTTCCATTCCACCAGCAGTTCGGCATACCTGTCCAATGCTTCCAGCATCGCGGCGGTGAGGGTCACGCCGTATTCACCGGCCAACTGTGTTAGCAGTTCTTGGTTAATCATGCCCTGTTTCCCCCTTGCTTGTCAACCAAACAATCAGCACCGACACATCGGCCGGACTGACTCCGCTGATGCGTGATGCCTGGCCGATACTGCGCGGGCGTACACGCTGCAACTTTTCCTGTGCTTCCAATCGCAAGCCGGAAATTGTGGTATAGTCCACCGTGTCGGGAAGAATTCGGTTTTCCAACCGCCGCATCTCTTCAATATCGGCTTGCTGGCGCCGCACATAGCCTTCGTATTTCACTTCGACTTCCACCTGCTCACGCACCAGCGGGTCCAGCAGCGGATTGTCGGCACCCAATTCTTTGAGGGTATCATAGGTGATTTGCGGGCGGCGCAACAAATCTTCCAGCCGAATACCGGTGGCCACCGGAGTGGTTCCGTGTTGTTCCAGCACCGCGTTCAGCGCTGCCGTCGGCGACAGCACCGTGTGGCGCAACCGCTCACGCTCGGCCGCTTTTTGGCTTTGTCGGTTGCAAAAATGCTGCCAACGGGTATCGTCCACCAATCCCACCTCGCGGCCAAACGGTGTTAACCGTTCATCGGCATTGTCTTGCCGCAACACCAACCGGTATTCCGAACGGGATGTCATCATACGGTAGGGGTCGGCGCATCCTTTGGTTACCAAATCGTCAATCAATGTACCGATATAGCCCGATGCCCGATCCAACATCAGCGGTGCTTTACCAAGTACTTTTTGCGCTGCATTGATACCGGCCACCAGCCCCTGTGCCGCCGCTTCTTCGTAGCCGGAACTTCCGTTGAACTGCCCGGCACCGTACAGCCCCGAAAAGGCTTTAAACTCCAAAGAAGCTGTGAGCTGTATCGGGTCACAGCAATCGTATTCAATGGCATAGGCCGGGCGCATAACACTGACATGTTCCAACCCCGGAATGGTGTGCAAAAATTGCAGTTGCACATCCACCGGCAGCGAGGACGACAATCCCTGCAAATACATTTCGTCTGTGTTCAGCCCGCAGGGTTCAATAAACACCTGGTGCCGTTCTTTATCCGCAAAGCGCACAATTTTGTCTTCGATGCTGGGGCAATACCGCGGCCCCACGCCGTGTATTTTTCCACCATACAGCGGCGAACGGTGGAGATTTTCCAAAATAACACGCTTGGTTTCCGCCGTTGTCCAAGTGATGTGACAATCCACCTGATTTTCCAAAACGCCGCCGGTTTCAAACGAAAACGGAACCACCGGTTCGTCCCCCGGTTGCCGCTCGGTTTTGGAAAAATCAATGCTGGAACGCAACACCCTGGCCGGTGTACCGGTTTTAAACCGGCGAAGAACCATGCCCTGCTCCACCAACGATTGTGTGAGCTGTGAAGCGGGAAACAGCCCGTCCGGCCCGCCGTCGTAGGAAACATCGCCAATGAAAATACGCCCGTGCAAATAGGTGCCGGTGGCCAACACCACCGCTTCGGCCGTGTACTGTTCTTCCAGCCGCGTGGTGAGCACCCAGCGATTGTTTTGCCGTTCAACAGCCGTGATTTCCGCCTGCCGCAAATCCAGCCCCGCCGTGGTTTCCAAGGCATGCTTCATATAGGCACCGTAGGCGCGCCGGTCGATTTGCGCACGCAACGAATGTACTGCCGGCCCTTTGCCGCGGTTGAGCATACGCGATTGCAAAAAAGTGGCATCGGCCGCTTTACCCATTTCGCCGCCCATTGCATCGATTTCGCGCACTAAGTGCCCCTTTGCCGTTCCGCCGATTGACGGATTGCAGGGCATGTTGCCAACCGCATCCAAATTGATTGTGAAAACCACCGTTTTGCAGCCAAGGCGCGCGGCTGCCAACGCCGCTTCTATGCCTGCATGCCCGGCGCCGATAACCGCTACCTGATAGTCTCCTGCACAAAATTTCATACCTGTGTTCCTTCTTTTTAAAATTCCCGCTTGCTATTATACCTCTTTTTTGTTCATTGAGCAACCGTTTTCTCGGCCACTTTTCCACCATTTTTATTGTGGAAAAGTGAACAATTTGGTGGAAAACTCAGCCTTACTCTTTGCTTTTGCATTTTTCGCCCGGAATTCCTCACAATTTCCACATAGATTTTCACATTTTGGCTGTTTTTGGGCACAATTTGTCTTTTTTCATTACCGGCGGTTTCACCACCGCCTTGTCCCTTGAAAAATTCAGAAAAACAAGGTATACTAGTGCCCTGTACCAACCCGCTTTTCAGTGGCACACCGCGGCGCCGTTCGGCTCTGCAAAGAAGGAGGTTTCCTTGTGAAACTAACGGATATGTCCGTCATTCGCGATATTCTCACACGGCACGGGTTTTCGTTTTCCAAAGCGCTGGGGCAAAATTTTCTAATCAATCCATCGGTATGTCCGCGCATGGCCGAGCACTGTCATCCGGGACTGCCAAACGGTTCTTTCGCTGTGCTGGAAATCGGCCCCGGTTTGGGCGTCCTCACACGGGAACTGGCCCGCGTGGCTGCCAAAGTCATCAGCATCGAACTGGACACACGGCTACTTCCGGTTTTGGCCGAAACGCTGGAGGACTGCCCCAATGTCACGGTTGTTCACGGCGATGTTTTGAAACTGGATATTCGCGCTTTGCTGGAAGAACAAGCCGCCGGCCTGCCGGTGGTGGTGTGCGCCAACTTGCCGTACTACATCACTTCTCCCATCATCATGGGATTATTGGAAAGCCGGTTACCGCTCCACTGCCTCACGGTGCTGGTGCAAAAAGAAGCGGCCCAGCGCCTTTGTGCCAGGCAGGGAACGCGCGAATGCGGTGCCGTTACCCTGGCCGTACAATACTACGCACAGGCCGAAATTTTGTTTTCGGTATCCCGCGGCAGTTTCATGCCGGCACCCAAGGTGGACAGCAGTGTTATCCGCCTGTCTTTGCGCAATACCCCTCCTTGCCAAGTTGCCGACGAAACGGCTCTGTTTCGCATCATTCGCGCCGCGTTCAATCAACGCCGCAAAACCCTTCTCAATGCACTGAGTGCCGCCGGCTACGACAAAGCCGCCGTGGGTGCCGCGTTGGAAACGGCGCACCTGTTGCCCACCGCGCGCGCCGAAGAATTAACTCTGCCTCAATTCGCCGTGTTGGCCGATTGCCTGCACGCCTAAGAAAACCGAAAAGTGTCTCTGCCACCTCGCTTGTGCGGTGTGCAGGGGCACTTTTTGGTTTTGTTACAGTCTCAACAGCTTTTCAACCATGATTTTTTTGCAACCTTCATTGTCCATGGTGGTTTGGCCCGCAACTCTTGAAAGAATTGATTAATATTAAAAACCGTGCCGGCACAAAGGCAGGCACGGTTTTTAACTCACAGATCAATACGCCCGTACAGGGTGGCTTTGTTTTCTGTTTCGGATTGTGTGCGCTCCGGCGGCGCGTAATCTTCGGCCATGTTCACCGGGTTGGTGCGAGACACAAATTGGCGAACTTCGCGTACCGGCCGTTCGGCAGTGCTGTCAAACCGGCCTTCCCCGCGTGACGGACGGCGATCGCCGTCTTTGCCGCGACCTGTGCGCTGGCGGGAACGGGCGGGCCGGTTATCGGCGGCGTTTTCGTCTGCCGGGGCAATCACCACATGGCGGTTCGGATCGCTGCCCACGCTATACGAAGTGGCCCCTTCCACTTTATGCACCGCGGTGTGAATAATGCGACGCTCATAGGGATTCATGGGTTCCAACGATGTGCTGCGGCCGGTTCTTGTTGCCTGAATAGCTGCTTTGCGTGCCAACCCGGACAAGGTTTTTTCACGCTTTTCGCGATAGTTTCCGATGTTGATGGAAATACGGTGATAGGAACCGCCCACTTTGTTGGCCACCAAACTGGTGAGGTACTGCAACGCATCCAGCGTGTCGCCGCGACGACCGATGATGAAACCCAAGTCGTCCCCTTCCAGCAAAATGGTGTAGTGGTCTTCGTCTTCCGTAACCGACAACGCCACCTGTTCCACACCCATTTTCTTTAAAACATCTTCTAAAAACGCCAACGCCACTTGCGCCGCATCTTTTTCGGGAAGCGTGGCCCGAATTTTTGCGGGCATTCCGCCAAACAGGCCCAGTGTTTTCTTTTGCGGCTCTTGCAACACTTCAACCGTTAGTTCTTCGGCGGCCACTTGCCATTCTTCGGCAACAAGCTGCACCGCTTTTTCAATGGTTTCTGCTTCCTTGATCATTTCTTTCTGCACGATTGTCAATTCCTTTCTTCCGTTTCCGCGGGATTCTCCGGTACCGCCTTTTCTGTTGTTTCTGCCGGTTCCGGTTTCTTTTGGGTGTTTTTGCCTTTTTCTTTTTGCCCGCCCTTTTTTTCTTCGTTTTGTTGAAGCGCCAGCTCGCGTTGCTCACGGGCACGCGCTTCCGCCAACCGCTTTTTGTCTTCTTGCTTTTGCTTGCGGCGCTGTTCGTATTCCAGCTCGGCCTGTGCGCGAATTTTGGCGGGGTTATAAATGTGATTCAACACAAAGGTTTGCAACAACGCAATCAAGTTGGAACAAATCCAATAGATACCCACGGCGCCCGGCACGCTGAACGCAATAAACAACGACATAGCGGGCATCATACCGAACATCATCACATTGGTGCAGCCTTGCCCTTGCTGGCCGGCCTGCATGGTAGACTGCTTGGTGTAGTGCATGGACAGCATGCTGGACAACATGGCGGTGAGGCCGGACAACAGCGGAATCAGCCACAAAACACTGATTCCCGCAAATCCTTTTTCGTTCCAAGGATTTTCCAACATGTTTTTGCCGAAGAAATTGAACTGCTCTTCAAAATTGCTCATTTCTTGGTAGTAGGCGGTTGCTTTGGCAGTGTCGTACCCGTCTAATTTGGCAATTTCTTCAATCACATCGTCTTTGTAGGTTTCAAGATTGCTCAGCATCCGCAATTCCCGGTAGTAGTTACCGGATTTAAATTGTGTGGCATCCAGCTCGCCCTCGCCGGTCATTGCCGTGATGGAGGCTTCTACCACATCGCTGGGAATCGCCGTTAGGTGCTTGATGGGAGAATAAATAACCGAAATAATGCCAAACAAAACCAGCATTTGCACCAGCATCGGCAGACACCCTCCGGTGGGGCTGACACCGGCTTTTTCGTACAAAGCCATTTGCTTTTCTTGCAATTTTTTCGGGTCTTTGGCATACTTTTTTTGCAAGCGTTCCAACCGCGGAGCCAGCTTGGCTCTTTCGGCCTGCCCTTTTTGTGTTTTTAACGACAGCGGGAACAACAGCAAACGAATGAGAAGAACAAACAGAAAAATAGCAACAAAATAGTTGGGAACCAATTTATATATCCATCCCAAAATAAAACCAAGCGGGATGGCAATAATATCAAACAATGCTTTCATAGTTTCCTCCAAGTAGGTTTATTTTTCTTTTCGGGCACCGGATCGTACCCGTGCCCTCCCCACGGATGACAACGGCAAAGACGCTTCACCGTTAGCCAGCCGCCGTAAAACACGCCAAACCGCTCTATTGCCTGGATTGCATAGGTGGAACAGGTGGGAACAAACCGACAGGAAGGCGGAAAATGAGGAGATATTCCTTTTTGATAGCCGCGAATCAGCCAAATGAACAAGCGCTTCACAAAAGCAACCCCGCTTTTTTCAGTTGTTGCTGCATCACCCGATACAGTTCGGTGCTGGTGCTGGTAACGGTTGCTTTTCGTGCCACAAAAACCAAATCCGCATGCCCCTGTATGGACGGAGCCACTTGCCGATAGGCCGCGCGAATAATGCGGCGGCACCGGTTTCGTTGCACGGCTTTTCCGATTTTTTTGCCGGTGGTAATACCCAGCCGGCAAGATGCTGTTTTGTTTTTTTTCACATACAAAATTAACAGCGGATGTACAAACACTTTTCCGTGATAGTAGGCGGTTTTAAATTCTTTGTTCAGCTTCAATGTACATAGTTTTGTCATGAACTACCTCTACCTTGTGCCGTTGCTTTGGCAACCAAAATCAGTTAAAAAGCCACGGTATGCGTCAGCAATACCGTGGCTTTCTTCTTTGCCTACCAATAAAAACCGACACATTGTGTTACATCGCCGCGTTGCCACTGCCCCGTTTTTGCAAAAAAGCCAAACAGACACGGAAACACGACTGCCTTTTGGCTTTGAGGCAATGTGCGGGAAGACAGACGGTACCTCACAGCACCGCCAAGGCTTTTAATAGGTTAGACGCTTTCTACCTTTTGCTCTGCGGCGAGCCAACACCTTACGACCGTTGGCAGTTGCCATTCTCTTGCGGAAACCGTGTTCCATTTTGCGATGTCTTTTTTTGGGTTGATAAGTCCGAAGCATGGTTTTACCCCCTTTCGCCTCTTGCAAGGGTTTATTATATAACAGACTGTCTATAAAAGTCAACAGAAAATTCTGTTTTTTAAAATTTTCTTCTTTTGTTTTTTCGCGCCGGCGTTTAAAAATAAAATTTTCCTATTGTATTTACTTGCAAAGTATGATAAAATAAATTGAATATTTTTATATCCTCTATTATATATAGGATGTTTGTTTTAAAGGAGAAACAACAGCATGGAAACCATAAAAGAAGCTTGGTCCGGTGTGTTGGATTATTTGCACGCACAGGAAGACATCAGTCAAGTTGCTTTTGATACCTGGATTAAACCCATCGAACCCTACACCATCGAAGAAAACACCGTTATTTTGTTGGTGCACACCGATTTTCAGCGGGGTATCATTGTCGGCCAATACGCCGACCGCATCAAACAAGCCTTTCAACAGGTTTTGGGCATTCCGTTCGATTTAAAAGTCAAACTGGAAAACGATCATGCCAGCGAACCTCCTGCTTCCGAAAATTTTCCCAGCGCCAAAAATTTATTTGGCCAGCATGCATCCGACTACGAATATTCGTTTGAAAATTTTGTTGTCGGTTCGTCCAACACCTTTGCCCACGCCGCTTCGCAGGCAGTAGCCCTCAATCCGGCCACGTTTGTGAATCCGCTGTTCATTCACGGCGGGCCGGGATTGGGCAAAACTCACTTGCTGTTTGCCATCTGCAACGAAATCAAAAAAAATGCGCCCAACACCCGCATTTTGTATACCAAGGGCGAATTCATCACCAACGAACTGATCGAAGCCTTGCGCAACAGCCAAATGGCCGAATTTCGTGCCAAATACCGCCAAGTGGATATTCTGCTGGTGGATGACATTCAGTTTATCGCCGGCAAACAAAGCACACAAGAAGAATTTTTTCACACGTTCGATGCCTTGCATCAGTCCAACAAGCAAATTGTTCTCACTTCCGATCGGCCGCCCTGCGAAATTGCCACCTTGGAAGAACGCCTGCGCAGCCGTTTTGAAATGGGTCTGTTGGCCGATATTCAACCGCCGGATCTGGAAACACGCATTGCCATCATCAAACGCAAAGCCCAACTTCTGGATGTACAAATTAACGACGACATCGCCGAATACATTGCTTCACAACTCAAAAACAATGTGCGCCAGTTGGAAGGCGCAGTTCGCCGCATGCAGGCACAAAGCATGCTCATGGGGCAGCATCCGTCGCTCATTTCCGCACAAACCGCCATTCGCGATATTAAAAACGATAATCAGCCGGTGCCGATCACCGTGGAGCGCATTATCAACGAAGTGGCTCGCACCATGTCGGTAACACCGGAAGACATTCGTTCCAACAAACGCTCGGCCTCCATTTCTTCGGCACGGCAAATTGCGGAATATGTGGTGCGCAACATCACCGGCTTGCCCATGAAGAGCATCGGCGAAGAATTTGGTGCCCGCGATCATTCCAGTGTGGTGTATGCCATTCAAAAGGTGGAAGACCGCATGGCAACCAATCCCAGCTTCAAAGGATTGGTGAACGATATCATCAAAAATATCTCCGATTCCTAAGTGAAAAACTTTGTGAAATCGTGTGAATTATTGTGAATAAAAAATTGGTTTTTCCACAAATCATTCACTTTTCACTCACCGCTTTTCACAGCGTGTGAACAATTAAAAAATCTTTCACCGTTTCAAAAAAATCATTCACATCGTTTTCACAGCCTGTTTTTTCGGCAACCCGCGTGCTCATCGGAAAAATCGGAGTTTTCCACAAATTCACAGCCCCTAATACTACTACTAAAAAAGTAAGATTATTATTATAAAAACGAAAGGATTGAACCACATGCGTATTCATTGCGAACGCCAGGCGTTGGCCGATGCTGTCAACAATGTGCAACGCGCCGTTGCTGCCAAATCGGCATTGCCGGCATTGGAAGGAATTTTGTTGCGTGCTTCGGGATCTTCGCTGTTTTTGGCGGGGTATGATATGGAGTTGGGAATCACCACCACCATCGAAGCAACGGTGGAAGAACCCGGTGAGATTGTACTCACAGCCAAACTCTTTTCGGAAATGTTGCGTCGCATGCCTGCAGATAGCGTATCTATCGAAAGCAACGAAAAAAACAACACCACCATTTGCTGCGGCAATTCCGAATTCACCATCATGGGCTTTTCACCGGTGGATTTTCCGGAACTTCCCACCATCAACAACGGGGCGGCCATGACCGTGCAGCAAAATGTGCTGAAAAGTATGATTCGTCAAACGCTGTTTGCCGTTGCACAAACCGATACCCGGCCGGTACACACCGGTGTGCAATTTGAAATGAAAGAGCACACTTTGCGGCTGGTAGCAGTAGACGGTTCTCGTTTGGCCATGCGTTCCGAACCCATCAAGAGCGAAGAAGAATTGCAATTCGTGGTTCCCGGAAAAACGCTTAGCGAAGTGCTGAAACTGCTGAATGACGAAGACGAACCGCTGTATATCACGGTGGGTGCCCGCCATATCATCATGGAAATCGGTGGATATTCGGTGTTTTCCCGTTTGCTCGACGGCGATTTTCTGCCGTATCGCAAGGCTATTCCCGCTCAGTCCAGCACTTCTATTCGTGTGAAAACCCGTGCCATGATTGAAGCGGTTGATCGTGCCTCGTTGGTAATTAACGACCGCTTGAAATCTCCTTTGATTTGCCGGTTTAAAGACGATAAAATTTCGTTGTCGTGTATCACGGCCTTGGGCAGTGCCAACGACACGGTAGACGCCAAAATTGAAGGGCAGCAAGAAGAAATGGGCTTTAACAGTCGTTTTCTGTTGGACGCATTGCGAAACACCGAAAGCGATGAAATTTTAATTGAATTGAGCGGCACACAGTCTCCCATGAAAATTTTGCCCGCCAGTGGCGATAATTTTCTGTTTTTGGTGTTGCCTGTGAGATTGAAGCGTGTATGATGAAACAGGTTATTCACACGGAATTTATCCGTCTTGATACATTGCTGAAACTGGCCATGCTAACACCAACCGGCGGCCAGGCAAAAGAAAAAATAGTGGCCGGGGAAGTGTTTGTAAACGGAAATTGCTGTTTTCAACGCGGAAAAAAGATACGTCCCGGTGACTGTGTAACTCTTGGAGAACACACCATAACCGTTGTGGGAGAGGACACACACGATGCAGGCAACCCGATTAACCTATGATAAATTTCGCAACCTGAAAACAGGCGAATGGGTTCCCTGCGCGGAAGTCAATGTAATTTTGGGCGAAAACGCGCAAGGAAAAACCAACCTGTTGGAAGCCCTCTGGCTTTTCACCGGCGGCAAAAGTTTTCGCGGTGCCAAAGACAGCGAGCTAACCGCGTTTGAACAAGACCAAAGCCGGCTGCAACTGGAATTTGTAGCAGGTGGGCGGGAGCAACAGGCAGAAATCACGGTGAAAACACGGCGTTCTGCCATTCTCAACGGGGTACCGCAGCCCACGGCTTCGCGGTTGGCCGGCATATTTTGCGGCGTGGTGTTTTCGCCGGCTCATTTGTCGTTAATCAAAGGCGGGCCGCAAGAGCGCCGCAAGCTGATTGATGCGGCCTATTGCCAGTTGCGCCCGTCGTATGTGAAAGTGCTCACCGACTATTCGCGTGTGTTGGCGCAACGCAATGCGGTGTGCAAAACCAAAACAGTGGGTAACTCCGCCGAAGACTTGCTGGATTTGTGGGATAAACAGTTGGCACAAATCGGGTGCCGGTTAATTGATGCCCGTCGGCGCTACATTGCCAAAATGGCCCCGATTGCCCAAAAAATCTATCGCGGCCTGTCGTCCGACAAAGAAGAATTTGCCATGCACTATGTATCTTCGGTTGCCGCCGAAACCAACTCATTGAGTGAAACTGCCGAAGCATTGTATGCCACCTTGCAAGCACATCATCGCGAAGATTTGGCAGCGGGTTTCACCACGGCGGGCCCTCATCGCGACGATATGGATGTATTTATCAACGGGCGTTCGGCGCGTAATTTCGGGTCGCAGGGGCAACAGCGCAGCGCCGTGTTGGCCATGAAACTGGCCGAAGCGTTTTTGTTGGAAGAAGTCACCGGCGAAAAGCCGATTATTCTGTTGGATGATGTGATGAGCGAATTGGATGCTTCGCGGCAAGAGTATATTTTAAATCACATTCACGGCTGGCAAGTATTCATCACTTGTTGTGAACCGTTGCCGTTGCTTAAAAACGGGTGTTTGTTTTTTATGAACAACGGAAAACTTTCCACAAATGAGTGACAAAAGGTGGAAAACTATATGTATTTGTATTTAGGGCAGGAAACCGTGGTACCCATGCGTGATATTGTGGGAATTTTCGATATGGAAAACACCACAATCTCCAAAAGTACCCGTGATTTTTTAGCCAAGGCAGAGCGCAACGGCCAAGTGGTTACCGTGAGTGACGAACTGCCGAAAAGTTTTGTTGTGTGCGCTTCCCAAAAACAAAACAATCAGGTTTATCTATCCCAAATATCGTGTGCCACGCTTTTAAAACGGGCACACATGGTTTGCAAAATTGAGAAATGAGAGGTTACCCAGCATGAGTACGGAAATGGAAATGGATTTGACACTGGAAAACAAAATGACCCGTGCGGAAAACAAACCGTACGACGAAAGTCAAATTCAAGTGTTGGAAGGCTTGGAGGCTGTTCGTAAGCGTCCGGGTATGTACATCGGTTCCACAGGGTCTCGCGGTCTGCATCATTTGGTATATGAAATTGTGGACAACTCCATTGATGAAGCACTGGCCGGATTTTGTACCCACATTGAAGTGGATATTTTGCCCGGTGATATTATTTCCGTGCGCGATAACGGCCGCGGTATTCCGGTGGGCATTCATGAAAAAATGGGAATTCCCACGGTCACGGTGGTGCTCACGGTGTTGCACGCCGGCGGTAAATTCGGCGGCAGCGGGTACAAAGTATCCGGTGGTTTGCATGGCGTGGGTTCTTCGGTGGTGAATGCCCTTTCGGAATGGCTGGAAGTGGAAATTTCCCGCGAAGGCAAAGTATTCATGCAGCGATTTGAACGCGGCAATGCCGTGTCGGAGCTAACCGTGATCGGAACTTCGGAAAACGACGGAACGCTTATTCGTTTCAAAGCCGATCCGGAAATTTTCACCGATACCACGGAATACGAATTTGAAGTGCTGGAAAAACGGTTGCGTGAGCAGGCTTTTTTGAACGCCGGATTAAAAATCACCTTAACCGACCGTCGCAACGAAGAACAGGTCAACGAAAAGGTGTTTTGCTACGAAGGCGGTATTTCTTCGTTTGTGGAGTTTATGAACAAAACGCGCGGCTATCAGCCGTTGCACGAACAAGTGGTGCATATGTCCACCGCCATGGGCGATTCCATTGCGGAAGTGGCGTTTCAATATAACGACAGCTACAACGAAAATATCATTTCGTTTGCTAACAACATTCACACCGTGGATGGCGGTACGCACGAAAATTCCTTTAAAAACGGCATCACGCGCATTTTAAACGATTATGCCCGCCGCCACAACATGCTGAAAGAAGCCGATTCCAATTTAAAGGGCGACGATGTTCGCGAAGGGCTAACGGCGGTTATCAGTGTGAAACTGAAAGATGCGCAATTTGAAGGGCAAACCAAAGCCAAGCTGGGCAACACCGCCATCGGCACCTTGGTTACACAGTTGTTAAACGAAAAAATGGTGCCCTACCTGGAAGAAAACCCGGCTGTGGCCAAAGGCATTTTGGAAAAATCCATCAATGCGGCGCGTGTGCGCGAAGCCGCACAGCATGCCCGTGAAATTGCACGGAAAAAGAGCGGATTGTCGGCCACCCGTATGCCGGATAAACTGGCCGATTGCATTTGGAACGACAGCAGTCTAACCGAAGTGTACATTGTTGAGGGCGACTCGGCAGGCGGTTCCGCCATTCAGGGGCGCAATCGAAATTTCCAAGCCATTTTGCCGTTGTGGGGCAAAATGCTGAATGTGGAAAAAGCACGGTTGGATAAAGTGTACGGCAACGAAAAGCTGATTCCGGTGGTGCAGGCGTTGGGTTGCGGCATCGGCGACGATTTTGATATTTCCAAGTTGCGGTACGGCAAAGTTATCATCATGGCCGATGCCGATGTGGACGGTGCTCACATCAGCACCCTGTTGCTCACCTTTTTCTTCCGCTACATGCGTCCGCTGATTGAAGAAGGGCATGTCTACATTGCGCAGCCTCCGCTGTATAAGATTTCCAAAGGCAGACAGGCGCGCTATGCGTTTTCGGATGCCGAAAGAGATGCTCAAATTGCGGAATTGGGCGGCAACACCGATATTCAGCGGTACAAAGGTCTTGGTGAAATGGACCCGCAACAGTTGTGGGAAACCACCATGGACCCGGCTTTCCGCACCATGTTGCGCGTGGAACTGTCGGATGCGGAAGCGGCCGATGAAGCGTTCACCATTTTGATGGGCGACAAAGTGGAGCCGCGTCGGGAATTTATTGAGCGCAATGCACAGTATGTTACCAATTTGGATATTTAACGGGGAGCTTGCATGGAACAACAGGTTACAAAAATCGAATATGCTGTTGGGCTGAGTCGCGATGAGTATGTCCGGTCACAGGAACTGGTAAACACGGTTCTTCGCAAAAGGCAAATGTCGCGCAGCCGATGGTTCGCCATCTTCATGCTCATTCTTTGCCTGATTATGGCGGCCGCCGATTATCGGGTTTCCGGAACGGTGGATAGTTCCCTGGCCGTGGTTGTGACGCTGATGAGCATTTCGGAATTGTGGATGCTGCTGGATTTACCCCGGCAGTTGCGGCGTCAAACGGAAACCGTGTACGATGCCACATTGTTTTCCGGCCATTCGTTTGACGGCCTGCTCACCGTTGATACCGACGGTGTCACCAAAACCACCGGCGATGAAACCACCCACATTGAATTTGCGCGGTGTTCGGCGGTGATTGAAGCCGAAGAAATGCTGTTGTTTTGTGTGGAACAGGGCAAATCCATTGTGATTCCGGCACGGTGTGTAACCGAGCAAGAGGCACAGCAAACCAAACAGGCCATGCAAAATCGGGTGGCACCGGGAAACTACTATCTTGTTTCACCGCTTCGCCCCGCCAAGGAACACACTGCTTCGGCGGCGCCCGCAAAATGGGCGGATAACGCGGAGTCACTGATGACCATCACCATGGATATCACCGCAAGCGAGTTTAAAGCCGAGCTTACCGATACCGTGATTCGTGAGTTTTTTAACAAATTTTCCGGGAAAATGCTAACAGCGGTCACCTTCACCATCATTTTCTATTTTGTGTGGAACACGTTGCCGTTGCCCATGTTTTTGCTGGCGTTGTTGCTGCTGTTTGTCGGCGACATTATGCTGATTCGGTTTCGCGCACGGCGTTCGATTGCTTTGTCAAACGGGGATGTGTGCCGATTAACGGTGGATTTCACCGAACAGTACATCGGCATGGTGCGAAAAGCCAAAGATTCGCACCGTTTAAAAATTCCGTGGAACCGGATCACCCGTGCCGTTGAACGGCCGCGGCAGGTGGAGTTTTATGTGGACCGTTCCCGCATGTTGACCATCCCGAAACGGTGCATCGAAAACATGGATCAACTTCGTGGTCTTGTCGATGCTCACATGGTGTGAGAAAGAGGAACAGCCATGTTGTATGAATCTTCTTGTTGTTTTTCACCGGATGAGCCGGATCGCCTGCAACTATTGCTGGCCGGTCGGCCGTTGCCGTCCGAGGAAGCAAGGCGCTGGCAGCGGATGCTGCTGGGAAAACGCCGAGTGCTTCCGATTGTGAGCACGCTGTTGGTGGGGCTGTTTTTGTGTGATGCTCTGTCACGCCTGACAGTCGGTGACTTGATCATCGGTGAATGGGTTTGGCTTGAAAACTTGGCCGTGGTGTTGCTGCTGCTTTTCACGGCAGCCGTTGTTTTGGGTGCCTTGATTTCTTTGTTGCGTTTGCCGCAAAAAGAAGCCAACAGGCGCTATGCCGTGTATGCGGCAAACAACGCCCCAAACGCGGTGATAACCCGTTTTGCCTTTTATGAAGACCGCCTGGTTGTTCGCACCGTGCGAGGGGAACGGGTGATGCTGTTTTCCCAAGTTGAAGCCTGTGTGGAAACCGTTGACGGTTTTGCCCTGACCGACGGCGACGATTGGATTATCTTGCGGGCGCAAGACATGATTCACTACGACGCCTGCTTGCTTCATGACTATTTGGCAAAGCGCGTGGGGTCACCCATCATGCAGGTGAAATCGCGTGCGCAGGCGCGGTTGGTGCAGCCATTGCCGGTTTTGCGGATTATGCCGCCCGAACCGTTGGCACAGGCAACCGTTCCGTATGAAACATCCACGGTGTTCTGTGCGCGAAGGCAAAAACGCCGGCGTTGTTTGGCCGTTCTTTCGGCTTCGCTGGGATTTTTGGCCGGAACCGCAGGCGCGTGTTATGTTTCGATAACACCGTGGTTTTTATGGGATGTTGTTATCGGCGGTTGCGTTTTGGCGGTTGCGGCAGTGGCTTTTTCGGCTGTTCTTTTTGCGCGGCTGTGTGCCAACACGCCCGGCCGTGTATTGACCGTGCAGTTTTTCCCGGACGGTGTGAGTGTTGGTATAAACGGCGCATTGCAATTTTACAAACGGGAAGGATTGTATGTATCAGCAACGCCCGAAGGAATGCAGTTGCATTTTGGTGATGACGAAACGCTGTTTGTTCCGTTTCAGGCGGCAGACAATTCCGCGGCCGTGAAAGCATTAGCAGGAGTTCCGAACAATTCGGATGAGATATAATTTCTCTTTTTTCCAAGAAAAGTAAAGGAGAAGCGGTTATGGATGAGCAAACCACCGTACAAAACAAACTAATCAATGTTGATCTGGAAAAGGAAATGAAAAAACGGTTTCTGGAATATTCCATGTCGGTTATTGTGGCGCGTGCGCTGCCCGATGTGCGAGACGGCCTGAAACCGGTTCACCGTCGTATTTTATACACGATGCACGAACGCAACCTAACACCCGACAAACCCTACCGCAAATGCGCCGACACGGTTGGTCAGGTGCTGGGCGGATACCATCCGCACGGCGACGCTTCGGTGTACGATGCCATGGTGCGTATGGCGCAGGATTTCTCCTTGCGCTATCCGCTGATTGACGGCCACGGAAACTTCGGTTCGATCGACGGTCACCCGGCTGCTGCCTACCGTTACACGGAATCCCGTATGTCCAAAATGTCGGTGGATATGTTGGCCGATATCGAAAAGGAAACGGTGGATTTCACGCCCAACTACGATGACCGTTTGCAGGAACCGGTGGTGCTGCCGTCGCGTTTCCCCAACTTGTTGGTGAATGGCTCCATGGGGATTGCCGTGGGTATGGCCACCAATATTCCGCCGCACAACTTGTGCGAAGTGATCGACGGCATTTGCCTGTTGATTGATAACCCCGATGCCGGGTTGCCGGATATTATGGAACATATTAAAGGGCCGGATTTTCCCACCGGCGGTATCATTATGGGCCTATCCGGTATTCGGGCTGCCTATGCCACCGGTCGCGGCCGCATTGTGGTGCGTGCCAAAACGGAAATCGAAGAACACGGCGATCGGTATCGCATTGTGATCACGGAAATTCCGTATCAGGTGAACAAGCTGAATTTGGTGAAATCCATCATTGAATTGGTGGACGATAAGCGCATCGAAGGAATCCGCGATGTGGTTGACCATTCCAGCCGGGAAGGTATGCGCGTGGTGATCGACTTAAAGCGTGATGCCAATCCGCAGGTGGTGCTGAATCAGTTGTTTGCGTTCACGCAAATGCAGGTGACTTTCGGTGCCATTTTGCTGGCCCTGGTGAACGGTGTGCCGCGCGTGCTCTCCCTCAAAGAGATGCTGCAAGAGTACATCAAGTTCCAGTGCGAAGTGATCACACGGCGCACCTTGTTTGAACTGAAAAAAGCCCGTGAACGCGAACATATTGTGAAAGCGCTCAAAACGGCCGTGGATTTTATCGACAAGGTGATTTCCATTATTCGCCATTCGGCCGATTCGGCCACTGCCAAGCAGAGCTTGATGGACGAATTCGGATTCGATGAAATCCAGGCGTCGGCGATTGTGGCCATGCGTTTGGGGCAGTTGTCCGGTTTGGAACGCCAAAAAATCGAAGACGAATTGGTTGCTTTGGGCCTTCGGATTGCCGAGCTGGAAGGCATTTTGGCCGACGAGCAAAAGGTGCGCGAAATTGTCAAAGATGAATGCTTGAAAATGCGGGATAAGTACGGCGACGAACGGCGCACGGAGATTTCCATGGTGTCGGGCGAAGTGGACATTGAAGATTTAATTCCCGAAGAAGATTGTGTGCTCACTTTGTCGCAGCGCGGGTACATCAAGCGCCAATCGCTGGATGAGTACAAGGCACAACATCGCGGCGGCAAAGGCATCAAGGGCACCACCAACCGCGAAGAAGATTTCACCGAAACCATGTTCCTGTGTTCCAGCCACGATGTGGTGATGTTCTTCACCAACACCGGTCGTGTGTACCGCATGAAATGCTATGAAGTGCCCGAAGGAACGCGCACGTCCCGCGGCATGAACATTATCAACCTGTTGCCGTTGCAACCGGAGGAAAAGGTAACGGCCATGATTCGGGTGTCGGAATTCAGCGAAGACCAATACTTGTGCATGATTACGCGCAAAGGTATTATCAAGCGCACACGCTTGGATGCCTATGCCAACGCGCGCAAGGGCGGATTGATTGCCGTGACACTGGATGAAGGCGATTCGTTGGCATGGGTGCAGCTGACCGACGGGTACCAGCAGTTGTTTGTCGGAACGAAAAACGGCATGGCCATTTGCTTCGACGAAAACGATGCGCGCGTGGTGGGCCGTTCGGCCCGCGGTGTGAGAGCCATTTCGCTTGCCGAAGACGACGAGGTTGTCGGCATGGCAATTTGCGATCCCGGCAAGTTGCTCCTCACGGTGACCGAAACCGGCTATGGGCGGTTGAGCGAAATGTCGGATTACCGTGTGCAGGCGCGAGGCGGTAAGGGCCTGACCAACTATCACACAGACGAATACGGGCAGGTTGCCGCGGTGCGAATGGTATCGACCGACGAAGATATCATCATGATTTCCGCCAACGGCATTATCATTCGCACACCGGTGGAGGAAATTCGGCAGTGCCGTCGGCCGTCCAAAGGTGTGCGCGTGATGGCGTTCCGTGTGGAGGGCGACCGCATTGTGTCGTTGGTGCAAACCCCGCATGAGGAAATTGCCGAAGACACGGCGGAGCAGCCGGAAGATACAACCGAAGAAAAGTAAAACAAAGGAGGAAGCAGGTATGTCGAAGGTGATTGCCGCCATTTCGACACCGGCTTCCTCTTCCGGTTTAGGAGTTATTCGTATTTCGGGAGAGGGAGCGGTGGCGCTGGCGGCGCAGGTGTTTTGCCCCAAGCACAAGCACCGCGACCTGCCGCATCTCGGCGGCTATCAGGCGGTGTACGGGCATGTGGCCGATGCCGACGGTGTGATTGATGAATGTGTGGCAACGGTGTTCCGTGCGCCGCACAGTTACACCGGCGAAGATGTGGTGGAATTTTCCTGCCATGGCGGGGTGTATTTGTTGCAGCGCACATTGCGTGCCCTATTCACAGCCGGCGCCGTTCCGGCAGCGGCAGGCGAATTCACAAGGCGGGCCTTTCTTAACGGAAAATTGGATTTAACCCGCGCCGAAGCTGTGATGGAGCTGATTGGCGCCGAAGGGCGCTTGGCCGCCAAAACGGCATTGGCCGTGCGCGAAGGAGCTGTTTTTCAAAAATTGCAGCCGGTCAAACAAGAATTGATTGACTTGCAGGCTCAGTTTTCGGCCTTTGTGGACTATCCCGACGACGATATCCCGGAACTGGAACCGGCGATGCTGGAATCGCAGTTGGCACAGGCGTGGCAAGTGCTGAATTCGTTGCTGGTGTCCTACGATGCCGGGCGGGTGTTGCGGCAAGGGATTGACACCGTGATTGTCGGCAGCCCCAATGTGGGCAAATCCACATTGATGAACTGCTTGGCAGGGTGCGACCGAAGCATTGTCACCGATGTGGCGGGAACCACACGCGATGTGGTGGAAGACACGGTGCGTTTGGGCGAAGTGACATTGCGATTGTCGGATACAGCGGGAATACATCACACCGAAGACAAAGTGGAAGCGATTGGCGTGGAGCGTTCACGCCGTCGGCTGGAAAGCGCGGCACTGATTTTGGCGGTGTTTGACAGTTCACGGCCCCTTTCTTCGGATGACAGGGAATTGATACAATCGTTGCCGTCGGCTACCACCATTGTGATTTTGAACAAGCAGGACTTGCCTTCAAAAATAGACGAACAGTATATTCGCAATAACTTTCAACATATTGTATTTATGAAAGCGGCTACCGGCGAGGGAAAATCCGATTTGGAGCGGGCGGTTGGCGAGATTACGGGGATCAATCGGTTGGACGAAGCCGATCCGCTTTTGGCAACGGAACGCCAACGCGACTGTGTGTATCGGGCGGCCGAGGCCGTGGAGGAAGCGTTGACGGCCGTGAAAGGCGGCATGACGCAAGACGCGGTTTCGGTGAGCGTTGACGGCGCTTTGTCGGCTTTGCTGGAATTAACCGGTGAGCGGGCAACCGAAGCGGTGGTGGACGGCATTTTTGCACGGTTTTGCGTGGGCAAATAACGGTTTGTTTTTAACCGCCGATGTTTAACTTGTACAGACAAAAACGGGAGGCACCTTTTGGGGTGCCTCCCGTTTTTAACAACAATTAGTGAGCAATGAGGGTGGTACCGTCCATTTCGGCCGGTTGCTCCAAATTCAAAATTTCCAGCATGGTGGGGGCAATATCGCACAGGCGACCGCCTTCCCGCAACCGGCAATCGTGGCCGACAACGCAGAACGGAACCGGATTGGTGGTGTGCGCCGTGAACGGAGAACCGTCTTCTTCCATCATGCGATCGGCGTTGCCGTGATCGGCGGTGATGAGGGCAACACCGCCCATGTCCAACACCGCTTCAACAGTTTTGCCAACACAGGTATCCACCGCTTCCACGGCAGCTTTGGCGGCATCGAACACACCGGTGTGACCAACCATGTCGCAGTTGGCATAGTTGAGAATAATCACATCGTAGTTGCCGGAACGAATTTTCTCCACCACGGCATCGCACACGGGGTAGGCGCTCATTTCCGGTTGCAAATCGTAGGTTGCAACTTTGGG
>CAYMDU010000022.1:0-21149 GCA_964389495.1 uncultured Eubacteriales bacterium
GTGAGCATGAATATTGCGGAGAATACTGCCAAAGTTGCAAGCCATTGTTTCATTGTTATTGCCTCCTCAAAATTAAAAAAGTGTGAACAACCAGAGGCTGCTCACACCGAAAAACGCATCACTCTGATTGCTGTCACACAAAACTTTGTCCAATCACAGGGGTTGTACAAATAGAGAATGCATTTTTACCAAAATAAAAACACAATCCCCGCGATTGGTATATTTAGTTTTGTGTGACACTTACAGTATAGCACATTATTGATAAAAGTCAAGAATCAGTATTGACAGCAGTTGCTTTGAGGAGTATAATAAGCTCAAAAGATGCGCAACGGTTGTTGCGCAATCTAACGGGAGAGGGTGAACCATATGGCAAATACCGTGCGCATTGCCGTTGAAAACCTGAGCAAACACTTTGGTGAAGTGAAAGCGGTGCAGGGGCTCAGCTTTTGTGTGTACGAGGGGGAACTGTTTGCTCTGTTGGGGGTGAACGGCGCCGGAAAATCCACCACCATCAACATTTTGTGCGGTCAGTTGTTGAAAGATGCCGGGCGTGTGTGCGTGGACGGCCGCGAGGTGGAAGAAGATGCCGAACACATGAAAAACCGGCTGGGCGTGGTGTTCCAAGATTCGGTGTTAGACATCGCACTCAGTGTGTATGACAACCTGAAAAGCCGTGCGGCACTGTACGGTTTGGCGGGTGGCGCTTTTGAAAAGCGATTGGCCGAACTCACCGACTTGTTGGAGTTTGGCCCGTTGCTGCGCCGCCCGGTGGGAAAACTGTCCGGTGGCCAGCGCCGCAAAATCGACATTGCGCGGGCATTGCTGAATCGGCCGTCGGTGCTGATTTTGGATGAACCCACCACCGGGTTGGACCCGCAAACACGCAAGCTGTTGTGGGATGTAATTGCCGGGTTGCAGCGGCGGGAAAAGCTCACCGTGCTGCTCACCACACACTACATGGAAGAAGCGGCCGAAGCGGACCGCATTGTGATTATGGACAGCGGCCGCATTGCGGCCGAAGGAACGCCGCTGTCACTGAAAAACGCCTATTCCGGCGACCACATCACCCTGTATGGTGTTTCCGAAGAGGCCGTGCGGGCATGCGGCCGGCCCTACACGGTTCTCCACGAGGGAATTCGCATGGAAGTGGCCAACACCGCCGAAGCCACGGCGCTGATTTTGCAAAATCCCGCGTTGTTCACGGATTATGAAATCGTCAAAGGCAATATGGACGATGTGTTTTTGGCGGTAACCGGCAAAAAGTTGGCAGGAGGGGACGAAGCGTGAAACAGGTGTTTGCATTGATACGGCGTAATTGCCAACTGTTTTTTAAAGACAAAGGCATGTTCTTCACTTCGTTGATAACACCGGTGATTTTGTTGGTGCTCTATGCCACCTTTTTGGCCAAAGTTTATAAAGATGCGTTCGCCGGCTCCATGCCCGCCGGCATGGCGGTGGACGAAGCGTTGATTAACGGCACGGTCGGCGGGCAACTGATTTCGTCGCTGTTGGCGGTGTGCTGCGTAACGGTGGCGTTTTGCTCCAACCTGCTGATGGTTCAGGATAAAATCAGCGGTGCACGGCGCGATTTAACCATGTGCCCGGTGAAACCGTCCGCCTTGGCTTTGGGCTATTTTGCAGCAAGCGCCCTGTCCACCTTGCTGGTTTGTTACACCGCGCTGGCGGCTTCGTTGCTGTATTTGGCGGTGCAGGGTGCTTGGTATTTGTCGGTAAGCGAAGTGTTGTTGTTAATGGGCGATGTGCTGCTGTTGGTTCTGTTCGGCACAGCACTGTCGTCGGCGGTGAATTGTCGCTTGTCCACCAACGGTCAGGCATCGGCCGTGGGCACGGTGGTGAGCGCCGGCTACGGGTTTATTTGCGGTGCCTATATGCCGATTTCCAATTTCGGCGAAGGCTTGCAGCGGGTGCTGTCCTTTTTGCCCGGCACCTACGGAACGGCGTTGTTGCGCCGGCACGCGCTGGGTGGCTGCTATCGCGAAATGAGCCGCCTGGGATTTCCCGACGAAGTCATCACCAAAATTCAGGATTCGGTGGATTGCAACCTGTATTTCTACGGTCGGCGTGTTTCGCCGGGTGTCATGTACGGCATTGTTATCGGTGCGGTGGTGCTGCTGATTGGGGTGTATGTGCTGTTGAGCCGGCCTCCCAAGCACACACACAGAGGAAAACAGGCAGGCAACCGGTGAACCGTCCGGCAATGCAAACTACGGTCTTGAAAAGTAGCAAACCCGCCCGACAAGAGTATCGGGCGGGTTTATTTAGTGAGCAGACAATTCAAAATAGAAACAAACACCGTCGGCGGTGTTGAACACGCCGAAAGGCATGTTATGCGCCTTCATAATGGCGGCCACCACCGACAAGCCGATGCCGGTGCCGCCATAGGCACGGGTGCGGGCTTTGTCCACTTTGTAAAAGCTGTCCCAAATGTGCGGCATGTCGTCTTCGGGAATGGGCAACCCGGTGTTGTAAATTTGCACCGATACGGTATCGCGATCGGTGGGTACCAGGTCGATGTGAATTTCGCCGTTTGGCGAAACATGATGCAGCGCATTGGTGAGGTAGTTGGTGACCACATTTTCAATGAGCAAAGCGTCGCCCCACACCAGGCACGGTGTTTTGGGCAATGCCGGCAGGGAAAGGTGCCGGTCTTCAAAGACCGGAGCATACCGCTGCAACAGGCGCGTAAGAAGCGCGGTAATATCAAAACGGTCAATCAGCAATTCTTCGCCGCCGGCTTCCAGCTGCATGAGGGTGGTGAGCTTGGCCAACATTTGCGTGAGTTTTTGGGCTTCGTCTTCAATAACGGTGCAGTAATAATCGCGGCTTTCATCACCGGCAGCGGCGTTTTCGCGGAGCCCTTCGGCATAGCTTTGTATCAGCGCAAGCGGCGTTTTCAATTCGTGGGAAACATTGCGAATGAATTGGCTGTGCGCTTCGTTTTGCCGGGTTTGTTTTTCCATATCGTGTTGCAGATGCAGGTTGGCCGTTTTTAATTCCGAAAGATTGCGTTCCAGCGTTTCCGACACGGCGTTCAAGCTGTGACCGAGGCGCGCCACTTCGTCTTGCCCGCGGCCGGTGTATCGGTCTGAAAAATCCAGTTGCGCCATGTGCTCTGCCATCACCGACAAGCGCTTCACCGGCCGTGTGAGGGAGCGCGCCAGCCACACGGCGGCCACGGTGCCCAGCAACAGGGTGATGAGGCCCGACCACAGCAAAAACCGATTGGCAATGCCGGTGCCGGACTGCACTTGGGAAAGCGATACCTGCAACACCAAATTCAGCCCATCGGAAGTGCGGGCCGACAAAACCAGCCAGTTGTTTTCGGGTTCGGATGGCGAAGCGGCCCGATTGCGCAACTGATAGGTGCCGTTTGGCACAGACAGCGGTGTTAAACGAATACCGCCCGGCGGATAGGGGGATTCCCAATCCTCACTGCTGTACAAAATCTGAGCAGAATCCGACCACAGCAACGCTTCCACTTGGTGGTTCACGCGGTAGCCTTCCAGCAAGCCGGCCAGTGTGCGTTGCGAATGGGGGGTGCTGTCGAGTTCTTCGTAAATTTCAATCAGCAAGTTGCTTTGCTCGCGCTCGTAGTTGCCCAGCAAAGCAAAGCTGTTCAATAGCCAGTTCAGCGATACCAGCAACAAAATACACACCGCCAGCATGACGGTTACCTTGCCGGCAATGGAACGAAAAAAGCGGGTGATGGGATGGCGTTTCATGGCTGTTCCTCGAATTTGTAGCCGATGCCTCGGATGGTTTTAATCAGTTCGCCCGCTTCCCCCAGTTTGCTGCGGAGCTTTTTAATGTGGGTATCCACGGTGCGGGCATCGCCTTCGTAGCCGTATTTCCAAACATTGTCCAAAATGCGATCGCGCGACAGGGCTAACCCCTTGTTGGTGATAAGGTAGTCCAGCAGTTCAAATTCGGTGTAGGTGAGTGTAACCGGCATTCCGTTAACCGTGGCCTCGCGGGACAGCGGATCCACTTTTAACAGCGGGACATCGGTTGCACCGGCTGCCCGGCCGCTGTTTCGGCGCAAAACGGCTTCGATGCGTGCCAACAGAATTTTCAGGCTAAACGGTTTGGCAATGTATTCGTCGGCCCCCAATTCAAATCCCTGCAATTCGTCGGATTCTTCGCTGCGTGCAGTGAGCATGATGATGGGGGTGGTGTCGGTTTCACGAATGGTGCGGCACACCTCCCATCCGTTCATGCGCGGCATCATAACATCCAGCAGCACCAAATCGGGATGCGCTTCGCGAAAGGCCGCCAGTGCTTCCACACCGTCGGCTGCTTCGACCGTTTCGTAGCCTTTGATATGCAAATAGTCCGCAATGACGCGCCGCATGCGCAACTCGTCATCCACAATTAAAACCAAGGGTTGTTTGGACATGAGGGGCCACTCTCCTTACGGCAAATCAATAATCACTTGTTCCGGTGCGTGGCGCAAAGTGGCCCCGCCCGACAAGATGCCGATAACACTTTGGTACAGCAAGAGCGGGTCGTCCAAAAAACGGTTGCGCACCAGGTTGGCCTGCTGTTCGTCGCCCACCAGCAGTTCAAAGCGCAACAGCGGGGCAGCACCGCCCACAGTGCAGGTAACCACCCAGCCGTTGGCCGTTTGGGTGATTTCCGCATGGTTGCTGCGTTCGTTGCGCTGGCGCGCCAGCAAACGCAATGCGGTGTTCACCGAGCGTTCCCGCAGGGTGAAGGGAATACGCCCTTCCAGTGTGTCGGCGGCTTGTTTTCCGGTGGCTGTTACTGTCAGGCAATCGTTTCCGTCGGCCAGCAAGTGGCCGCGTTCCACCAGGTCGTCAATAGCGGCTGCCGTGTCAAAAAAATTGGCCATACCGCCGCCGCTGAGAATGTCCAACACCGTGTTCCGCGGGATGGGTTCATGCACGCCGTTGAGCATATAGCAAATCAAAATGCTGATTTCGTCCTGAGAATGCAAACCGCCCGGTTCTACGCCGGCGGAAAAGGCATCGTGTTCCATTCGAATCACCTCGCTGTTAGTGTATCACACATTTGCAAAAATGGCAACCATTCTCTGCAAAGCCGGCAACAGAAAACCTCCCGCAGGCGTGTTCGTGTGCGGGAGGTTGGCAAATTTTCAAAAAGATACGGTGCCGCACAGCGGCGTGGGAAGGTTCACAACAGCCGCGCCCAAGCGCCGGGCATCGTCGTCATCGTGTGTTACGAGAACTAGGCCGGCATCGAAAAATCGCCGGCGAATGGCGGCGGCACAGCGGTCGCGCAAATCGGCATCCAGGCCGGTGAACGGTTCGTCCAGCAACAGCAAGTCGCCGCCAAAGGCCAGTGCACGCGCCAGAGCCACACGCCGTTTCATGCCACCGCTGAGCTGAGTGGGATAGGCATCGCGCGAAGCAGCCAATCCCACGGCATCCAAAAACGGAAGCGGGTCGGCGTGCGGGCAGGCAAGTGCCACATTTTGTGCGGCGGTGAGCCAGGGGAACAGCCGGTTTTCCTGGAAAACCACAGCGGTGCGAGCGGCCCGGTTTTGTACGGTGCCGCTTTGGGGGCGTTCCAATCCGGCAATCAGGCGCAACAGGGTGGTTTTTCCGCCGCCGGACGGTGCGCAAAAGCACACGGCGCTGCACGCGGGAAGCCGCAGGGAAACATCACGCAATATCGGTACATTGCCGTAGGCAAAGGATACATGTTCAAGCGTTACCATGGGGTTCCTCCTTGGGTACGCGGCGTGTGGCAAAGTCGGTTACACGTAACACCACTTTTTCCAAAAGAATACTCAATGCCACCACCACCGCTGTCCAAGCAAACACCTCCGGTGTGTCCAGGGTGAGCTTGGCCGCTTGAAGTTGCCTGCCGATGGACAACGCCGGGCGGCAGATAACTTCGGCGGCCACGCCGGATTTCCAGGCAAACCCCAACCCGTTCACGCAACCGGTGAGGAAAAACGGCAACACCGAAGGCGCAGCCAGCTTTGTCAGTGTTTGCCGACGGCCAAGGCGATACACCAGCGCGATTTCTCGCAGTTGCGGATCAATTTGGCGAATTCCTTCTTCCACCGTTACCCACACCATGGGGAGCACTGTCAAAAAGGAAATGAAAATCGGCACGCCGTCGGTGGCAATCCACACCAGCGCCAAAATAATGAACGAAGCCACCGGTGCCGCACGAACAATGTGCAGCAGCGGCGAAAACAGGGCATGCAACCACCGAAACCGCGCCGTGAGCGCGGCCAGCAGGGTGCCAACCGCCACAGCCGACAAAAAGCCGACGGCAATGCGCAGCAGGGACAATCCCACCGACTGCCAAAACACAGCGGTTTGCACCGATTGCCACAGTGCTTTGGCCACTTGGCAGGGGCCGGGAATTAACAGCACCTGGTTCACCGCGGCAGCGGCCAGCCACCAAACGCCCAGCCAAAACAGGGCTACTACCAAGCCTTGCGCAACGCGCCGCAGGCGAGAATCAGCCGACATAGTAGAAAGCGTCGTCCGGCAGAGTACCGCCGATGGATTTCGGATTGGCATTGAACAGCACTTCGTAGTAGCCGGCAATTTGTGTTTTCATTTCGGTGCCGGACACAAAGGTGAGCTGGCAGTTCGGAATGGCTTTTTTGGCAATTGCCGCTTTCGGGATAATGCCGTAGGTTTCGCACAGAGCGGCGGTGGTTTCCACTTGGGAAGCCGCCTCCACCGAGGCCGCATATTCTTTCAGAAAAGCGTCTACAGCCGCTTTGTTGTTTTCCAAGAACTCCGTGCGCACGGCCACGCAACCCATCATCAGTTTGCTGTCGGTGCCGGCAACAGCTTCCCAGGCATCGTTCATGCCCATGGCAATGCGCACATCGGCGTTTTGAGCGGTGATGGACGATACCTGCGGTTCGGGCACCATGGCCAGTTGAATATCGCCGCTGGCCATGCGGGTGGCCAATTCGGTGTTTTCGGCCAGGAATTCAATGGTGACATCTTTGCCGGGAGTGAGCCCGTTTTTCTCCAATACATATTTTAAAATGTATTCGGGGTTGGCACCTTCGCCGGTGGAATACACGGTTTTGCCTTTCAGGTCGGCAATGGAGTTCACGGTGTTGCCGTTTTCCAGAATATACAGCACGCCCAATGTGTTCACGGCAAGCAACTTCACTTTCCCGGAAGTTTTGTTATACAGATTGGCTGCCACATTGGTGGGCAACGCCGCCATGTTCAGTTCGCCCTGTGCCAATTTGGTGCTGATTTCTTCGGGCGAAGAGCCAACGGTGAAGGTGTAGTTGTTGGCGGCTGTTTTTTGGGTGTTGGCTTCCATCAAATTCACCATGCCAATGCCGGTGGGGCCTTGAATGGTGCCGATGGATACATCTGTTTTCGCCACAGGAGCGGCGGTGGTGGTGGGCTGCTCGGTTTTGTTGTCGGTGGCACAGCCGGCAAGCGGCAATACCAACAGCAGCAGCGCGGTCATCAAAGCAAGTAGTTTTTTCATGGGTGTCCTTCCTTTTCGGATTTATTTTATCAAACGGTAGGTGTGTCCTTCTCGCAGAAGAACGCCGGCATTCAGCAAGGCGTCCACAGCGCGGTACAAACTGGACCGTCCGATATTCAAAGTGTGAGCCAGCTCCACCATGCTGGGAGGGAGCTGCACGGTGCCGTCCTCGTTTTGGTGCGCGGACAGGTATTGGTACAGGCGATTTTCGGCATGACCGGTTGTGACAATGGCCAATTTCCGATTTAAAAAGCGAATACGCCCGGATAGAAAACGAATGTAGTTTTCCGCCAAGTGGGGAATGGCGGCCAACAAAACACTCATGGTTTCTTGGGAAAGAAAGGCAATGCGTGTTTCTTCTTCGGCGGTGATTTGTGTCACATAGGTGTCGTCGGTGTCGAACAAAGCGGCAACGCCGAACATATCCCCGGCCCGCAAACGGTTCATCATGAGAGTGCGCGGCCCGGTTCCCGCCGCGTGTACCGCCACGCTTCCCGACAAAATGAACCCAACCGCACGCCGAAAGGAGTCGTTCCCGTACACGGTGGCTCCGGGCGCATAGCAAACCGGTTCGTTCATGGCGGCGGCGATGCGCCGTTCTTCGGCGGCAGACAGGCCGGAAAACAGGGGAAAAGCAGAAAGATCGATAACCATGCGGCACCTCCCTGTGTCCCATTTGGGACACAGCATGGATTAGTATAGCGCATTTCACGGGAAATTGCAAGAGGGGATTTACTTTTTCAAAAAAATATGCTATTCTAATAGCAGAAAATCCGAATACAAGGAGAAACATAACCATGAAAAAAATTGCGGCAGTGATTCTGTCGGCGGTGCTGCTTTGCACCGGGCTGTCCGTGGGTGTTTGCGCGCAGGGGTTTACCTTCCGTGAAGTGGCGCGCGAACAAAGCGGGTCGTCGGTGTGGGTCACTTGGAACAGCAGCGAAGCCACAGACGACACAGCCATCGAAGATGTCATCATCGGCGAAAAAAGCTGTTCGTTCACTTTGGACGCCGATAACCGCCTGTGTGTAGATATTTCGGCTGTACCGGCCGGTGTTCACACGGTGAAATACGAATATGTAGCAGGCACCCGGCAGGAAACAACCGTGTCCTCGCAGCCCCTCACGGTAGAGGGCGTTGTTGCGGTGCAGCTCAGCGCGGTAATCAACGCCGACGGCACCGTCACTGTCACGGCCACCGGCAACGGTGCGCCGGTGGCCGGCTATTCGCTGCTCATGACCATTGGCAACATGGCCGGTATCACCGGTTCCACCGATGCCAAGGGGGTATACACTTCCTACATCACTGTTGACAACGGCCAGTCGCTGTGGTACGAAGGGAAAAGCACCACCGTCGGTGCCGTAACCTATGCTGCCGTTGCCCGGCAAACGCTCAAACGTGTGGAGGCCACCGCGGCCACCACGGTTACCACGGCCACCGCCACCACCACGGAAACCGTTGCCGAAACCACCGCCGAATCCGAAGCAACCACCACCGCCACCGAAACGGAAACCACTGTCACCGAGGCCAGCACCACCGTGCCGTCTTCGGTGGGGACGGTCGGCACCACCACGGCGGCCACCGTGAAAACCGTGTTGGGGTCCGGTACCACAGCAGTGAAAGACGGCCGAGTGGTTCTCAACGCTTCAACCGACAGCGGCATTTTGTCCCTGTTCGATTGCACGGCCAACAGTTTTGCCGACCGTGCGCGGTTGTCCCTGTCGGCGGACGACTACACCAGTTTGGTGGGGAGAAACACCGGCAATCGGTTAATGTTGAATGTGCTCACCGGCACAACGCCGGCATCAGAAGCCTTGGTGAGCAAGGCGTTGGCGGGGGCATCGGAATTTTCCGACTACACAGAAAGCGACTATTCGTTCCTGTCGTTCGATTTGTCGTTCCTGGTTCTGGATAAAAGCGGAAAGGCCGTGTCGGTTTCTGCCATGCCGTTGGGCAGCACCTATGTGGTGGAATTGCCGATTCCGGCTTCCATGAAGCATTGTGATGTGTTGGCCGTCACCATGATGGACGGCACATCGTTAATGACCCCGATCAAAGTGAAAACCAATGGAGGTGCATTTAAATTGGAAATCAATTCTTTGGAAACCTACACCCTAATCGGTCTTGTTTCGGCAGACGGCCTCAAGTCGGGCGGCATGTCCCTGTGGGTAGTGCTGTTGCTGGTTTTCGGCGTGTTGCTGTTGGCCGGTGCCGGCGCATTGCTGTATTTCTTCTTTTTTCGCAAGTCGGCCGCGGCCCAGGAAAAAGCCGAAGAAAAAGAAACAGCGCCGGTGATTGCCGTTGAGCCGGAAAACGATAACGACATTTTCAGCGGGCGCACCGATATGCCGTCGTCCGACGAATAACCGGGCACCTACACACCCGTCTGCGGTATCGCAGGCGGGTGTTTTGTTTTTGTCTCCAAGCCGGGTCAAACAGCAAAAAAAGAAAAGGCACCTCATCATTGGCGTGAGATGCCCGGTTGCTGTTTGGGCCAATCAGGTGGAGGCCCGGTGTTCGGATAGCAGGGAGCGAACGGTTTGCCCCAGCAGGGAAATGCCCCACCGGATTTCTTCTTCCGACGGCAGCGAGTAATTCAAACGGAACGAGGAAGACGGTGCGGTTTCGTCGCAGTTGAAGGTGGTGCCGGGCACCACAAAAACCTGCTGTTCCGACAACCGCTGAATCAGTGCCGAAAGGGGAATCCCGTTCGGCAAAGTACACCACAAAAACAACCCGCCTTGCGGATGGGTGTGGTGTACTTCGGACGGCATGGATTGGGCCAGCCTGTCCAGCATCAACCCGCATTTGCGGCGATAGAGCCGGCGAATGGCGGCAATGTGCTCATCCAAATCGTATTCCTGCATGTAGCGGGCGCAAAGCATTTGAAAGAAGATGTTGGTGTGCACATCTTCCACCTGCTTGGCAATCACCATTTTTTGAATCAGCGGTTCGCATCCGCAGGCAAAGCCTACCCGCATACCGGGCGACAGAATTTTGGAAAACGAGCCGCAATACAACACCCGATTGTCGGTATCCATGCTTTTCAGGGTGGGCACATCCTCACCGTCAAAACGCAAATCGCCATAGGGATTGTCTTCCAAAATCAGCACTTGGTATTTCTGCGCCAGTGCATACACGGCACGCCGCTTTTCAAGCGACATGGTGATGCCGGTGGGATTGTGAAATGTGGGAATTAAGTACAAAAAGCGTGTGCGCGGATGCGTGCGCAAAGCCTTTTCCAGTTTCGGCAGGCAAATGCCGTCTTCTTCCAGGTCCACCCCCACGGGATGAACTCCCAACGAGCGAAACGCATTGAGTGCACCGATAAAGCTGGGGTTTTCACAAATCACGGTGTCGCCTTCGTTGCATAGCACCTTGCAGCACAATTCGATGGCCTGTTGACCGCCGGAAGTGATAAGTGTGGTGTTGTCGGCCGTGTTCACGCCGAACTTGCTGTGCAGGCGGCGCGACACCAGCTCACGCAGCGGGGGATACCCTTCGGTTACACTGTATTGCAGTGCACCGGCCGCGTCGTTAGCAAAGAGAGAGGCTGCAATGCTGCTCATGGCTTCCACCGGAAACGATTCGGGCGCGGGATTGCCGGCGGCAAAGGAAATGGCACCCGGCTCTCCCAAACTTTTAAAAATTTCACGAATGGCCGAAGGCTTCATGGTTTGCATTTTATCGGAAAACGGTATTGTCATTGTTATCACCGATACCAGTATAGCACACTTGGCAACCGGACACAATAAAAATTTGACAAGGTAGGGCGGTTGTGCTAAAATAAAATCAGCCGAAAAACGGCGCAACGGGGCTGCACCGGCAGGCGGTAGCGGCTCTGGCAGTAATAAAAAGCGGCGGGGTATCCCGTCGGTTTGTTTTTGGTTGAGAAAGGAAGTTGGAGAGTATGAGCTATCGTATCGAAACGGAGTGTATTCAAGGGGGCTATCATCCGAACAACGGAGAGCCGCGTGTGTTGCCGATTTATCAAAGCACCACCTACAAATACGATTCGGCCGAGCATTTGGGTGACTTGTTTGATTTAAAGGCGGCCGGTCACATGTACACCCGCATTTCCAATCCCACGGTTGATGCGGTGGAACAAAAGATTGCCGCGCTGGAAGGCGGCGTGGGGGCCATGTGCACCTCGTCTGGCCAAGCAGCCAACCTCATGGCGGTGTTGAACATCACTTCGGCCGGCCAGAACTTCATCAGTCTTTCCACCATCTACGGCGGCACCACCAACCTGTTTGCTGTCACCATGAAGCGCATGGGCGTGGAAGTGCGTTTTGCCACACCGGATATGACCGACGAACAACTGGATGCCCTGTTCGATGAAAACACGCGGTTGGTGTTTGGCGAAACCCTGGCCAATCCCGCTTTGCAGGTGCTGGACATTGAACGCTATGCGGCCGTCGCACACCGCCACGGTGTGCCGCTGGTGGTAGACAACACCTTTGCCACCCCCATTTTGTGCCGTCCGTTTGAATTCGGCGCCGATATTGTCACCCATTCCACCACCAAATACATGGATGGGCATGCCACCGTGGTGGGTGGCGTTGTGGTCGACAGCGGCAAATTCGATTGGGCCGCTTCCGGCAACTATCCCGAACTCACCACGCCGGACGAATCGTATCACGGCGTGGTCTACACCGAACAATTCGGTCAAGCGGCCTACATCACCAAAGCGCGCGTTCAGCTCATGCGCGATCTCGGTTCCACACCGCAACCGTTGGCTACTTTCATTCTCAATTTGGGGCTGGAAACGCTGGCGCTTCGCATGGAACGGCATTGCCAAAACGCGCTGGCCGTGGCCACCTATTTGGAAAACAACGAAAAAATTAGTTGGGTGAATTGCCCCGCTTTGCCGTCGTCCGATCAGCATGAATTGGCCCAAAAGTACCTGCCGAACGGTTGTTGCGGCGTGATTTCGTTTGGTATTCGCGGCGGGCGCGAAGCGGCCGTTCGCTTTATGAACTCGTTAAAACTGGCTGCCGTGGTGGTTCATGTGGCGGATTCACGCACCTGCGTGTTGCATCCTGCCAGCACCACCCACCGTCAGCTAACCGACGAGCAGTTGGTGGCCGGCGGCATCACGCCGGATTTAATTCGCCTTTCGGTCGGCATCGAAAACATCAACGATATTTTGGCAGACATTGAGCAGGCTTTGGCAAATGTCTGAGGAGGACTGACAAGCTATGCCCATTAAAATTCCAAACCAACTGCCGGCCACACAAACGCTGACAAACGAAAACATTTTTGTCATCACGGAAACCCGCGCTCTCACGCAGGATATCCGTCCGCTGAAAATTGTGTTGCTGAATCTGATGCCAAAGAAGATTGTAACCGAAACGCAGCTGGCGCGGTTGTTGGGCAACAGTCCTTTGCAAGTGGAATTGGAACTGATTCACACACGCACGCACGAATCACGGCACACCCCGGCCGACCATTTGCTCACCTTCTACAAAACATTCGACGACATCAAGCACCAAAAGTACGACGGCATGATCATCACCGGTGCACCGGTGGAGCAGATGCCGTTTGAGCAGGTGGAATACTGGGACGAACTGTGCGAGATTTTCGAATGGAGCAAAACCCATGTCACCAGCACACTCCACATTTGCTGGGGTGCGCAAGCGGGCTTGTATTATCACTACGGCATCGATAAACACCTGTTGCCGAAAAAATTATTTGGCATTTTTCCGCACACGGTGGAACGCCGTTCCTCCATTTTGTTCCGCGGATTCGACGATGTGTTCATGGTGCCGCATTCGCGGCACACCACTGTGAGTCGCAGCAGCATTGAAGCGGTGCCCGAACTGAAAATTTTGGCGTCTTCGGAAGAAGCAGGTGTCTATGCCATGGCCACCAATCGCGGAAAGCAAATTTTTCTCACCGGCCACGCCGAATACGACGGCGGCACCTTGCGCGAAGAATATCAGCGCGATGTGGCAGCCGGTTTGCCCATCGAAGTGCCGTGCAACTATTTTCCGCAGGACGATCCCTCCAAAGACCCGTTGGTAACTTGGCGCGGGCATGCTCATTTGCTGTTTTCCAACTGGCTGAACTATTTTGTCTATCAAACCACCCCGTATGATTTGCGGGAAATCCAATAGGAGGCAGTGCGATGCGTATACAGGAATCCGGCGAAATGTATTTGGAAGCCATCTTGGTGCTGTCTCGCCAAAAGCCGTTGGTACGCGCCATTGATGTTAGCGAATACCGCGGATTTTCCAAACCGAGCGTCAGCCGTGCGTTGGGTGTCCTCAAACGCGAGGGCCTGATTGTGGTGAACAGCGACGGCCACATTTCCCTCACCGAAGCCGGGCGGCAGCTTGCCGAAACCATTTATGCGCGCCACACCGTGCTCACGGCGCTGCTAACCAAGCTGGGTGTGGATCCGGCTGTGGCTGCCGAAGATGCTTGCCGCATGGAACACACCATCAGCGACGACACCTTCCGGGCCATTCAAGCCTATTTGGAACAAGCATAATCAATCACAAAGCGCGCCCGCCAAAACATTGGCGGGCGCGCTTTTCACATCGGAATGCCGGTTACAAAGCCAACAGGGGCAACAGATATTGCATCACTATGTCGGCAAGCAAGGCCCCGCCGCACGCGGCGGCAGCCACCAGTGGCAACCCTTTGTTGCGCCAAGCCGGCAGCAGTGCGGCGCCGAATCCTACCAGCGACGGCACAAGCTGGCCGGTGGCGTAAAAGCAGGCGGGAATTGTCATCACGGTGAGAACCGCATAGGGAATGTAGTACAAAAACGAAAGCAAAAAGCGGTTGGTGATTTTTTTCTTAAAGAGCACCAGTGGCAGCAGACGAATGGCATAGGTGACACCGGCCATCACAGCCAAATATACCCAAAACGGATAGTCATGCATGAGCAGCACCCTCCTTTTCGGTGGAAATGGGTGCAACGGCGGCCATCAGGCCGGCGGCGATCACTGCGCAGACAATGATCACAAACCCGCTGGGAACGGAGTTGAGAATGGGAAGATACCGAAACAGGCAGCTCAATACCGCGGCCAAAAGAACGCACATGGCTGTGGCGCGGCTGGCACGGGCGGTGGGCACCACAATGGCAATGAACATGCCATAGATGGCAATGCCCAAGGCCGACGTGAGGATGCTCGGCAAAATATCGCCGGCTACGGCACCAAGCAAGGTGCCGACGCTCCATCCCACATAGGGCGTGATAATCAGTCCGTACAAATAGCGGCGCCCCACCGCTTCGCGTTGCGCAGAAGCAATGGCAAACACCTCGTCGGTATTCACAAAGGCAATCAAAAACCGGTCCAACGGCCGCACAGTGCTGTCTATTTTCTGCGACAGCGACAGAGACATCAGGGCATAGCGCAAGTTGATAACCAGTTGCGAAACGGCCAGTTCCGAAAGAAGCCCGCCGCCGGCTATAATGGGCACGGCGGCCAGTTGGCCGGCCGAAGTGACATTGGCCATGGAAATGAACAGAGCTTCCGAAATGCGCAAGCCGCTGGACACAGCAAAAATGCCAAACGCAAAGGCGACGGATAAATAGCCGATTCCCACCGGCAATCCGTCAATCAATCCTTTTCTGAATGTGTATCCCATGATGTTCTCCTCATATGAAACGACCGCCTGCTGCCCGTGAAAGCCACGAATAGCAAGACGGTCGGCGGTGTTTGTTAAATCCAAGTGTCCACCGGAAATTCCGTGGGAGGCACTTCCAACAGTTCCGGTTTTTTCATCAGGCGGCGGAACATGCGGAAAGATTCGGCAAGATATTGTCCGTCGCAAATACGTTCGTCCACCACAATTTTCACACGCACCACTTTTTTGGTGCTCACGGTGCCGTCGGGTGCCACTGTTTGAATGTGTTGCTTTTTTCCCAAAGCTAAGAACACCGAAGTGGTTCCGAAATTGTAAATGTGATGGTACACCGGGTCGATTCCAATGGAACCCACATCGGTGATGTAGAAAGAGGTGTGGAACGGGCTGAGCTTGTTGATCAGGTCGTTCAGCCATCCGCGGTGGTCGCAGAAGGTGATAAAGTTGACAAATGCACGCACAAGCCACGCGGGCAGGTGGTTGAGAATGTTGGCAGCCACATCGGTGTCATTCTCGCCGTCTTGGTTGCGAACTTCGTTTTCCATGGCTTCGTTCACGCGGCGGTACACATCAAACACGGTATCGGTTTTTTCAAACAGCGGTTTAATGCACACATCCGGCGCGGCTGCACTCATTTCGCGTTTAACCGTCATGGAGGCGGTTAGGTGATTGCGCGCATAGATTTTTCCGTTCATCACAAACCGATTTAGCTGCGGGCGCAACACATACATGCGCATGGTGGCGGCAATAAAAACATGATACAGCGAAAAATACGGCATGTCGTGCTCACGGCGCATTTGCCGCACATATTTTTCCAAGGCGTCAATTTCAATCACTTCATCAAAAAAGACTTGGGCATCGTTGCGGTCTTTCATGATGTGTGGCATCACCGCAAAAAACGAATGTGTGTGACGCAACCGACGGCCGTCTTTGCGGTCGCCGAAGCGGCGTTTTTGTTTTTCCATAGTTACCCCTCACTCTCTGCGGCGGCATCACACCACCGTATGCGGTTGCAACGCTTGTTGCTGTTCCACACAACGGCGCAACCGCTCCTCAAACAGCGCACCGTTGCGAATGTTGCGAATGATCAATTCCGGTATCAGCGGGTCGCCGGTGGCCACTTGAATGGTGGCAAGCTCCCAACGCTTTTGCCAGCGGGTTTGGCGCATGGCAATGTTGCGCACCTGCGACAGCGGAACGGATTGCCGGATCGGAGAAAAATCCCCGTGATTTGCTGCAAAGTTTCCCCGTCCAAAACATAGTGTGTTCGTGAAAACGGAAGCCCTGCCACAATCCAGCGCCGGCGTTCCGACAGCGAAATATCCGAAACCGCAACTTCGGATGTCGACATATCGTTTCCTCCTGTTATGGCGTAATCGCGTAATTCGACCCGTTTAGTATAACGCATTTTTCAGGATTTGTCAAATCCAAGGGGAACACAAAATCAGGGTAGGAGAACACAAAGCAAAAATCGCCCGACACAGGCGTGTCGGGCGAAAAACTTGTGCCATAGTGTCAACCGCAGCAGTTGCAGTTGTTATCACAGTCGTCGTTGCAAAGCAGAAGCAGAAGAACAATAACAAACAGCAGCCAGCTACAACTGACATCACCACAAAACAAATTACGCAGACACATAACGAAAACCTCCTTCATCGGTTGTGGGGTTTGTGTTTCAAAAGGTTAGCAGCCGCACCCGCAGCTGCGGTTGTTGCCGTTGGAATAGCTGTTGTCGCAGCTGTCATTCTGATCCAAAATCAAAATGATGGCGATGATAAATAACAACCAGGTGCAGTTCACTTCGCCGCTGAACAGATTGCGCAGACACATATCATTTGCCTCCTTTCCGAAAGCCGGGGATCCGTGCCTTCATTTCCATCATATGCACCGCTGCCAGGGCGGTTACGAAATTTTATAAATCAAAGAAAACAAGAGATAAGCCGAGAAAAAGAGAGCTATTTTAAAAAAACAAAAGCAGCAAACCACTTTTTGACTTTTATTGACTTTGACTTTTATTGACTTTTAGGATATACTGTCGTCAAGGAAGTGAGAGGAATGCGAATAAGCGACGAGATAACAGCCTATATTCTCCATATTATGGAACAGGCCGAAAACGGTGCTGCCGAGTTGCAGCGAAATGTGCTGGCCGAAGAGTTGGGATGTGTTCCCAGCCAAATCACCTATGTTCTCTCATCCCGGTTCACGCCGGCACAGGGCTATTTGGTAGAAAGTCGCCGCGGCGGCGGGGGATACATCCGTATTCGGCGGGTGGCACCGCAGGAAAAGATGACACCGCTGATGCATGTGGTGAATTCCATCGGCGAAGAGCTGGTTCCTGCGGCAGCCGAAGCCATTTTGCAAAGCATGGTCTATCAAGGATTTGTCAGCCAGCGTTCGGCGGTTGTCATGGCGGCAGCCCTTTCCGACCGTTGCTATCGGGATGTACCGGCCGAAAGTCGCGACAAATTGCGTGCGGCTTTGCTCAAACAAATGTTAACAGCCTACACAGTATAAGGAGGTTTCAATATGTATTGTGATCATTGCGGCAAACAGCTTGCCACCACGCATGTAAAGAAAACGGTGAACGGAAAAACCACCGAAATGCACTTGTGTGCCCAGTGCGCGGCACAGCAGGGGCTTGCCACGGCGTTTGGCAATTTCGGGCTGGATTTGGGTGATTTTTGGGGAAGCCTTTTCTCGGAACCGGCGTCGTACACTCAGGAAAACACACAGCGTTGCCCCGATTGCGGCAGCGATTTCCGTGAAATCGCCCAGCAGGGGCGCCCCGGTTGCCCCACCTGCTACCTCACTTTTTACGACCGGTTGTTGCCGTCCATTCAGCGAATCCACGGCAAAACACAGCACACCGGCAAGGTGGCGGCGCAGGCAGACGACAGCGTGAAAAAAGAACGCCGATTGCAAGAGTTGCGTGAACAACTGAATGCGTGTATCGCCAAACAGGATTATGAAACCTGCGCAACATTGCGCGATCAAATTCGGGCATTGGAAGACAAGGGGGAAGCATAAATGGCACAAACAATGTGGTATCAAAAAACGGGAGCCGACGGGGATGTGGTCATCAGCACACGCGTTCGTTTGGCGCGCGATTTGGCGCATTTGCCTTTTCCGGCCCGCATGACAGACGAACAGCGCAAAGACATGATTTCCCAGGTGTTCGGTGCTTTCCCCGACGACCAAACCTGCGCGTTTGAGCGTCGCCGCATGACAGCGTGTTCGCAACGGGAATTGTTGGCCATGGTGGAACGCCACCTGATCAGTCCGGAATTTGCACGGGAACCGTCCGGCGAAGCGTTGCTGGTATCACCGGACGAAAGTGTCAGCATCATGGTGGGCGAAGAAGACCATCTTCGCATTCAGGTGATGCGGTCCGGTTTCGATTTAGACAGCGCGTGGCAAGAAGCCACCTGCTGGGACGACTATTTGGATTCGCGCCTGCATTTTGCTTTTGACGAGCGGTTGGGATACCTAACACAATGCCCCACCAACCTCGGAACCGGTATGCGTGCCTCGGTGATGCTGCATTTGCCCGCCTTGCAGGAAAAGGGCATTGTACAGCAGTTGGCGACCACCGTATCCAAACTGGGGTTGACCATTCGCGGGCTTTACGGCGAAGGAAGCAAGCCCGAAGGCGCATTGTATCAACTGTCCAACCAAGTAACCCTGGGTATCACCGAGCAGGAGGCAATTGAAAACCTCCGCAGCATTGTCATGCAAATTGTGCGGGAGGAACGCACTTGTCGGGAACAGTTGCGGGAAAATCCGGCCTTTGAAGATCGGGTGTTCCGTGCATGGGGTATTTTAAAATATGCCCGCTTGCTCACCGGCAACGAGTTTATGGCACTGATTTCACAGGTGCGCATGGGCGTCGCTTTGGGTATGATTGAATCCCTGTCGCTGGATGCGTTGGACAGCTTGCTGATTGAAGCACAGGCCGGCGCCCTGATGGAAGCAGCCGGCGAAGATTTGGAACCGTTACAGCGAGACATGTGCCGCGCCCGGTTGGTGCGCAGCCGATTATAAAAGGAGGCTGTTGTTATGAAATATGTATTTAAAGGCTTCACCGAAAAAGCCAACACCGCGTTGAACATGGCCATTGAATCGGCCGAAAATTTGGGGCACACCTACATCGGCACCGAACATCTGGTGCTGGGGTTGTTGCGCGAAGGAACCGGGGTGGCCGCATCGGTTCTCACATCGCACGGCCTCACGGCGGCACAGTATGAACAGCGCATTATGGAAAGCGAAAACAGCGGCATGCCCACGCGCTTGTCACCGGAAGATTTCACGCCGCGCACCAAGCGGGCCATGGAAACCGCCGTGTTGGAAGCACGCAGCGCGCAGCAGGGATTTGTGGGCACCGAGCACATTTTAACGGCCATTTTGCGCGACGAAACCGGCGTGGCTGTGCGCTTGCTGGCGTCGTTGGGATTGCGGCCGGTGGAACTCATCGAGGAAATCACCCGGGCGGTGGGTACATCAACGGCCGACGGTGCCGCCGGCAAAAGCGGCAGCAAAGCGGCGGCCGGCGGAAAGACGCCGGTGTTGGATCAATTTGGCCGCGACCTCACGGAAATGGCCAAAGTCGGGAAATTGGACCCGGTGATCGGCCGTGCCGACGAAATTCAGCGCGTGGTGCAAATCCTGTCGCGCCGTACCAAAAACAATCCCTGCCTCATCGGGGAACCGGGTGTCGGAAAAACAGCGGTGGCCGAAGGCCTGGCACAAAAAATCGTGGCCGAAGAAGTGCCGGATACCCTGCGCGGCAAGCGCGTGGTAACCTTGGATTTAACCGGCATGGTGGCAGGTACCAAGTATCGCGGTGATTTTGAAGAGCGAATTAAAAATGCATTGGAAGAAGTGGCATCGGCCGGCAATGTCATTCTGTTCATCGATGAAATTCACACCCTGATCGGCGCCGGCGCCGCCGAAGGCGCGGTGGATGCGGCCAACATTCTTAAACCGTCGTTGGCACGCGGTGAAATTCAGGTGATTGGTGCCACCACTTTGGAAGAATATCGCAAGCACATCGAAAAAGATGCGGCCTTGGAGCGGCGTTTCCAGCCGATAACAGTGGGTGAACCGACAGCCGAAGAAAGCGAGGAAATTCTTCGCGGTTTGCGGGATAAGTACGAAGCACACCACAAGGTGAAAATCACCGACGAAGCCTTGCACGCAGCAGTGCAGATGTCCACGCGCTATATTGCCGACCGGTTTTTGCCGGACAAAGCCATCGACCTCATTGACGAAGCCGCTTCGCGTGTTCGTTTGCGGGCGTTCACAGCACCCACCGATGTGCGCCGCTTGGAAGAAGAAGTCAAGCGTTTGTCGGCCGAAAAGAGTTCGGCAATCAACGAACAGGATTTTGAACGCGCGGCCGGCTTGCGCGATGAAGAAAAGCGCGTAATGCAACAGTTGGAAGAAGAACGGGCGCGTTGGCAAAAAGAAAATGCCGCTGTCAGCGGCGAGGTAACAGCCGAAGACATTGCCGAAATTGTTTCCGGCTGGACCGGTGTGCCGGTTGCCCAGCTAACCGAAGCGGAAAGTCAGCGCTTGCTGAACATGGAAGATATTTTGCACAAGCGTATCGTGGGGCAGGACGAGGCGGTCACCGCGGTGGCACGCGCCATTCGCCGCGGCCGTGTCGGGTTGAAAGACCCGCGGCGCCCCATTGGTTCGTTTATTTTCCTGGGCCCCACCGGCGTGGGAAAAACCGAACTGTGCAAAGCCTTGGCCGAAGCCATGTTCGGCGATGAAAACGCCATGATTCGCTTGGATATGTCGGAATACATGGAAAAGCACACAGTGTCCCGCTTGGTCGGTTCGCCTCCCGGCTATGTCGGCTACGACGAAGGCGGGCAGTTAACCGAAAAAATCCGCCGTAAGCCGTATTCGGTGGTGCTGTTTGATGAAATCGAAAAGGCGCATCCCGATGTGTTCAATATGCTTTTGCAAATCCTGGAAGACGGGGTGCTGACCGATTCGCAGGGACGGCGGGTGGATTTTAAAAACGCCGTCATCATCATGACCTCCAATGTGGGCGCCCG
>CAYMDU010000023.1:0-20562 GCA_964389495.1 uncultured Eubacteriales bacterium
CTAACGCGTCTGCCAATTCCGCCATACCCGCATGTATCAGTGGCGGCAACATGTTGTATTATATCATCTTCGCCAAAAAAGTCAATAGTGTTTTGAGAAAAAGTTTAAGTTCGTTTGCGATTTTGTCCGGGATGTGTTATTCACTCGAATCCTTTGCCGGCCGGCAAAGACGCGGGCCGCTTGCTTTTAAAAGCCTGTCGCAAGGTTTGCTTGCCCGGCGCACAAGGAATGGCTCACTCCCCTTTCAACTTCAACCGCACTTCCCGAAACGGCTCCGGCAAATCCTCCTGCGTCATATTTTTTACAGCGGCGGTGGAACCGATTTCTTTGGCAATGGTATAATACCACTCTTTAAACTCCAGCGTGCGAAGCGTTTCCCGAAGTTCCGCCATTTGCGATACCACCAGTTCTTTTTGCCTGACAATCATGGCCAAGCGCGGTTCGATTGTTTCGTCGCCCTGCATGGCCATTTCCACAAAGGTTTTGATGTCTTTGAGCTGCATGCCGGTTTTCTTTAAACAACCGATAATTTGCAACCACTCGTAATCGCTGTCCTTAAACAAACGGGCACCGCCGCTCGACCGCTCTACAAAGGGCAACAAGCCTTCTTGGTCGTAATAGCGAAGTGTGGAGGCGGCAACACCAAGGCGTGCCGCCATTTGTCCAACAGTATAGGTCATCCTGTTTCTCCCTGCCTCACTTGAAAAATGTCATTAACAGTGTTCCCGCTACTATCAGCCCCAGGCCAAGCAACGCCTTGGGTGACAGTTTTTCTTTGAACACAAAGTACGAAAACACAACCACCACAAGCACGCTCAGTTTGTCAATCGACACCACCACACTGACAATGCCGTTTTGAATGGCATAATAGTAGCACAGCCACGAAGCTCCCGTGGCAATTCCCGAAAGGCCGATAAACAAAAGTTCCTTCTTTTCCACCGTTCGCATACAGCGGTGTTTTCCTTTGGCAAGCACCACAATCCATGCCATAACCAACACCACGCCGGTTCGAACAGCCGTGCCTAAATTGGATTCCACATCGGCAATCCCCACTTTGGCCAACAACGATGTCAGGGACGCGAACACCGCCGAAAGCACCGCATACATCAGCCAAGACCGGTGTTCGGGTTTCTGTTCCGATTGCTTTTTCTCCACCATCAGAAAAATTCCGAAAGCAAGCAGGGTCGTTGCCGCCAACTTGATAGCCAAATGCGAGGTTTCGCCAAAGCAAACAATGGCCAACAGCACCGTCAGCACCGTGCTGGATTTGTCCACCGGAACCACCTTGTTCACATCGCCCACAGACAATGCTTTAAAATAGCACAACCACGAAGCCCCCGTTGCCACTCCAGACAGAATGAGAAACACCGCCGATTTTGTGCCGATTTCGGTGACGGTGGATTGCGAACCGACCACGAACACCATGACCCACGCAAATACCAAAACCACCACCGTGCGCAAAGCCGTTGCCACATCGGAATCGGTTTTTCGAATACCGCATTTGGCCAATATCGATGTGAGTCCCGCAAAAACGGCCGATAACGCCGCCGCAACAAGCCAAACCATCGTTCACAGTCCACCCCGCTTAAAAATGTTGAAAGTCCGCTTGACTTAAAGTCCACTTGAACCGTTATACTGTTAAATACAGTATAGCCCTTTTCCCATTCAATTTCAATAGAAGGGAGAGAAAATTATGACCTATGTCACACTGTCCAACGGCGTGAAAATGCCTCAACTCGGCTACGGCGTCTACCAAATCCCCAAAGAGGAATGTGAGCGTTGCGTGCGGGAAGCCATTCACATCGGCTACCGCTCCATCGATACCGCACAATCCTATTTCAATGAGGAAGAAGTGGGCAACGCCATTACCCACTGCGGCGTGCCGCGCAACGAACTGTTCATCACCACCAAAGTGTGGATTGAACACTACGGATACGAAGAAACCAAAGCATCGGTTTCCAACTCCATGCAAAAACTGCAAGTGGAGTATCTCGACCTTTGTCTTTTGCATCAGCCTTTCGGTGATGTATACGGGGCCTATCGGGCTTTGGAAGATTTGTACAGCGAAGGGAAACTTCGCGCAATCGGTATTTCGAACTTCTATCCCGACCGTTTGGTTGACATCGCCTCGTTTTCCCGTATCAAACCGATGGTGAATCAAATTGAGGTGCATCCCCATCATCAGCAAGCCGAAAGCAAAAAATGGCACGACAAATACGGGATTCAAATGGAAGCCTGGGCTCCTTTCGGCGAAGGACGAAACGGCATGTTTGAGCTGCCTGCACTACAAGCAATCGGCAACCAATACGGCAAAACGGTGGCTCAGGTGATCTTGCGCTGGCACCTGCAACGCGGATTGGCCGCCATTCCGAAATCCACCCACATCAACCGCATGAAAGAGAATTTCGAAGTGTTCGATTTTGAGCTCACCGCCCAAGACATGGACGCCATCGCGGCATTGGATAAAAAGCAATCGGCCTTTTTCTCCCACACCGATCCGGCCATGGTGGAGTGGTTTGTGAACATGGTGGAACAGCGCAAAAGGAACAACGATTGCACCAAAGAAAAGAAAAATTGGTAAAGGAGACCGTGACTATGTGTAAAAATGTGTTGATTCTGTCGGGAAGTCCGCGAAAAGGAGGCAATTCCGACATTCTCTGCGACGAATTTGCAAAAGGAGCCACCGAATCGGGGCACCGGGTGGAAAAAATCCGTGTGGCCGAAAAGAACATCGGCTATTGCCGTGCTTGCTATGCTTGCCGTGAAAACGGGGTGTGCGTTATTCGGGACGATATGGCAGCGGTTATGCAAAAAATAATCGATGCCGATGTGCTTGTTCTGGCCAGTCCGGTTTATTTCTATTCCATCGACGCCCAACTCAAAGCCCTGATCGACAGAACGGTGTGCCGCTGGACAGAAGTGAAAAACAAAGAATTTTATTACATTGTAACCGCGGCCGATGGAGAAAACGAAGCGGCCGAAACCACCTTGGCTTGTTTTCGAGGCTACGCCGACTGTGTGGAAGGTGCCCGAGAAAAAGGCATTCTATACGGAATGGGTGCCTACGAAGCGGGCGAAATCCAAGGCACAGATACTGTCCGCAAAGCCTACGAAATGGGAAAAGCCGTGTAACACACAAGCAATAAGTAGCTTTCGTGCATCCCTGCCGGAACACTGTCCGGCAGGGATGCCGATTATTTTTCTATTAAATCCAAAACCTGAGAAAGGGTCTTTTTCCCAAAGTACACGCGATCGTTGTTGATAACCAGACACGGAACACTCATCACGCTGTACTTTTTGGCCAACTCTTCAAAACACCGCACATCAAAGACTTCGGCACGAATATGAGAATTAAGCGATGCAAGGCGTTGGCAGGCCGTTACCAAATCCGGGCACATGGTGCAAGACAGCGACACCAAAATTTTCATATCGATATCGGTTTCTATTTGCTGTACGCGCTGCTTATCGCCCGGATCCATCGGTTGGCCCGGCCCCGCTGCGTTGTAGAGGCCCAATACAAACGATGTGAACTCATGTCCGCCGGGGACGCCGTGAAATGCCAGCCCTGTGTCCTCGCCGTTCTCACGGAAAACACGCACGCAAGGAGCCTCACGGGAATCGCCGTTGCGTTCCGCTGTGGAAACACGAAGCTTGTCCGACAGCGCGCACACCTTTGTCACCAGCTCTTCCAACTCGGAAGAAACCGAACGGTTATCCAAAACCAGACGCAGGGTTAAACAATGGTTCATGCGAGAAAACAAATCCGTCAACTGCCGCTGCATTTCCTCGGTGAGGATATCTTCGGATGCAATCGCCGATGCCGAATAGCGGTCAACCGCGGGCCGCGGTTGCCGGGGGCGAAGGTTGGTTTTTTGTTGCATTGTTGCCACATACTTTTCCAATTCCGTAGCGGCCAACGCACCGTCGCCGGTTGCTGTCACCACCTGGCGCAACGGCTTGATGCACACATCGCCCGCCGCATAGATCCCTTTTCTGCTGGTTTTCTGTCCGCCGGCCGTGACAACATAGCCGTTCTCATCCAAGTCCACCAATTCCTTAACCAGCGCCGTATCGGGGGAATACCCGGCAAAAACAAACACGCCGAAAGTGTCACCTTCGCGCGCCCGGTATTCCGTGACCTTTCCGGTTTTGTTGTTGCGGTATCGCATGTAGGTCAATCCGTTTTCGCCCGACACCGCTTCCACTTCGGTGTTGAAAAGCACCGTTATTTTTTCGTGATGCCGCGCCGGTTCCGCCACCGCCGCTGCACAGGTGAAATCGTCTTCGCGAACCAGCACCGTGACATGCTTTGCAAACTTTGTTAAAAACACGCTTTCTTCGGCAGCGGCAAATCCGCCACCCACAACAAAAATTTCCTTGCCGGCAAAGAATTCACCGTCGCAGGTGGCGCAATAGGCAACACCGCGTCCTTTATACCGCTCCTCGCCCTGAAATCCCACACTTCGCGGATGGGCGCCGGTGGCAATTACAATCCCGAAGCAACGGTAACTGCCGCGAGTGGTTTTGACAAGCCGAATATCACCATCGGCTTGTATTTCGGTAGCTTCGGCCAGCAAAAACTCCGCGCCAAACGCTTCGGCTTGCCGCTGCATGGTTTCGGTTAATTCTTTGCCGCCGGTTTTGCTCACTCCGGGGTAATTCACCACTTCGTTCGTGATGGTGATTTGCCCACCGAATTGCTCTTTTTCCACCACCAGCACACGGTATTGCGCCCGTGCCAAATAGAGCGCCGCCGTAAGGCCGGCAGGCCCGCCCCCTATCACCACCACATCGTACAAATCATCGGGAGCACGGTTTTCGTCACGATTCATCACAGTTGCCCAACCAGGTCCAGGCTCGGTTTTAAGGTTTCGGCACCCGGATGCCAATTGGCCGGGCATACCTGATCGCCGTGTTCGCGCACAAATTGGCATGCTTGCACTTTGCGGAACAACTCTTCGGCGTTGCGTCCCACATTGCCCGCCGTGATTTCGTATCCGACAATTTTTCCTTCCGGATTCACAATAAAGGTGCCGCGTTCGGCCAATCCATCCGCTTCAATCAACACCTCAAACTCTTTGGAAATGGCGTGAGTCGGGTCGGCCAGCATGGGATACCGAATTTTCTTAATGCGTTCCGAAGCGTCGTGCCACGCTTTGTGCACAAAATGCGTGTCGGTGGATACCGCATAGATTTCACAACCAATGGCCTGGAACTCTTCGTATTTGTTTGCCATATCTTCCAATTCGGTGGGACACACAAAAGTGAAATCGGCCGGATAAAAAAAGAACACACTCCACCGGCCCATGATATCTTCGTGGGACACCGTTTTAAATTCGCCGTCGTGGTAGGCATTCGCCTTAAAATCGGAAATTTGTTTGTTAATCATCGACATAGCCATTCTCCTTATCGCTTTTCTTGTTTCCACAAACCGTGCTGATTGCAAAACGCATACACCGCGATCACATCGTCGTTTTCGGCTACAGTAAACACAGCCTGCGGCAAATCGCCCGGCTGCAATCGCGTGAATTGCAAGCCGCGTTCGGTTTCCACGGCTACCCACTCAATAGCATGGTCCGCCAGCATCGGGTGTTGCTCTTGCCCAACAGAAACAGTCACCACGCCCTCGTTCACCGTATACAGCGGTCTGTGCTTGTCTTGGGAACCGCTCTGTTCTGCCTCTTCCAACACTTTCATGCTTTCGCCGCAGCACTTCACCGGCACACCGCAATCCCGTATCATGGCAACGATATTGCCGCAATGGCGGCAAATGAAAAAGGGGAAATTCATACCTATCTATCTCCTTTCTGCTCTGCGAAAAAAGTATGTGCAGTTTTCGGCGTTTCATTCATTTGCACGGATCCGTTCGGCAAAGCAATTTTCACAAAAAATTTAATTTTTCATTCGGGGGCTATTGTAATTTGAAAGCACATATGATAAAATAATGAAGAAATTATGAACTGGATTGAAAGGAGAACCGTCATGCAGGGAACTGTTAGTCGGCTGTGCGACATTCACAGCATCGCCATTCCCGTCGATATGCTGCAAATACACATCGACGAGCACTGTGCCGACAACGCCATCCGTCAACTGTCGTTGCGTTATGCCGCCGAAAGTTGCGAAACCACCGTTCAAGAAGGCGACACCGCCTTTTGCCGCGCCGAAGCCGGCACTTACGAAGACAATCGCACCGTGCTGCTGTTCACGGGCGTTGCGTTGCCCGGCGCAGAAAAAGCAAACAAAGCGGTTATCGGCAGCCACATCGGGAACACGGTAGATACCGTTCTCGGCGGCAAGCCGGTGCGCCTAACTGTGGAAAAAATCATTCATCGCACACCGGCGGCCGTGGATAACAACCTGATTGCCACGTTGGGCATCGACAATGTGGAAACCGTAGATGCCTACAAAGCCCACATTCTTGAAAAAGCTCTCGCCGATGCCCAAGACGAACGCTGCAAAGAAATCAACCGTTTTATGGTAGACAAGTTGCTGGAAAACAGCTCCTTTGAATACGACGAAGCGGAAATGGATCGCGAAGCACAAGCCGCCATCGACAGCTTTGTTGCCGAATACGGCGAAGAAGGACTCGGCGAGTCTGCAGAAGGCGCGAAACAGAGCTTTGCCGACAATGTCAAACTGGAATGGCTGGCCGAAGCCTTTTGCCGTGAGCACGGCCTGTCGGTCGACAGTGCCTCTGTCGAAGAAGAAACCGACCGCATGCTGGAAATCATGTCGCTCACTGGCGAGCCTGTTCCCAACCGCGACGAATTAATCCAAGAAACCTTGCAACGCGAATATGTGTCCCAGCTGTTTTCGTACATTGAAACACTGGCCAAGCAGAAAATGGGTGAATAACATGGCAACAAAAGAATTACAAGGCAGCGAATGGAAAGAATTTTCCCAAGCCGACTATGCCGTGATTGATTGCTACGGCGATCAATGCTTTGCCTGCACGCTGCTGGCACCGGTGTACGACGGCCTGGCCGACGAACTGGGCGATATCGCCTTCGGCCGCATCAACATTTCGCAATATCCCGAAATCGCCGATGCTCACAACATTTCGGCCATGCCGACATTGTTGTTTTTCCGCCACGGCGAATTGGTCAATCAAAGCATCGGTTCCCTGGGCCGCGAAGACCTGTTGGCACAGGTTGCTGCATTGCTGTATCAATAATCAGGAGGTGCCCACATGGGAAAAGTTCGCCTTAATGAAGACCGCGATACCGTGGCTCGCATCAAAGAAGGGCTAAAACAAACCGGCGGTTTTTGCCCTTGCCGCCGGGAACGCCTGCCGGAATACAAATGTATTTGCGAAGAATTCAAGCAGCAAATTCAAGACCCGGATTTTGAAGGCTACTGTCATTGTCGCCTTTATTATAAAGAAAAATAAACAAAGAAAGGAACCAGAACCATGAAAAGAGCAGTATCCCTTATTTTGGTGTTTGCCATGCTGTTTTCTTTGGCAGGTTGCAGCCTGTTCAGCGATAAGAGCTTGGTATACATCGACAAAACCCACACCGTTAACGATCCCCAAGGCCTCAGCTACGAAACCCGCATTGTACTGAACAACACCAAATTTGCCGAAAGCATCGAATCGTATGTGAATGCCGCCGCCTATCCCGACAACATGATGTACGACGAAGAAGGCAACATGGTGGGCATGTACAACTACGACGAAACCACCGGTTTGGCCTCCGGCTGGACAAACCTGCAAGACGGCACCTACACCGCTTTCCCGGAAGGCGAAGAAGTGGATTTGGGCAAGCCGGACGCTTCCAAAATGATTGATATTCCCGGCGATGTCATTTTGGGTTGTGTTGTCTACGGCAGCAAAGCCAAAGCCACCGATGCCTATTTCTATTTGTTCCTGTCGGATGCCGGTGCCAAAGATGTGGTGAAAACCAACATGGCCTCCCTCTATGGCATGGAATTCAAAGAAGACAGCGACACGGTGCTTTCTTTCCATCAGGACGAAGCCACCATTGATGCGGAATTCCAAGCAATGATTGATGAAGGCCTTTCTGTTATGTCCAAGGATGCCGCGGCCTACGCCGATTCCTTGAAGAGCATGTACATGGTGAAGGAATACACCGGCGAAAGTGCCTACAAACCCTACGCCAACATCACCGACCCCACCGACATTGAATTCGACCAACGAGTGATTTTGGCCGGCACCGGCGAATATGCCATCTTGGAGCAATATATTGACGATTTGTCTGTGATGACGGATGTTGTATACGGCAAAGACGGAAAAACCGTGGGTCACTACACCTACTACGAAGCTCCCAACAAAGCCTCCGGCGACAATTTGGAGAGCTACTTAACCGAAAATCATTATTCGAATGTCACCCGTGTAGCCGATACCGCGGTTATGACCTACATAACCGGGAAAGAATTGGAAGACACCATCACCGCCTATAAAGGTTACAATGTCATGAAGGACGATTCCGTGGATGAATATGTCCGATTCATTGAAGAATCCTTCTTCTCTGTTGTTTGCGAATAACAACGGCCGACGGATGCCATACGCAGCATGGTGTGTGGCATCCGTCTTTTCTTTTCATCTCCTAAAAACGCAGAAACCGGATCGCGGTTTTTGCCGAGTTCGTATTTCACTTGACGGAGGAACAGTATGAAAACCCAACACACAAAAGACAACAATCGAAAATGGCGCTCCCTGTTTCGAACAATCAAAAACCTGCATCTGCCGTGGATTTGGGTTGCTCTTGGTTTGTTCCTGAACCTGGGACTTAGCCACTTGCTTTTAAAGCTTCCCGATACCACCGCCGATTTGATGAGCGGTGAGCTAACCGGCTCGGCCCTGTGGAACGCCGTTTTATACTACATCATCCTCGGCCTGCTTTCCATGATCTCCGTGGCCGGGCAGGCGCAGGCACAATCATACAGCGTGAAATGCGCCCGTGAATCCGTGTGGAAGAAAATGCTTCGCCTGAAAATGTCGTTCTACGACACCGATAATCCGTCGGATTTAATGAGCGCTATCACCAACGACACCAATTCCGCAGTTACCGATGTGGTGAATGTGATTATTTATCTCATTCCCAACATCTACTATGTGGTGATGGCATTGCTGAAAATCAATCAATACCATTGGGTTTTGGCAGCAGCTTGCTTTGCCATTCTTCCCATCAAGTGCTTGTATGTTTTTGTTATGGGCCGGCGGTTTGAAGTCGGCACAGCACAAATTTACAGCAAAATCGGCCGTCTAACCGGCTTCCTTGCCGATCGCATTGCCCACTTGCCTCTAATCAAAGCCTACACCAACGAGCAGGCCGAATCGGATGCCGGCGAAAAGGCGGCTTTCAAACTCATGAAAGCCAACATGAAGCTGGTACATTTGGACAATATTGCTCTTGGCATCACGGAACTTATCGGCGTCCTTCAAAAGTGCGCTGTGGTTATCGTGGCAGTTGTCCTTCTTCAACAGGAAAAAATCGATATGGCCATGTGGCTTGGGTTCTTCCTGTTCTCGCAAAGCCTGTTTTCCTACATGGATCAAATTTTTGATGTGTGGCTGCGCTTGAAAAGTATTCAGGGCACCTTCTGGCGTGTGATCACCATCATGGACAGTGACGAAGAAGCCACCGAAGCCCCCCTTTCTTCCCTGCCGCAAGGCGATATTCGCTTTAACAATGTCACATTCACCTACCCCGAAACCGATACACCCGCTTTGAATCAAGTATCTTTGGTGATTCCGCGCGGCACCTCCGCCGCCATTGTCGGGCTGTGTGGAAGCGGCAAAACCACCACCATCAGCTTGCTGGAACGCCTGTATACTCCGGATGAAGGCGCTGTCCTCATCGGCGACACCGATATCCGCGACATTTCGCTGGACGAATTCCGCCGTCATATTTCCTATGTGCAGCAAGGCGCCGGCATTTTCAGCGGCACCCTGCGTGAAGCACTAACCTATGGCATTTCCCGCTCGGTTACCGATGAGGAAATCATGGAGGCCGCACGCCAAACCGGCTTTAACGACTACTTGGCACTGTGCAACAACAATCTGGACACCGAGATTGCCTCCGACGGCACTTCGCTGTCAGGCGGTCAAAATCAGCGCTTGGTGCTCACGCGCGAATTGCTTCGCAACGGCGATATTCTGTTACTGGACGAACCGACCGCCGCTTTGGATGTACATGTATCGGCCAAAATTCAAGAAACCATCGACCGTGTGTTTGCCGATAAAACACGGTTGCTGGTGACCCACGACCTATCGCTTGCCAAATCCTACAACACCATTTTTGTCATGAGCAACGGCAAGTTAGTCGGCTCAGGCACTCACGAGGACTTGCTTTCTCACTGCGCCGCATACCGCGACATGAACTCCAACACGAAAGAGGCGGTGACCGTATGAAAACCAAAACGCACACTTCGAAAAAGCTCCTGAACTATTTGTCCGTCTTTAAAGGCGTGAAACTCCCCTGGATTTTAATGGCTTTCAGCCTGTGCTTTTCCCTTCTCATGATGCGAAGCGAACTCCAAGTGGCCACTCTCACTGCCGATATCATCGATTCCACACAGCGTGCCATTAACTCCAAAGTTTTGTTGGAATATGTGGCAATGGCCGCCGCCGTGGCTGCTTTTTCAATTGCCAATTCCTATTTTGGACGAAAGGTTGAAGAAGTCATCAACTGCCGCGTGCGCGTGAAACTGTGGAGAAAAATCATGCGGCTTCCTTCGCAATATTACGACGAAGATAACGGCAATCAGCTCGTCAGCCGTATCACTTCGGATGCTTCCGCTCCTTCCCTCCTTTTTTCGTTGGCCATCTCCTGCATCACCTGTATTGTCATTTCCGTTCAAGCGTTTTCGCAATTGTTCACCTATCACAAAACCTTGGCAATGTACTCCTTGCTGATTATTCCGCTCACCCTTCTGTTTTGTGCCCTGTATGCGGTTTTGCAATTCAAACTGGGTGTGTATTCAACCGCCACATTTGCCGGCAGCTTGGGCTACTTGGCAGAGCGTGTTCGCAATTTCCGTTTGATTAAAAGTGCTGTCACCGAAAAGTTGGAATCTCAAAAGGGAAGCAAAACGTTCAAACAAATGTACAAAGCCGATTTCCTCACTTGGCTCATGATCGCCGGCTACCAAATGTCTTCCGGCCTGTTTTCCATACTGTTCATCGTTGTTGTTTTTGTTATCGGCGGGCAGTTGGTTCCCAAAGGGGAAATCACCATTGGCGAACTCACCGGATTTTATTCCATCACCGGCATTGTTTCTTTGCAGCTCATGCAGTTCTTCATGAACATCGGGTCGCTGTATAGCACCCTCGGCAACATGAGAAAAATCACCGAAATTTCCGAAACACCGGTGGAACGCCAAGACGGTGCCGCCGTTCCTTCCGGCAATGCGGATATTGTTTTCAACGATGTCACCTTTGCCTACAACGACGAACGCAATGTCCTCAATGCACTCTCTTTGCGTATCCCCCACGGCAAAGTAACCGCCATCATCGGCGGGAACGGCGCCGGCAAATCCACGCTGTTTAAACTGTTGGAACGCCTGTACGAACCGAAATCCGGCACCATCTGCTTCGGCGACGAAGACATTGCTCAGTACAACCTAACGCAATGGCGCGACCGCTTTGCCTATGTTTTTCAAAAAACGCCGCTGGTTAGCGGAACGGTTCGCGAAAATCTCCTTTACGGGCTTGACCGCCCGGTTTCCGACGAAGAGCTCATCGCAATCACCAAAAAGGCCAACTGCTACGATTGCATCATGGAAAAGCCCAACGGATTCGATGAAGTTATCGGCATCGATGGTTCCGGCTTTTCCGGCGGGCAAGCACAGTGCATTTCCATTGCCCGTGCCATGTTGCGCAATGCCGACTATCTCTTGCTGGACGAAGCAACCAGTAACCTCGATGTTGTCAGCGAAGCCGCTGTTACCCAAGCATTGGATAGCCTGATGCAAGGGAAAACCACCATCATGATTGCTCACAACTACGCAGCCACCCGCAACGCCGATTATGTCATCGTCATGAACGGCGGAACAGTGGAAACAGCCGGCACTCCCGATGAGTTGCTTCAATCCAGTTCGTATTATCAAGCTTTCAGCAACGCTTTGTGTTAAGAAAGGATTGCCATGAAAAACCAAACCTCTTCCTTGTCTGCCCTGCCAATTAACGGGGTTTGCCACGGCTTTCAGCTTGTAAAAAAAGAAACCGTGGCTTCCAAGTCCGCCGTTCTGTACACACTGAAACATCAAAAAACCGGTGCCGAATTGTTGTATTTCGATCGCGACGACGAAAACAAAACCTTTGCCATCGCTTTCAAAACCTTGCCGGAAAACAGCACCGGTGTGTTCCACATTTTGGAACACAGTGTACTCAACGGGTCGCGCAAATATCCCGTGAAAGAGCCGTTTGTATCCATGCTGCAAAGCTCCATGCAAACCTTCTTGAACGCTTTTACTTACAGCGACAAAACCGTGTTTCCGGTTTCCAGCCGAAACGAAAAAGACTTTTTCAACCTCATGTCGGTTTACATGGATGCCGTGTTTTTCCCCATGATCTACCAACGCCCTGAAATTTTTATGCAGGAGGGATGGCACTATGAATTGGAAAACGAAACCGCCACCCCCACCTACAACGGCGTTGTGTTCAGCGAGATGAAAGGCGTCTATGCCGATGTCAACAGCGTAATCGAAGAAGAAACCAAACGGCTTTTGTTTCCGAACACCAGCTATGGGTATTCCAGCGGCGGGCACCCCGCACACATTCCCGAATTAACCTATCAGGAATTTATCGATACGCACACCCGGTTCTATCACCCGTCCAATTCTCGCATTTTCCTGGACGGCCGCATGGATGTGGATGCTGTTCTGCAATTTTTGGATAACGACTATCTGTCCCAATACGAATACCGTCAACCGGATTTTGACTTTGTGTTGCAAACGCCAACCACCGCCGAAGACACCATTTATTACGAAGCGGCCGAAGGCGAAGACAACCAGCCACACATGTCCGTTGCCAAAATTCTTTGCACGCATCACGAAGTTGAAACCATTTATGCTGCCGAAATTTTGGCCGACTATTTAACCGGTTCCAACGAAGCACCTTTTAAGCGTGCCGTGCTGGAAGCCGGCTTGGCACAAGATGTTAATTTGGAAATCACCGACGGGGTACTTCAACCCACCATGACACTTGTGTTTAACAACATCGCACCCGACTCTGCCGCCGCTATTAAAGATTTCATTCCCACAGCTGTGAACGACTTGCTTCGTCGTGGATTAAACCGCGAATCCCTAACCGCTTCTTTGGAACGGTCGGTGTTCCTCAATAAAGAAATTCGCGAACCGTACGGATTGGAACTGGGGCTCAAAGCGCTGGACGGCTGGCTATACGGTGACGACCCGTTAACCCACATTGAAATCGACAGCATTTTCGAGTCACTCAAAGCCAAACTGGATACCGACTACTTTGAAACGTTGCTTAAAAACATGCTGTGCGATGCTTCCGACAAAACCTATCTGCATGTTTTCCCTTCACTCACCAAAGGTGAGGAGGATGCTCGCCGCGAAGCGGAAAAACTGGCCGCTGTTGCCGCCTCTTGGAACGATGCCCAGCGGAAGCAATGCTTTGAGGAATTCACGGCCATGCAGCAATGGCAACAAAGTGTGGACAGCGATGAAATTTTAGCCACCCTGCCGCACCTGGCATTGTCCGATGTGCCCGAAACCGTGAAGCAGCCTTCTTTACAGCTGACCAAGCTGGAAAACACACCGGTGCTGTCGGTGGATACCGATACCAACAATTTGGTGTATCTCAATCTGTTCTTTGACATTTCGGATTTTTCGCTGGAAGAGTTGCGCTTGGCCAATGTCCTGTCTTCATGCTTTGGCATGCTGCACACCAAAAACTACACGGCCGATGCGTTGCAAACCAAAACCAAGGCTATTTTGGGCTATTTAACGGCCGGCGTGGAACTCACCGCCAAGGTGAAACAGGTTGACGATTGCAAACCGTATTTTCACATTGCCACCGCGATGCTGAAAGAAAAAGTACCGGAGGCCGTCTCCTTGTTGCAGGAATTGCTCATTAACGGCCTGTACGACGAAACCGATAAGATTCACGAAACCACCCTGCAAAACGAGTATTTGTTGCGGCAATCCCTGTTGAGCAACGGCCATGTGTTTGCCATGACAAAAGCCTTGTCCCATGCCACACAAAAAGGAGCGGTAAAAGAACTGCTGGAAGGCGAAAGCTTCCTCAACTGGTTTTCCGCCTTTGCTGCTTCGTTCAATGAACAGAAATCGCATATTGGGGAACAGTTTGCCGCTTTGGCTGCCAAAGCCTTTGCAAAGAACCGCCTGTTTGTCGGATACAGCGGACCTTTGGACAACGCGGCGCTACACGAATTGATTGTAGCATTGCCGGAAACCGTGCAAGAAGCCCCCACCGTTCTCCCCGTCACAACGCAAGGCAACTGTGCCATTGAAATTCCGGCCGGCATCGGGTTTTCCGCTTTCGGCCACAACCTGTATGCCCTCGGCGGTGATTTTTCCGGTACCTATTCCGTTCTTTCGTCGCTTGTCAGCTACGCCTACCTTTGGAACACCGTGCGTGTCCAGGGCGGTGCCTACGGCACCGGTATGCGCGTTACCATTGGCGGCGATGTGGTTTGTTACTCCTACCGCGACCCTCATCTGGAAAACAGTTGCACTGCCTTCCAAAGCATTCCCGATTTCCTGAAAGACTTTTTGGAACAGCAAATGCCACTGGATGACATCATCATCGGCACGGTTAACACCACCGAACCGCTTCTCGGCCCGGCTGAGGTTTGCAGCACCGAATGTCTGCGCTATCTCAACGGTATCTCCCACGAGGCAATCGCTACTCTCCGCAAAGACATTCTCGGCACCACGCCTCAAAAACTGTCGGCACTGATTGACACTTTGCGTGCCTACACCGCTCACGGAAAATTCTGCGCCGTAGGCGATAAAACATCCGTTGCTTTTGTTCGCTCCTGACAGTGCCGGTTTGTTGCAAAACCGTTTGCAATCCCACCAATCCGAGCGGATACTCAAACGGCGACAAGGAAAAATCCTTGTCGCCGTTTTTACATATAGAAAAGCTTGCCATATCATGCTATACTATTCTTGGGATTGTTGGGAGGTTATTCTATGACCGCAAAAAAGAGAAAAATCAGGATTGCTTTGGCTGCTGTTTTGCCCTTGCTGATAGCGTTGGGCTTTTGGACAGTTTGGGGAAACACCGCATTACAGCTCCACACCTACACCGTACGGAGTGATACATTACCCGCATCATTTAACGGATACCGCATTGCGCATGTTTCCGATTTGCACAATGCCGAAATGGGAACTGCCAACGAAAAGCTACTTGCCATGCTGCAAGATGCCCGGCCGGATAGCATTGCCATTACCGGGGACCTTATCGACTCCCGCCATACCAACAAAGAAATTGCTTTGCAGTTTGCAAAAGAGGCCGCCAACATTGCTCCCTGCTATTATGTAACCGGCAATCACGAGGCTAGGGTGCCTGAGTATGACGAATTTAAAGATGACCTAGCCAAGCAGGGCATTGTTATTCTGGAAAATGAGCGGGTGGATCTGAAACAGTCAGACGAAACCGTTACACTGCTTGGCGTAAACGACCCCAGTTTCCAAACGGATTATCTGTTCGGAGATGCCAAAACGGTTTTGCAGACCCAACTGCAACAGTTGATTAACGAGGACGACGGTTACACTATTCTTCTCTCTCACAGGCCGGAACTGTTTGAGGTCTATGTGAAAAGCGGTGTCGATCTGGTTCTCAGCGGCCACGCACACGGCGGTCAGTTCCGCTTGCCTTTTGTAGGGGGCTTGGTGGCTCCTAATCAAGGAGTGTTTCCCAAGTATGATGCCGGGTTATATACAGAAGAAACCACAAATATGATCGTAAGCCGCGGTATAGGAAACAGTCTTTTTCCGTTTCGCTTCAACAACCGTCCGGAAGTTGTTTTGATAGAATTGCAATGTGAGGCATCCTGAAACAAACGGTATTTACCCGTGCTTTTCATCGTATCATTTATATTTGCCGCTTGTTGCGCCATCAGCAAATTTGTGCACAGATTAAAAATCCGACCTATGATCAAACCATAGGTCGGATTTTCTGTTTTACAAGCACTTACCAACTGCCCGCGGTGAACGTTTCTCCGGCCCTGTTATTTCAAACAGTCGGCAGCCAAGCGCACGCCCCATGCAATGCAGTCCTCACACGAAGTCAGCGGCTTGCCGGTGGCTTCGCCTTTTAATTCGGCACAAATACCCGACCCACATTCTTTCACAAAGCACTCGCTCATCTGTTTGCAAACCGCATAGGTGGCCTGCTTGGTGGTGGGTTGCTCCACGGCACCGTCGCAACAGGAAAGCCCTGCCACCATCACCGCACCGGACAACGCCCCGCAAGTTTGCCCACGGCCGCCCATGCCGGCGCCGAATCCTTCGGCCATCCGCATAGCGGTGGCGCGGTCTACACCCAATTCTTCACAAAACGGAAGCAACACTGCCTGAGCACAGTTGTGCCCTTTGGCATGCCACGCCATCGCTTCGGCTATCTTTTTCTCTACCATGCTGTTTATTCCTTCCTTTCTCAACAACCGTATCCTTTTCAAATCTCCAACCGCGAACGGATATCGTCCACTTCGGCAACGGCGACATCGGAAACACGCTGAAACCGCGAAATCTCCGAAGCAACCCGTTTGGACTTTCCGCCAAACAGTGCTGTTCCCCAGCGCGCCATCCAACAAAAGGGAAGCAAATAGGGCGCCCGCTTCAACACCGGATAGGCAATGGTCATGGACTCATACGGCATAAAAAGCCGCTTGACCAAATAGGCTGCCGCCGATTGCGTTTCCGTCTTTTTCACGGTGCTGCTGTTTTCGGCACTGCCGTACACACCGCCTTGAAAAATGTATTGCAGCACCGCATCGGACACCACCTCGCTGTCTTTCTCGGTAAAGCACCGGTTGGCAAGACCGCTCATTTCTTCGGCAAAGCGATAAATGCCCGCTTGCTGCAACAACTCTTTGGCGCATGTGCAGGGACAATCCATTCGGTGCTCCATAACCCAAAAATCCATCAGTGTCCGCAAGCCACAACCGCCGGACAAAAAGTGGTAGGCCGCATGCGCATACAAATGAAATGTGAAAAAGTCTTTTCGGAAATCATAGCGCTGTCCTTGTGTGCACACCGCATAGTTCCATGCCTCCTGCAACACCGTATCTAAATTGTCGCGATGTTCCCGAATGTGAAAATGCAATTCCAAATGGATGCGATTGGGCGAATACATGGCCACATCGTGGTATCGCCGTTTTCCACGGGTGTAGCCCTTTTCTTCCAACGCGGCAATCGCCTGTTCCAGTCGGTCTTCATGCACCAGCACATCAATGTCACAACTGGTGCGCATACTATCCAGCGGATAGTACGGACGAATCACCGACCCCTTCAAGGGAATATACGGAATTTCGGCCTGTTCAAAAATCGCGCCGATTTCCTCGCCGGCAAATTTCAACTGCTCGCAGCGATACACCGACATCACCGCATCGCTTTGCAACTGCTTTTTCAGGTTGGCATCCACCGGCACCTGACTGTCGTGTAGGATTTGCGAAACAATGTGCGCCAAATCGTGCCGCTTTGCCAAACGGTACAGCGTCGTTAACACATCCTGCGTTAGCAACGCCCGATCGCCCGGTTCCCACGGTGTGCCGTTCAAAGCGGCATACAGTATTTCCAGCAGCAGGCGCTGAATGTCCCGCTCATCCACACGCATCGTCCTTTCGCTTTTATTTCCGCCAAACCATCTTGTTCACCACACCGGTGTATGATTGAATAATCTTCACCACTTTGGTGGACACCTTTTCTTCCACATAATCCGGCACCGGTATTCCATAGTCGCCGCTGTCGTTCATATCCACCGCTGTTTTCACTGCCTGCAACAAACTTTTTTCGTCGATGCCGGCCAGCACAAAGCACGCCTTGTCCAATGCTTCCGGCCGCTCGGTGGAGGTTCGAATACATACCGCCGGGAACGGATGCCCAACGCTGGTGAAAAAGCTGGATTCTTCCGGCAAGGTTCCGCTGTCGGAAATCACCGCATAGGCGTTCATTTGCAGCTTGTTGTAATCGTGAAATCCCAGCGGTTCGTGCATCACCACGCGCCGGTCGAGAACAAAGCCGTTTTCTTCCAAGCGCTTGCGGCTGCGCGGATGGCACGAATACAAAATCGGCATGTCGTATTGCTCGGCCAGCTTGTTAATCGCCGTAAACAGGCTTTGAAAATTGGCTTCGGTATCGATGTTTTCCTCGCGATGGGCCGACAGCAACAGATACTTTTTCGGTTGAAGTTGAAGCCGCTCCAACACATCGCTGGCCTCAATATCCGCCAAATTGGCATGCAACACCTCGGCCATGGGAGAACCTGTCACATAGGTGCGCTCTTTGGGCAAGCCGCATTCGTGAAGATAGCGGCGTGCGTGCTCACTATACGCCAAATTCACATCGGAAATAATGTCCACAATTCGGCGGTTGGTTTCCTCCGGCAAACATTCGTCTTTGCAACGGTTACCGGCTTCCATGTGAAAAATCGGAATATGCAACCGCTTGGCGGCAATGGCCGACAAGCACGAATTGGTATCACCGAGAATGAGCAACGCATCCGGTTGAAGCTGGCTCATCAATTTATAGGAACAGTTAATGATGTTCCCCACGGTGGCTCCCAAATCGTCCCCCACCGCGTTCATGTACACTTCCGGCGCAGCTAACTTTAAATCCTTAAAGAACACCCCGTTGAGGTTATAGTCGTAATTCTGGCCGGTATGTGCCAACACCGTGTCAAAATAACGGCGGCATTTGTCAATCACGGCGGCCAACCGAATAATCTCCGGCCGCGTGCCGACAATGATAAGCAATTTCAGCTTGCCGTTGTTTTGGAATTTAATGTTGCTGTAATCCGTCACATTGTTCATCATGCTCTGTTAACAACTCCTCATATTGCTGATAATGATGATACACTTTCACATGCATCATCTTCTTGGCTTTTCTGATTACCCGGCGAACATGTTTTCTGGCCCTGTTCTTTCGGTATCTCTTTTGATTGCTCTTGATGTTTTCTTTCAAAGTGCTATGTTCCCACAACCAGCATTTTAACTCCGGCTGTTCATCCAGAAATTTTCTGGCAACAACACCCTTTTCATCTTTTGTTATGTGGAAAATATTGTCAATGGGAGGATGTTCCTCAACATCCGACAAGTACAGTATGTCATTTTCAGGATGAAAGGTTTTGAGAAACGCAAGAATGTGCTGCTGATTTTCGGATACATATTCCAATTCTTTCGGGCCGGCACAATACCGTATAAACAAAGTCGGCTGTTGGATAGTTCGATAAAACCGCTCAATACGGCGCCGGTATTTTTCCTTGAAACCTTCATACTGTTGGTCAAAACTTTTATACTGTGAAAAATCATGATAGAAATGAACATCACACGCCTTGTTGTAATAATAAGCGGGTGATATGTTACACTCCTGATATAAATTTTCCTTGTTGGTAAATCCTTGGAATTGATTTTTCATCAACGCAAGAACCGAAGAAAAATCACCGGATATCAACCAATCAAACGGAAAGCTGGCACCACGCAGCCCGATACGCTCCAACTCCATGGCAACGCCGCAAAAACCACCCAGTGAGATAATATTATACTGTCTGTCTGTCTGTCTGTCTGTCTGTCTGTCTGTCTGTCTAATAGATTGTCCCTTATTCTTCTCCATTTGTCAATCCCCTTTTATTCCACAGTTTCGCCAAATGTGTCCGGACGGTGAGGGTCAAACGGTTCGTTAGCCCACATCAATGTCACCAGGTTTTCTGTTTCCGACAAATTGATGATATTGTGTGTATAACCGGGCAGCATATGCACCGCCTCGATACGCTCACCCGAAACATCAAAATTCAGCACTTCGTCTGTTCCGATTTTGCGCTGTTGAATTCGCCCGTGCCCGCTGACAACAATGAAAAATTCCCACTTGGTGTGGTGCCAGTGCTGGCCTTTGGTGATACCGGGCTTGGAAATATTCACGCTGAACTGCCCGCATTTTTCCGTTTTGAGAAGTTCGGTAAAACTCCCCCGTGCGTCGCAGTTCATTTTCAAAGGGAACGCTACCTTTTCTTTGGGGAGATAGCTGAGATAGGTGCTGTACAGCTTTTTGGCAAAACTGTTGTTCGGAATTTCCGGCATCACCAGTGTGTCGGTTTGCGCCTTAAAACTGTTGAGCAATTCCACAATAGCGCCCAGGGTCACTTTGTGAGTGATCGGCGCGGCACAATATCGTCCGTTCTCGCACAGCACGGTATCGATACCGTTAAAATCACAACGGTGTTCCCGCCCTTCCAGCGCGTCCAGCAGTTCGGCAATCAAATCGTCGATATACAGCAGTTCCAATGATACCGTACTGTCGGTAACAGTAATCGGCAAATCGTGGGCTGTGTTGTAACAAAAGGTAGCCACGGCGCTGTTGTAGTGGGGGCGGCACCATTTGCCGAACACG
>CAYMDU010000024.1:0-20449 GCA_964389495.1 uncultured Eubacteriales bacterium
AGACCGTCGGTGTAGTCGGGGGCCATCCCCGAAGCATAGGCTTCCAGTGCATGGGTTACGGCGTCGATGCCCGAAGCCGCTGTTAGACCGCGAGGAGCCGACATGTGGAAATCGGTATCGATAATGGCCATGTTCGGCAACAGCTGATAGTCGGCCAGCGGATATTTCACGCCGGTTTGCTCGTCGGTGATAACGGCAAACGGTGTCACTTCGGAACCGGTACCGGCCGAGGTGGGTACCGCGATGAAATAGGCTTTTTCGCCCATCTTCGGGAAGGTGTATACTCTCTTGCGGATATCGATAAAGCGCATGGCCATGTCCATGAAGTCGGCTTCGGGATGTTCATACATCACCCACATGATTTTGCCGGCATCCATGGCGCTGCCGCCGCCGAGAGCAATGATGGTGTCGGGTTTGAAAGCCGCCATTTGTGCGGCGCCTTCTTTGGCGCAAGCCAATGTCGGGTCGGGTGCGACATTAAAGAAGGTGGTGTGCACAATGCCCATTTCGTCCAGTTTGTCGGTGATCGGCTTGGTGTAGCCGTTTTCGTACAGGAATTGGTCGGTTACGATGAAAGCGCGTTTCTTGCCCATCACCGTTTTCAGTTCGTCCAAAGCCACCGGCAGGCAGCCTTTCTTAATGTACACCTTCTCCGGCGCGCGGAACCAAAGCATGTTCTCCCTTCTTTCTGCCACGGTTTTAATGTTGATCAAATGTTTCACACCGACATTTTCGCTTACCGAGTTGCCGCCCCAAGAACCGCAACCCAGCGTGAGCGAAGGAGCCAGTTTGAAATTGTACAAATCGCCGATGCCGCCGTGTGCCGAAGGCGTGTTCACCAGCACGCGGCAGGTCTTCATGCGGGCTTCGAACTCCGCCAGCTTGTCTTTTTCGGTGATTTCGTTCAGGTACACCGATGAGGTGTGACCGTAGCCGCCGTCGGCCACCAGATGCTCGGCTTTGTTCAGCGCGTCGCCGAAATCTTTGGCCTTGTACATGGCCAACACCGGCGACAGTTTTTCGTGAGCAAACTCTTCGCTCAATTCCACGCTTTCGACTTCGCCAATCAAAATTTTGGTGCCGGCCGGCACGGTTACGCCCGACAGTTCGGCAATGCGCGCGGCCGATTGACCGACGATTTTGGCATTCAATGCGCCGTTAATCAAAATGGTTTTCCGCACCTTTTCGGTTTCCTGCGGATTCAGGAAATAGCAACCGCGGGCCGCAAATTCCTGCTTTACGGCGTCGTACACCTTTTCCAGCACAATCACCGACTGCTCGGAAGCGCAAATCATGCCGTTGTCAAAGGTCTTGGAATGAATGATGGAGCTGACCGCCAGCAAAATGTCGGCGGTGTCGTCGATAATCGCGGGGGTGTTGCCGGCGCCGACACCCAGTGCCGGTTTGCCGCTGGAATAGGCGGCTTTCACCATGCCGGGGCCGCCGGTTGCCAAGATGATGTCGGCTTCTTTCATCAACAGGTTGGTCATTTCCAGGCTGGGCACATCGATCCAATCGATGATGCCTTCCGGTGCGCCTGCCGCCACAGCGGCTTCCAGCACCAACTTGGCCGCGGCAATCGTGCTGTTCTTGGCACGGGGGTGAGGAGAAATGATGATGGCATTGCGTGTTTTTAATGCCAGCAGGCATTTGAAAATGGCGGTGGACGTGGGGTTGGTGGTGGGGATAACCGCTGCCACCACGCCAATCGGTTCGGCAATCTTGCGAATACCGTAGGCTTTGTCTTCTTCGATGACACCGCAGGTTTTCACATTCTTATATGCATTATAAATGTATTCCGACGCATAGTTGTTTTTGATGACCTTGTCTTCCACAACACCCATGCCCGTTTCCTCTACCGCCAGCTTGGCCAACGGAATACGCGCCTTGTTGGCTGCCGACGCGGCCGCCAGGAAAATCTTGTCGACCTGCTCTTGGGTGTAGGTGGCATATTGCTTTTGTGCCTCGCGAACTCGGGCGATGGCCGCTTCCAGCTTTTCCACACCGTCTACAATCTCGTACGCTTTCATTTTATCGTTCCTCCTTGATTGATTGGCTCACCGTGAGCACCTTACCTGTGACTTTGTTAATATTTTAACAAACTTTTTACCCACAGGGAATAACGAAAATGTTTACCCTGTGTTATCAAAAAAGATAACACCCGAAAACCGGCTGTTTGCGCGCCCGGCTGTGCGTTACAAATACTTCCGCCGAGAGTCGCACAGTGCGGTGATGAATTGATTGTCGAGCGCGGTGAGTTTATAGTCCTTGCGGTATACCAGCATGTCTTTGTAGCGCTTTTGATTGTCTTTGCATTCGCGCTGAACCAGGCCGTATTTGTCCAGCAAATGCTGCGGTGCCGGCGACACCCACATGAAAGTTTCCGGGTTGCCGGACAGCAATTCAAACTGGCTGGCCCGTTCAAAAATGAAGATGCGGCGGTCGATGTTGTCGGGCAATTCTTCTTTTCGCACCCGCGCCATGGAAAGCGAGGGCACATACGGGTCGGCATGGGCAATCTCAATGTAGCTTGCCAAATCGTCGTAGGTGATTTCCGGTTTGGCGGCCAACGGGTTGGATGCGCTCATAATCAGGCGATAGGTGAACTCCGTGACCATTTCGTAGTTCAAGCCCTTTTCTTCCAACATGGATTTGAAAAACCGGTCGTAGTTTTCCGCATAGCGAATAATCCCCAAGCGGTAGTCGTGGTTGAGCAAATTGTTAATGGTGCGCTGCGAATTGGTTTCCTTGTAGAAAATTTCCGCCGGCTCTTTGGTGAGCCTTTTGGAAAATTCGGTGAACGCTTCGGAAATGTAACACGCACGCGGCACCGAAATGGAAAATTTCTGTTTCTTTTGCGTGACGCCGCCTTTGTACAAATTTTCCAGCTGGTCCATCTGTTTGAGCAAGTCTTTGGCATAGCCCAAAAACTCCTCGCCCTCCGGCGTGAGAGTGACACCCTTGGCCGACCGTTCAAACAGCGAAACGCCGATGTCGGCTTCCAGTTCTTTGATGGAGCGGCTGAGGTTCGGCACGGCAACGAACAGCGTTTCCGACGCTTTGTTCAGCGAACCGGCTTTGGCCACTTCCACCGCATATTTTACATGCAGAATATTCACGGTATCTCTCCTTTCAAACGGCGGTGTGCGGTTTACCGACTTTTAAGGGCATTTTTGTGCCGTGGTTCAATTTGTCAACGGCACAGCGTGCCGTGGCGCGAAGCGCAAAGACTTGCACAGCAAGGATTTGTTGACATCGATTATACCACAAGCAAAAATGCTTGCTTGCAAGGGCATTTTTGTGCCGTGGTTCAATTTGTCAACGGCACAGCGTGCCGTGGCGCGAAGCGCAAAGACTTGCGAAGCAGGGATTTGTTGACATCTATTATACCACAAAATGCGACAACAATCAATTCCCACATTGCTGTTGCCGCCGATATTTTTTGCCGGGGACAACGGCACGAAAAAGCAGCCGCAAGCACCCGATGCGTTATCGGGTTGCTTGCGGCCGTGATTCAGAAAAGAAGGGACGCCAAATCCAGTGCGGGGAAATCGGCATAGCCTTCCGGCGGCTGCACCGTTACCGCCGTGCCCGGATTGTGATACACCAGCATGGCATCGACATCGGCCGACGCCGCCGTGGACACGCCGTTGTTGGTGAGCGTGGTATCCAGCGAAAACGACACATGGCTGTCGGACACATAGCCGCTTTCGGAAACGGTGATTTCAATTTGCACATCGCGGACGGTTGTGTTTTCCGCCGTGTTGCTGCCCGCCACGGTGGTGAGCACCGTGTTTTGCAATTCCGCATACACTTCGGAAAACGCTGCGCCATCCGGTGCCCAGGCCACGGTGCGACTGCCGTCTTGGTTGGTTTGCACCGCCGCATCGGCCAACATGGCCTGGGAAAACGACGGCAACAGGGCTTCGGCGGAAATCATGCCTGTTTTTTTCAGTTGCGCCGCGTCTGTTTTCAGATGTTGGCCGAACAGGGTGATATACAGACAATCGCCTTCCTGATATGCCTTCATCTCGGCGGACATCCCCGCCATCGGCAAGGTGAGTTCCAGAGAGGATACCGGATTGTCTCCTTGCCGGCCGGCCGTTGTGATCTCGCAGGTGAGGGGCACCTCGGTGGTTACGCCGTCAACCGTGATGCGGCTGTTCAGCGCCAGCGTGGCAGCGGCCGAATCCAATGTGCCGGTTTTGCTCACGGCGTTGCCAACCAGGGTGTAGGCCGTGGCCTGCCGGCCAAACCGACACGCCGCGGTGCTTCCCACCAGCAACAGGGCCACCGCCACTGCGGCCGCCCGCCGCCTTGTTGTTTGCTTCATGCTGTTCACCCCTCTTTCCTTATCACCGTGTACCCCTGCAACGGTTCATAATGCAACCATGTGCCCACATCGGCGCCAATCGGCAACAGGGCCAATGCCACAAACACTTCCACCGTGCTGTTTGGTTCCCGCAAATAGGCATATTCGCCCTCGATGCGGGTTATGCAATACTCTTTCGGTTCCACACACCATCACTCCTTATTGGTAGTGTACCAGAAACGGCACCGTTTCGCAAGTCTATCTTGACAGCCGGCACAAATTGTGATAATATCATTCCTGACGAATATAACTTGATATTATTTCAAAAAAGGAGGGCTCTGTATGGCGGCCGATATTCTTGCCCGCATCAAAGCGGACTATCCGTTTTTGAGCCGGGTGGAAACCAAAATTGCGCGCTTGCTTTTGGAAAATCCGGCGGCTTTTATTAACTACACCGTCACCGAATTGGCCGGCACTGCCGGCGTGTCGCAAGGCAGCATCAACAATTTTGCCGGCAAATTTTGCGGCGGCGGATTCGCGCGCCTGAAATTGGAAATTGCGGCCGCTATCACCCACCAGCCGCCGGTTCCCTTTGCGTTGACAGATGCCTCGCAATCGCTGAAAGCGGCGCTGGAAGTGAAAATCAACGACACCCTGCTTGCCTGTCGCAGCACGGTGGAGCTGAACAGTGAAGACACCTTGCAGCGCGTAGCCACGCGCCTGCGGCAAGCCAAAAAAATTGAGATTTACGGTGTGCTCACTTCGGCCATTGTGGCGCAGGATTTGTGTTTTCAGCTGATTCAGCTGGGACTGCCGGCTTCGTATCTCAGCGATTCCCTGATGAGCGCCGTTTCCGCTTCGCTGCTGGACGAGAATTGCCTGATTGTGGCCATTTCCACTTCCGGTTCCACCAAAGAGGTGCTGGACACGGTGGAAATCGCCAAGCAGCACCGTGTGCCCGTGGTGTGCCTGACTGCCAACGGGTCTTCGCCGCTGGCACAGTTGTCCGACGATGTGTTGCTCACCGCCGCCGGCAATCCCACCGTGAGCGACCATGCGCGGCAAGTTCGGTTTTCGCAGTTGCTGTTGGCGGATACGCTGTGCGCCTATTTGTGTTCGGTTATGGATACCGACAGCCACGAGCAATATTACAAGTTGGAACAAATATTAAACTCTCACAGTGTGGATTAACGGAGGATCACGGTATGAATTACACTCGTCGTATGCCGGAAAAAGTGCGCAACGCCATCATCATCGGCGGAATGTGTGCCATTGCCTATTTGGCTGTGTATTTTGCGCGCAACATTCTCAGCGCCGTTTCTCCGCAAATCATTGAGTTGGGCGTGCTCAGCACCGTGAATGTGGGGCGCCTGTCGTCTGTGTATTTTGTCACCTATGCCGCCGGGCAACTGATTAACGGCATCATCGGTGACAGAATCAAAACCAAATACATGATCAGCGTGGGGCTGTCCATGGCGGGCGTGTGCAATTTGCTGTTTGCCATGTGGGCCAACCGCCCCCACGCCGCTTTTGTTGCCTATGGCATGACCGGCTTTTTCCTGGCCATGATTTACGGCCCCATGACCAAGCTGGTGGCCGAAAACACCGACCCCATCTATGCCACCCGCTGTTCGCTCGGCTATACCTTTTCTTCGTTTTTCGGATCGCCGCTGGCGGGCCTGTTTGCCGTGGGCTTTCACTGGAAAACGGTGTTCTTCATCAGTAGCATCGCGCTGGTGTGCATGGCCGCCATTTGCTTTTCGGTGTTTCACACGCTGGAACGGCGCGGGATTATTCAATACGGCCGCTACACGCCCCCCAAATCCGAAGGCGGCAGCCTGCGGGTGCTGTTCCGGCATCACATTGTGAAATTCACCCTGATTTCCATTATCACCGGCGTGGTGCGCACCACCGTGGTGTTTTGGCTTCCCACCTATCTTTCTCAGCACTTGGGCTTTTCTTCCGAAAGGGCCGCGCTGCTGTTCACCGTTGCCACATTGATTATTTCGTCCAGCGCTTTCATTGCCGTGTTTGTCTATGAACGCCTACACAACAATTTGGATTTGACCATTTTGCTGGCGTTCATTTCGGCGGCTGTTTGCTTTTTGCTGGTGTATCTGTTGCCGCAACCCACGGTGAACATTGTGTTTATGATTGGCGGCATTCTCTCTTCCAACTGCGCCGCGTCCATGCTGTGGAGCCGGTACTGCCCCAGCCTGCGCGACACCGGCATGGTATCCGGTGCCACCGGATTTTTGGATTGTGTGAGCTACATTGCCGCCGCCGTGTCGTCCACTTTGTTTGCCAACGCCGCGTCCACCATTGGCTGGCAGGGGCTGATTTTGGTGTGGCTGGCATTGATGGTGGGCGGCATACTGACTGCGCTGCCGTATCACAAACTGAAAAAACGGCCGTTTTCTGCCTGACCGACCAATACCAACGCCCCGCCGAACAATCGGCGGGGCGGTTTTGTTTTGCTTATTTTACAATTTCGAACTGCTGTTCCGGCGCCAAATCCACCACGGTGCAATCGTTGGCATAGGTACATTCCGGCAGAATGATCAGGGCCGTGAGCTGCTCGCGCGAGGCGGGCAACGGCGCCAAATGCCAAATGGCCGCATTGAGTTTGACCAAGGTGTGTTTCGGCACCACAAACGCCTGCGCCAACTCCGGCACCGGAGTGCCGGCCGAAGCGGGTGCCACATGCAAAATCATGTCGTCGTCCAGCGGCAAAATCATTTCCCAGGTGGTGGTGTGATACTCTTGCTGTGTGATAATCATGCGGTCCGGACGCCGCACGGTAATGGGCGAATAGCCCACCCGGTGCTCGCTGTCGGCTGTTAGGCGGTCCGGATAAAAGCGGTGCAGCTCGCCGCACAGGGCATGCCCCTGCGGCTGCTCCATGGGATAGAACTGACCGAAGGGCGCAAAATTTTCGTGCGTTAGCGGAACGGCGTGTACGGTTTTCATGAAATTCCTCCTTGCTGATGTGAGCGATTAGTTCCCGCGGGATGCTATCCAATCCAGCACCGCATCGGTATCGGCAAAGCGGCCGTCGGCCGTGGGATTGCCAAACGCTCCGATGATCACGGTGCTGTTCATGGTTTTGGCCGCCGTGAGCAGGCAATAGCCCGCTTCTTCGGTGTAGCCCGTTTTCAGCCCGATCACATTGCTGTGATAGTAGGGTGACGTGGTGTATAGCAGCGCGTTGGTGTTGTGCCATTCGATATGCTCGCCGCTTTCGAAAAACACCTTTTCTCCGGTGAGGCCGGTGTATTGCAAAATGGTTTCGTTTGTCAGCACCAACTGCGCAATGCGCATCATATCGGCCATGGTGGTGTAGTGGTCGGCGTTGTGAAACCCGTCGGGATTGACAAAGTGCGTGTGTTTCAATCCGTTCAGTTGCGCATGGCTGTTCATGGCGTTCACAAAGGCTTCCACCTGCTCGGCGGCGGTGTGGCCTTCGCCGAGAATGTGACGCCCCGCTGCGGCTGCCAACACATAGGCCGCATCGTTGCCGCTGGGAAGCAGCATGCCTTCCACCAGCATTTCCGCTTTCAGGCGGTGCCCCTTGGACACAAAGGCCAACGAAGACCCCGGCTGCACCAACGACAATTCATCGCCCGCCGTGATCACTTCGGCCGGGTCCACATATTTCAGGGCCACATAGGCCGTGTAGAGCTTGGTGATGGAGGCCGGGTAAATGCGTGCGGTCATATCGCCTTTGTAGAACTGCAACCCGCTGCTTGTATCGAACACAAACAGGTTTTCACTGCCGAGTGACAGCTTGGCCAAGCCCGAATCCGCAAACGGATTGGCCACTGTGAAAGCGGTTTGTGTTTGCGAAGAAGTTGTCGGTGCCGTGGCAGTGGTGCCGGTTGCCGTTGTTCCGCCTGCCGAAAGAGCACTGGGTTCGTTGCCGGCAAGCAACCTGGCAACACAGGAAAAACACAGCGCGCATGCCACAAGCAGTATCAGGAAAAGCAACAGCCGCTTTACACGCCGGCGGCGGTATCGTCTTCGTTTCATAGGCCCTCCGTTGCGGTATCCACCGAATTCGTTTTACTCAGTATAACACAAAACCGGACAAAGAGCAACCGGAAAATCGTGTAGGGACGACAAGGGACGCCGTTACTTTTCTTTGGTAAACGTGAGCGCGGTTTCGTGAGAATAGGTGGCGGCATATACGGCGTGCTCGCCGTCGTCCACGGCGCACAGGGTGAGGGTGCTGTCGGTTACGTCCGCAATGTCATAGGCGTACACTTGCGAAGCCCCGTATTGGGCACTGGCTTCGGTTACCAATGTCAGCCGGCGGCCGCTGAGGGAATAGCGGCCGTACTGCGCGCTGCCGCCGCAAGACGCCCAACAGCCGTTGTGCTTGTATTCGGCGCGGGGGTCGTTGCTGTCGGTGCCGAGATATTCATAATCGGTCTGGGAAAAGCCGCCTTCGCCGTTGGCATAGAACGAATAGCGAAACACGGTTAGCAAGGGGGAGTCTTCCCGGATTTCTTCGCGCATCCATTCCCCGACCACCTGTTGTGCCGTCGCGGATGCGCCCCGCCTTGCCGGCAGATGCCCGGCGCCCAGGCACCCCAGCCCGACCGCCAGAACCGACAAAAGGCACACCGCCGCCACTCGCCGCGCTTTTCGGCCCGTGCGAACGGGCGGGTTGCCGCTTGCTTTGTTGCCTGCTTGGTTTGCCATGGCCGAGTCTCCTTTCGCCCGGTTTTGCGGTGTGTTCCTGTTCAGTATACCACATCCTTTTGAAAATGCAAGCGGCCGCTTGCGTGAATTTCCCCTTGTGCAACACCGCCCCGTGTGGTATGATAGACAGGAACAAGTGTTAGGAGGAATGTTCATGCATCACATCGTATCCGGCCTGCTGATTTACAGCGACCTGCCGCACGATTCACTGCTGTTGGAATTGAGCGATATCTGCCGTGAAGTGGAAGAAGGCACCTTTGATGCCACGGCCACCTTGGGGCGCGTGTACCGGCTGGTGAAACGGCTGCTGGTGTTGGCCACCGACTACGGTTTTGACGGCAATTTGTGGCATTGCTACCTTACCTATTTGCTTATCACCAACGAAAATCCGTTTAGCCTTACTTGCGAAAAAGTGGGCACGCAAAACGGCACTGTGAACCGTTTTGCCAAAAACGATTTTGAAGCGTTTCGCGCTCTGTTTCATTACGATTTCGGCCCGCTGGAAGCGGCGCTGCACACCGAAGTGTTCACCCACCTGCTGCATTACACCGCCATCCGCAAGCCGGAACATTTGTACAACAAAAATGTCAGTGAAAAGTTGCTGGTTCTCAGCCGAAAATTGGCAGACAGCACCGACGGTGACGCCTTTTTCACGGCGGTTACCGATTTCTACCGCAACTACGGCGTGGGGGCGTTTGGCTTGAACAAAGCCTTTCGCATCACCACCGACGAAAACGACCGTGTGCAGTTTCAACCCATTGCGCACATGGACAATGTGACACTGGACCATTTGGTGGGATACGAGTCGCAAAAAGCCGAGTTGGTAGCCAACACCCGTGCCTTTGTGGAGGGACGCCGCGCCAACAATGTGCTGCTGTACGGTGACAGCGGCACCGGAAAATCCACCAGTATCAAAGCCATTGTTAACGAATTTTACGGCCAAGGGTTGCGCATGATTGAGGTGTACAAGCATCAATTTCGCTACCTGTCCGACATCATTGCCCGCATTAAAAACCGCAATTACAAATTCATCATCTACATGGATGATTTGTCCTTTGAGGAGTTTGAAGTGGACTACAAATTCCTTAAAGCGGTGATCGAGGGCGGTGTGGAAACGCGGCCCGACAACATTTTGATTTATGCCACTTCCAACCGCCGGCACCTGGTGAAAGAAACCTGGAAAGACCGCAACGACATGGAATACGAACAGGATATTCACCATTCCGACAGCATGGAAGAAAAGCTATCGTTGGCCTATCGCTTCGGGGTTTCCATTTTGTACACGCGCCCCTCTCGCGAGGAGTTCCGCGACATTGTGGTTCGGCTGGCGCAACGCCACGGGATTTTGCTGCCGGAAGAGGAACTGATGCGTGCCGCCACCCAATGGGAATTGCGCCATGGCGGCATTTCCGGGCGCACCGCACAGCAATTCATCAATTCCCTGGCCGGCAAACAGTAATCCGCGAAAAAGCGGAGGAGGAGCAACCGTGCTCCGCCTCCGCTTTGTTGTTTATTCGGGAATTCCGTAGTGTTCAATCACATAGTCCATGTCTTTGTCGCCGCGACCGGACAGGTTAATCAGCACCGATCCGTGTTCCATGGTTTTGGCCAGCTTCATGCCGTAGGCCACGGCATGTGAACTTTCGATGGCGGGAATGATGCCTTCCAAACGCGACAACTTGTAGAACGCATCGATGGTGTCGTCGTCACCGACAACATCGTAGGTGACACGGCCAATCTCCTTTAAAAAGGCGTGTTCGGGGCCGGACGACGGATAGTCCAATCCGCTGGCCACGGAATACACCGGTGCCGGCTCGCCGTTTTCGTCTTTGAGCATGATGCTGTTGAAGCCGTGCATGATGCCTTCGGTGCCATAGCGCAAGCTGGCGGCATGATCGCCGATTTTCGGCCCGCGGCCCAAGGGCTCGACGCCGTAGATGGTGACCGGGTCGTTGAGGAAGCCGGAAAACAGGCCGGCTGCATTGGAACCGCCGCCGACACAGGCAACAATCGCATCGGGCAAATGGCCGGTCATTTCCACAAACTGTTCCCGCGCTTCGATGCCAACCACGCTTTGGAAATCGCGCACCATCATGGGGAACGGATGCGGCCCCAGTGTGGAACCGATGCAATAGATGCAGTCTTTGTATTCGCGGCTGTATGCCTCGAAAGCGGCGTCTACCGCTTCTTTCAGCGTTTGCAGGCCGTGCGTTACTTCCACCACATTGGCACCCAAAATTTTCATGCGTGCCACATTGGGTGCTTGCTTTTTAATATCCACCGCGCCCATGTAGATGTCACATTCCAAACCGAAATACGCGGCCGCCGTGGCCAACGCCACCCCGTGCTGACCGGCACCGGTTTCGGCAATCACTTTCTTTTTGCCCATGTATTTGGCAAGCAGGGCTTCGCCCATGCAGTGATTCAGCTTGTGGGCGCCGGAATGGTTCAAATCCTCGCGCTTGGCGTAGAGTTGCACCTTGCCGCCCAACGCATCCGACAACCGTTCCAAATGGGTGACCGGTGTGGGGCGCCCCTGAAACTCCTTGCGGATGCGGCGCAATTCCGCGATGAATTTGCGCGACTGACAGATGGAGTAGTAGGCTTGGGTGATCTCCTCCATGGCGGCTTTTAACTTTTCGTCGATGTATACGCCGCCGTATTTGCCGAAATACCCGTTTTTATCCGGATAGTGCGAAAAGTAGGTGTTGAAATCAATGTTGTTGTACATCATGTGAGTATCCTCCTGTATTGTGATTTTGGGATTAGGAACGGCGGGGGCTTCGCCATCGTTTGGTTAGCAATATCATGATGTTTCTCCTTTGCAAAAAGAAAACGCCCTTGACAGAGTTTTCTGCCAAGGACGAATAATTCTATCCGCGGTGCCACCTTGATTCACGGCGAAGCCGTGCGCTTTCAGGATACTAACATATCCTCGGCAACTGACGCATGCCCACGCGTTGCCGGATACTCGGTGCACTGCACCTTTCCCCCGCACCCTCGGCGGCCCATTTTGACGATGGTTTCTTGCCCGATTTCCAGCGCCACGGGCTCTCTGTGAAGGCGTTATCGCCGTTATTTCCGCTTCAACGGTTTTCTATGAAATTACTTGCAGTATAGCACGAACTTTCTTGCTTGTCAAGAAAAATTTGCGGTTTTTCCTATCGGGCGCGGTGCCGGGCCGAAAGCGGAACGGCATTGCCGATATAGGTGTCCCACACCTGCATGCGGTCTTGCTCGTCGATTTGGCGAACCACTTTGGCCGGAACGCCGGCCACAATGCTGTTGGCGGGCACATCGCGCATCACCACGGCACCGGCCGCCACAATGCTGTTGGCACCGATGGTGACCCCGCCGCCGATGATGGCACCGGAGCAAATCCAGCAACCGTCATGAATGGTGATGGGGCCGGCATACTCCAAATCGTGATAGCCGTCGGGGTAGTGGGCCGGCAAGCGTTCTTCGGCCAAAAACGGATGATTGGGCGTGGCCAGCGTGACATTGGCGCCAATCCACACGCCGTCGCCGAGAGTGATCGGCGCCACATCCAGGAATACGCAGTTGTAATTCACAAAGCAACCGCGCCCCACATGAATATTAACCCCGTATTCGCAATAGAACGGAGCAAAAACGCCCAGGTCGTTTCCTTTGGCCGACGGAATCAGCCGTTCCAGCGCCCGTTGCTTGGCATGTTGCCGCCGCACGGCGATTTTGTTGAACCGATCGCAACGCGACAGCCCCTGCCGATGTTGCTTTTCGATGTCTTTGCTGGAAGAATTGTATAGCTTTCCCGCTATCATACAGTCCCAATCGTTGGGGCGTTCGATGTTTCCGTTCATGTTGGGCACACTCCTTTGTCTGTTTCGCCGTGTCGTTGCATACAGTGTATCACAAGTGACGGCATTTCGCAAGAATTCTGTGAGAAAAAGCGCAAAATTTTCACGGCAACCGCAACCGAACAAGACTCCCCCGGCTCACCGTGTTGATGAAAAAGGTGTGAACATTTTTCAAAAGCCATTGTGTCGGCGGGAAGAATATGGTACAATAACTTTCATATAGTGGCAGTGAGAAAGGTGGTGCATTGGTGAATCCGAAATTGCGAGAAAAAACACTGGAATCCTTGTCGGCGGTGTTGCCTATCACCGGCATTATGCTGTTTATCAGCGTGTTTTTGGTGCCCATGGAGCTGGGCACCATGGTGATGTTTTTGGCCGGCGCCGTGATGCTGATTATCGGCATGGGTTTTTTCCAGTTGGGAGCGGAAATGGCCATGACACCGATTGGCGAAGGCATCGGCGTGCAACTGTCCAAAACAAGGCGCCTGGCGCCGGTGCTGTTTCTCGGCATGGTAATGGGCATTATCATCACCGTATCCGAACCGGATTTGCAAGTGCTGGCATCGCAGGTTCCTTCGGTGCCCAACACGGTGCTGATTTTAACCGTGGCTTTGGGTGTCGGTGTGTTTTTGGCGTTGGCCATTTGGCGTATTCGCCGCAGCGTTGACCTGTCGCGGATGCTGATTGTGCTGTATGCGTTGCTGATTGCGGTGTCGTTTTTGGTACCGGATGAATTTTTGGCGGTTGCTTTCGATTCCGGCGGCGTCACCACCGGCCCCATGACGGTGCCGTTTATCATGGCCATGGGCGTGGGGCTGTCTTCGGTGCGCGGCGGAAAAAACGCCGCCAGCGACAGCTTCGGCTTGGTGGCGTTGTCCAGCATCGGCCCCATTTTGGCAGTGCTGTTGCTCGGTTGCTTTTACCGTCCCACCGAAGCGGCCTATGCGGTGAGTGAGGTGGCGGCGGTGACCACCACGCGCGATGTGGTGCAGGTGTTTGCCGTGGAATTGCCCGACTACGCTGCCGAAGTGTGCGTTTCTCTGCTGCCCATTTTGGGCGTGTTTTTCCTGTTTCAGGTGGTCACCCATCGCTATCAGCGGCGGCAGGTGAAGCGCATTTCCATGGGTATGCTGTACACCTACATCGGATTGGTGCTGTTTTTGTGCGGTGTTAATGTCGGCTTTGCGCCGGTGGGCACCTTCCTGGGTGCCGAATTGGCCTCGTTGCCGCATCGGTGGGTGTTGGTGCCCATCGGCATGCTCATCGGGTACTACATAGTGAAAGCCGAACCGGCCATTCAGGTGTTGAATCACCAGGTTGAAAATGTAACCGACGGTGCCATATCCGTAAAAGCCATGAACCGCAGCATGTCCATCGGCGTTGCCGTGAGTGTCGGCTTGGCCATGCTGCGCGTACTGGTGGGCATTCCGATGCCGTGGATATTGATTCCCGGATATTTGATAGCGTTGGCACTTTCGTGCTTTGTGCCGAAAATTTTTGTCGGTATTGCGTTTGACTCCGGCGGTGTGGCCAGCGGCCCCATGACTTCCACCTTTTTGTTGCCGCTGAGTATCGGTGCCTGCCAAGCGCTGGGCGGCAACATCATGACCGATGCCTTTGGGGTGGTGGCGTTGGTGGCGCTCACGCCGCTCATTGCCGTTCAAATCATGGGTTTGGTGTACCGCTTTAAGAGCCACAAGCCGCAAGAAGCGACCATGCTGTATGCCGGCGTGACGGCGGACAGCGATGACATTGTTGATTTTGAGGAGGGCCGGACCGATGACACCTAATACCGCACCGTATCAGCTGCTCATGCTGATTGCCACGCCCAAATTGGCCGACAAAGCGGCGGATTTGTTTTTGAAGCAGGCACTGCCCATTCAATACCGGCTGAATGCCCAGGGAACGGCATCCAGCGAAATTATGGACACATTGGGATTCGGCAGTATCGACAAAGCGGTGCTGCTCAGCACGGTCCCCCGTTCCTTTGGAAACCACATGCTGACCCTGTTGCATTCGGAATTGCGATTGGATGCCGTGAACAGCGGTATTGCCTTTACCATTCCTCTCACCGCCGTGAGCCGCCTGTTGCTGAACCTGATGCGGCAAACAGAGAGTACCAGCGAAACAACGGAAAGGACGAAAGAACGCATGACAGAAAACACAAACTACGCTTTGATTGCGGCCATTGTGAATCGCGGTTTCAGCGGCGATGTGATGAATGCCGCCCGTGCTGCCGGTGCCGGCGGCGGAACCGTGGTGCACAGCCGCAGCATCGGCAACGAAAAAGCGGCCGATGTGTGGGCACTGAACCTGCAAGAAGAAAAGGAAATTGTGCTGATTTTGGCCGACAGCAAAAAGAAAGCACAGATCATGCGTGCCGTGAGCGAAAACTGGGGCATGCACAGCGACGCGCAAGGCACGGTGCTTGCGCTGCCGATTGACGAAGTGATGGGGCTGTGAGCCCCGCTTCGGTTTTGCCGATTGTACAGAGAACAGCAGCCCGCCGGCCAAAGGCCGGTGGGCTGCTGTTTTATCGGCGGTGTTAGCCGGCGGCGTTGGCAAAGGCCGCTTCGCGAAGCGATTTGTCCTGCGCCAGTGCCGCCACGGCATCGCTTAGGCCGCTGCCGAGGACTTTCTGTGTGCGTTCATAGGATGCCTGCGCCTGGTTGTAGGTGGTATCGCCCAAATTGTAGGCGGTTTTCCAATCGGTCACCTTCACATCCAGCGGCAAAATATCGTAGGATTTGGAGGCACTGCCGCGGCGAATGTACACCCAAGTGGGGAGAAATTCGGCGTCTTCCAAATGCACTTCGCCGTTGGTGTATTTCACAAAGGTGAAGCTGAACAGAGCGCCGTCTTCGGTGTGCCCGGTGCTTAAATTCATGTTGGTGCTGCGCTGGTTGGACACGGCATTGCCCAGAGAATAGGCACACAGCGTTTTGTGTTCGGGATTGGTGCTGCCGGAAAGCAGCGCCACATCTTGCACCACATGAGGATGGCCGCCGGCAATCACATCCACGCCCAAATCGCACATGGCTTGCGCAATGGTTTCCTGTGCGCTGTTGTGCTTGGTTTGGTATTCGTTGCCCCAATGAATGAACAGCACAATCGCTTCGGCGCCTTCGCCGCGCATGGTGGCAATCAGTGTTTCCATTTCGCCGTAGAACCGATCCAACTTGTTATAATCAAACACATTGATATTGTCGGTGAGCGTTTTGCTGACGGACAGCCCGTTCACCGCTTTTTGGCCGGTGGTGTCGTTGATGGTGCCATAGGTGTAGCACACCATGCCCACTTTGATGCCGTTGATTTCCTGCACGGTGTAGTCGGGATCGGTGGCGTTGAGCTTGGTTCCCAAATGGAGAAGCCCGCTGTTTTTCACCACATCCTGTGTGCGGGTAAATCCGCCGGCACCGGTATCGTTGCAATGGTTGTTGGCGGTGAGCAACATGTCAAAGCCGGCGTTTTTCACGGCGTCGGTGATGGCATCGGGGCAGTTAAACCGAGGATAGCCGGTGTAGGTGCGCCCGTTTTCGGTGCCGGCCAAGGTGGTTTCCAAATTGGCCACGGCAAAATCCGCCGACGATACCCGGCCTTTGATGTAGGAAAAGATACCGTCGAAACAATAGTCGGACCCGCTGCGCCCGGAATTGATAACCGGCATGTGCATGAGCAAGTCGCCCGTTACCAAAATTTCGGCACGGGACGATTCGGTAACCGGCTGTGCTTTGGTGGTTGTGGTGGTGACAGTCGGCGTGGAGGCGGGCGTGGAGTGAGAATGGCCACGCATGAGGAAAGCCGTGACACAAACCGCCACGGCCAGAACGGCCACCACCGCCACCAGGCGCGGCAGGCGGCGCGTTTTTTTGCTGTGTTTCATGAGAACACACCCTTTCTTCCTACATAGTAAAGCATTTTCAAACGATTGTCAACCAAAAAAGCAGGCAGCCGAACCAGCGGCTGCCTGCTTGCCAAACAGAGGGATTATTCGGCGTCGGTGCTTTCTTCTGCCTCGTCTTTTTCACGCGACAACACCTGATTGATGATGATACCGAGAATCAAAGCCGTGGCAATGGAGGTGATGGTCACCTTGCCGAAAGTGAGCGACAAGCCGCCGATACCGGCAATCAAAATGGCCGAAGCGGTGAACAGGTTGCGGTTTTTGTTCAGGTCCACTTCTTGCAGCATCTTCAAGCCGGAAACGGCGATGAATCCGTACAGAGCCATGCAGACGCCGCCCATAACGCAAGACGGAATGGAGTTGACAAACGCCACAAACGGAGAAAGGAACGAAATGAGCATGGCGCCGATGGCGGCAGCCAAAATGGTGACAACCGAAGCGTTGCGCGTGATGGCCACGCAGGCGATGGATTCGCCGTAGGTGGTGTTGGGGCAACCGCCGAAGATGGCACCCACCATGGAACCGACACCGTCACCCAGCAAGGTGCGGGACAAACCGGGGTCGTCCAGCAAATCTCTGTCGATGATGGAGGAAATGTTTTTGTGGTCGGCCACATGTTCGGCAAACACCACAAAAGCAACCGGCAGATAGGCAACGGCAACGGTGGCAATGTAGGCACCGTTCAATTCCGAAACTCCTTTGTAGGCGGTTAGGAAGGTGAACGACGGCAGCTGAACAAAGGTTTTGTAGGTGACGCCGCCGGCCCACAGGGAAGAAATTTTGGAGAAATCAATGATTTTCAGTGCTTCGATGTCGGCCACATTGCCGATCACGGTGAACACCGAAGCCAGCGCATAGCCGGCCAAGATGCCGATGATGAAGGGCACCAGTTTGGTGAACTTTTTGCCGTAGGTGGAGGCCAGGGTGGTGACCAGCAGGGTGACCACGCCCACCAGCACGCAAACCAGCGGGTTGGCGTTTTCAAGGCCGCCTTTTTGAATATCGCCCACGGCGTTGCCGGCCAACGACAAGCCGATGATGGCCACGGTGGGGCCGATAACCACGGCGGGCATCAGGCGGTTGAGCCATTCCACACCGACAACCTTTACAAGAACGGCGATGAGCACATACACCAAGCCGGCGAAGATGGCGCCGATGATGAGGCCCAAATAGCCCAGCTGCATGGACACACCGCCGGCAAACGCCGCGGCCATGGAGCCGAGGAACGCAAAGGACGAGCCCAAAAACACCGGGCTGCGGAATTTGGTGAACAGCAAGTAGACAATGGTGCCCACACCGGCGCCGAACAACGCCGCGGCGGGCTGCATGCCGTTGCCCGTGATCACCGGCACAACCAAGGTGGCGGCCATGATGGCGAGCAACTGCTGAATGGCAAACACAACGGTTTGACCAAACGGGGGTCTGTCTTTGACATCGTAGATCAGTTTCATGAAAGTTCCTCCTCTTTTTATATGAATCAGGCGCAAGCCTTAATTCCGCTGATATAGGTAGGCACCCACTTCGTTGTCCACCGGCGGCAGCTTAACGGCCACCAATTCCGAATGGGCGGTGGGAATGTTTTTGCCGACATAGTCGGCGCGAATGGGCAATTCGCGATGCCCGCGGTCGATCAGAATGGCCAGCTGAATGGCACGCGGCCGACCCAGCGAAAACACCGCTTCGATGGCGGCACGCACGGTGCGGCCGGTGAAAAGCACATCGTCTACCAACACCACGGTTTTCCCGACAATGGAAAACGGCAACGACAGCGGTTCCACCACCGGTGTGTCTTGCCCGGCGGTGACATCGTCGCGATACAGGCGAATGTCCACCGCACCGCACGGAACGCGAACGCCTTCGATGCGCTCTATGTTTTCCTGCAAGCGTTGCGCCAGCGGTTCGCCGCGCCGCCGGATGCCCAGCAGGCACAATTCGTTCACACCGCGGTTTTTTTCGGTGATTTCGTGGGCCATGCGCATTACGGTGCGATTGACCGTGGCTTCGTCCATCAGAACGGCTTTGATGTCTTCCATGCCATTTCTCCATAAAAAAAGATCTTGTCCCGTTTCGACAAGATCGCAGTGCTTTGGCTATGGACACCCTCTTGTCGGTCTCACGGTACCGCTTGTTAAAGATGGTTCATTGCCGTTTAGTATAGCACGCCCTTGGCCGAATGTAAAGAGTTTTTTCGAAAATTGTTGAAATCGGTCGGCTCTTTTGTTCTTCGGGCGGCGGTATCCCGTGAATTTCGGGGAACTCTATTGGCAGATACCGCTTGAAAACTCCGGCGGAAAATGGTATAGTTACTTTACAGAAAACGCTGATGTTACATGAGAGGAGTAACCGCTGTGAAAGTAACCGTGATGAGTTTTAATGTTCAACACTGCGAAAATTTCCGAACGCACCAAATCGACTACGACGTGATGGCCAACGCCATTCGCACTTGCCGCGCCGACGTGATCGGGCTAAACGAGATACGCGACACCGGCATCACCGAAGGATTTGAACCCCAGGCCAAGTTGTTGGCGGAAAAGCTGGGCTATCACTACTACTTTGCCAAAGCGATTGATGTGGGCGAGGCCCCCAATCCCTATGGCAACGCGCTGTTGTCGCGCTTCCCCATTCGTCATGCCGAAACCGTTGCCGTGCCCGACCCGACCGGGGAGCGTTCCGGCCAATGGTACGAATCCCGTTGCTTGCTGAAAGCCGAACTGGATATTGGCAGCGGCGTAACGGTTTGTGTGATTCATTTCGGCCTGAACCCCGAAGAACAAAAAAACGCCGTGGACACCGTGGTGGCCCAGTTGCCGGCTGCCCGCGGCATTTTGATGGGCGATTTCAATGTGCTGCCCGACGATGCGGTGCTGGCACCCATTCGCGAGCGGTTATACGACACCGCGGAATTGTTTGAGGGCGAACGCCTCAGCTGGCCTTCGGATGTGCCTCAGCGCAAAATCGATTATCTGTTCACCACACGCGACATCCCGGTGTATGCCGCCGATATTCCCGCCATTATCGCCTCGGACCATCGCCCCTATGTGGCAGAAACGGAGTTGTAATATGAACACGGCAACCCTTCTGGCCGCGGTGGACCACACCTTGCTGTCCCCCACGGCTACGCAACAGGATATAGAAGCCCTGTGCGACGATGCCATTCGCTACGGCACGGCGTCGGTGTGTATTCCGCCGGCGTTTGTGGCCGCCGCCAAAGCCTATGTGGGAAACCGCATGGCGGTTTGCACGGTGATTGGATTTCCCAACGGCTACAACACCACTGCCGTGAAGTGCTTTGAAGCCGAAGAAGCCGTGCGCCACGGCGCCGACGAAATCGACATGGTGATCAATCTCGGTTGGGTGAAAGAACAGGCCTATGACCGCGTTCTGAACGAAATCCGTGCCGTGAAAGCGGCGTGCGGCAACCATGTGCTGAAAGTGATTGTGGAAACCTGCTTGCTCACCGACAGCGAAAAAGAGCGTTTGTGTGAAGTGGTGTCGCAATCCGGCGCGGACTTCATCAAAACCTCCACCGGCTTTTCCACCGGCGGCGCCACGCCAAGCGATGTGGCCCTGTTTGCGCGTTGCGTGGCCCCCACGGTGAAAATCAAAGCCGCGGGCGGGATTGCTTCGCTGGCCGACGCCGAAGAATTTTTGCGGTTGGGTGCCTCCCGCCTGGGCACCAGCCGCATTGTGAAA
>CAYMDU010000025.1:0-19829 GCA_964389495.1 uncultured Eubacteriales bacterium
TCTTTTAAATACCGTCTGTGTCGTTCACCCCAAACACCGATTTCATAATTCGTTTCCTTGGACAATGCAACACAAGGCAATAGATAAGCACCCTGAATTTCATATTGTCCGCCTTGTTGTTCAAATAATGTAGTCATAATGAGCCTCCTTGATTTTGATGTGATTATTATAAATCAAGTTGAAACAAAAGACGAATGTGCGGAGTTATATTTTGAAGATTGTGTTCAGCGGCAGGAATATTTGATTTTTACCAAATCCCTTATGAACATCCGCACCATAACAGATAAGTCCGAACCCTTTGGGGTTCGGACTTGTTTTCTTTTTGCTTTCCTTTTATTCGGCTATCGAGAGCTTTGCCCACTCTTTCCCGAACCGGCAAGGCCTTTTCGCTGCGATGTAACCACTCATAGGTGCCCTTTATCTTTGCCCCATTGCCACGCATTGACATTGTTCAGTTTTCCTTTTCCATTCTGTTTTGGTGACGGTGTATTCAGTTACATTGGTAATCGTTTCTCCGTCAATTTGAAGTGGATTCGGGCAATCAAATGTCACTGTTATGTGATGGCCGGATAGAACCGCTACAAATTTTGTGTGGCGAATGTGTGTTCCTTTAAAAATAGAGGGAAAAATCAAAAGTGAGCTTAGTTTTCCGGTTCCGTACATCACCATTACCGTGACTTCGTTTTCTTTTCCCAATCGGTCCTGCTTTGGGGTTGGCATCATTCCCCCGCCATAATAACGACCGTTCATGGTTGGCGCCAACCACACCTTTCGGAAGGTGTGCCGTTCTCCGTCAACCGCAACCGTTGCATTCACAGGCTTGTAGTGAAACAGCAATCCTTTGATTGCAATTTTGGTATAATTGATTGGCTTTTTCTTTCCGCCTTGACGCCCCTTTTCTCGAACCCGCTCCCCCACTTCACAGCAATACCCATCAATACCAAAGCCAATGCCGTTCAAAAACAAATGGCTTTCTCCGTTTACTGTTACTGTGGGTAAGTTCATGATGTAGCGATTGATTTTATAGGTCGGATCGCTGCCTTTTTCTTTACCGATGTCCCGGGCGAAATCATTGCCGCTGCCAATGGCATAGTAATAGATACTGTTCTTAATCTCAAAGCCCTGTACATCATTCACAAAACGGTTGAGTGTTCCGTCACCGCCGCAAAGGATCACCTCATCTGATTCATCAAGTTCGGCAAAAAAAGCACGATAGCTTGTGATTCCCTGTACTTCAATCAGTTCGGCATTGTCAAAAGTGTTCGCCAACAATTCGGCCTCTTTTTTGCATTCCCCGTTTCCGGCGCGGGAATTGTAGAGGATGTATTTCTTGTTCATAGCCTTTTCTACCGTCCTTTATGAAATATATAAATCGGTCTGTTTTGCAACTATCTAAGGATACTCCGCTCTTATGACAAATTCAATGTATAAATTGTAAAATTTAAAGAGATGAAACAGAGCTTACCCGAAAAAAGAATTGTTATTTTGCCGGGAGTACGCTATAATGAAAGAAACAACAAGAACCGCCGCTCCGAATAACTTTGGGTTAGGAAAGGATGAAAAGAAATGAAAGTAACCGGAAATTTTGAACAATACGAACGGCTCGAATTCGAATTGGACGATAACACGGAATACATCAAAATCACAGTGCCTGACGGCCACGAAACTGTTTTGCGCCCTTTTTCGTATCAACCCATCGACATCCGCTACGATGAAAACGGGATTGAAAGCATTTCGAAAGCAGGAACGGAAAAATCGATTTGCAGATTCACGCCGGATTTCACCGGTAAAATGATTGTGGAATGTTTCTTTAACGACAAATCCTCCCAAAGAACGGAATGGATAATAACCGATTCCAATAACCACGGATATATTGAAATCGGGGAAAAGGACAGCCGCTATTTTTGCTTTACAGATCAAACACCGTTCTTCCCCATCGGCATCAACACCGCCTTTCCCGCAACCTATGCTCGATCAAGCGGCACGGAATTCGGGCTTTCATCCTATGGCTTCATGGGTTTAAGAGAATACGAGCGTTGGTTTAAAAAGCTTTCGGGCAACGGAGTGAATGTTGCGCGGGTGTGGCTTGGGCATGAATATTTCAGCCCGGACACCCTCAATGTATGCGAGTTTGAAGCAACGCAATTTTCAAAAATAGACTGCCTGCTTTCTATTGCGAAGAAATACGGAATCAAGCTCAAACTCACCCTGGAACAGTTCCGCTTTTTCAGTTATGACCAGCAAGGAAATTCTGGAGGCTATTCCGGCGATGTTTTTAAAAAATTCAACAAAAATCTGTATTGCCACGGTGAGAGATGCGAAAATGCCGACGAATGGCTCACAAGTGAAAGGTGGAAAACCGCTTGGCTTTTTAAAGTGGAAGAATTGGCAAAACGCTATGCCGGCGATACCGAAATTTTTGCAATAGAACTTTGGAACGAAATGAATTGCGTGGGAACATGGGAAAACATGGTCAACTGGAACAGAGAAATGCTGCCGAAGGTGAAGCAGCTTTTTCCCAAGCATCTTGTCACTAATTCCATTGGCAGTTTCGACTGTGAAGCCGTCTGCAAAATGTACACCTCTTTTTGTTGGAAAAATTGCGATTTCGTTCAATTCCACCGCTACTTGGATCAGGGCGCTCAATATGAAGACTGCAAAAACCCGATCGAAGTAATAAAAGGCGGCTTTTCCCGACTTGCCACAACCAAGCCGGTATTCGTTGCCGAAACCGGAGCGGTCAACAACTGCCACAGCGGCCCGTTCAATTTCTATGTGAACGATGACGACGGCATACTTTTTGCGGATGTGGTGTACACCCCGGTATTTATGAAAAGCTGCGGAACCGGAAACATTTGGCATTGGGACAATCGGTATGTCGAATCCAAAAACCTGTATCACCTTTTTAAGCCCATCAAAAATCTGATTAATGGCATAGACTTTGAGAGCGAAGCCTTTGAAACCCTCGATTTTTCAAATGATACGGTATATTGCCTTTTGCTGAAAGGAAAAAACACAACCATTGGCTATTTGCGAAATAAGAACTACAACTGGCAAACCGTTTTAAGAGATCTCAAAGAAGTGGCACCGATAGATGAATTTTTCTTGCCCACAACCCAAAAAAGCCGTGCGGAACTTTTCCCAATTTGGGACAACGACCGCTCCGAAGCCACAGCTACGGAACACGGGATTGCGTTTGAAAATATAAAAATCGGCGTCTTGTTCAAGTTGGTTTCCAAATAAAAAACCATTCCGCGGTCAACATTTCATTTGTCTCCTGCTTGGTAAAAGCAACCGGCTCACGATTCTCGCCGAATCGTGAGCCGGTTTCGTTTTTGTCTTTTGTTTGCAAGCCGTCAATCGCCTATCTTACCATGGTTTGGCCTGACTGTCGGTAGGTGCCCACCCGTGTATTCTGTTTACAAAGTGGCCATGCCTTGCGAATACTTCACAACAGGTTGAGATGCGTTCTTGTGTTCGCCCCACATCTTTTCCATCCAAATCATGTGATACCACCGGCCGAACTTGTACCCGCATTGGTGAAATTCACCGACTTTTCGGAACCCCAGATGCGCATGAAAATCGGCACTGTTTGTGGTTAAATACTCGTCATTTTGTTCCGGATAGGCGATGCACGCATAAGCATTAAGAACACCCATGGCCTGCAAAGCCCGCTCCAAGGCCTCATAAAGCATTCGGCCCAGCCCGCCGTTTCGCGCGCTGCAATCGATGTACACGGTTGTTTCGCAAGACCAGTCATACGCTGCTCGGCCGACAAACGGGCCTGCATAGGCATATCCTTCCACGCGACCGTCTTTTTCAGCCACCAAAAAAGGATACCGTGCCATGGCTTCTTGCATTCGTTTTTGGAACGCAACCAGCGAGGGCGTTTCGTATTCAAAAGTGATTGCTGTGTGCTTTACATAGTAATCGTAAATTTCCAGCAAACGCTTTGCATCCTCCATTGTTGCATCTCTAACGGTGACCATGCGACACCTTCTCTCATCCGAATTGCCAATTTCTTTCATTATACACAGGCAAGTGGGAATTTGCAAGGGCTTCTTATTTGAATCCAACGGACGGTATTTGTTGGATTAAACAAAGTCAAAATATCACACAGTATTCTTCAAATAATGGAATAAAAGTGAGAAAGTCCATTTGGCAAAAGTGTACCAGCTTTGAAAGCTGATATTGCAACTTTCTTTTTGAAAAGGGCAAACTGTTTTTGAGATTACCGATACATAACAGAGCGAATTCTTTTACAATACGGTCTAAAAAAATCAGCCTTGGCATTAAAGGAATCGTCACTTTCACCTGCATATCGAAAAATAACAACCTTTTTTAAATGCGTGCATTTTTTAAGAATTCTTAATAAAAATGCTTGATCCGCTTCAATTCCATGACCCAATACAACAAGAGCAGAAATTTTGTTATACTTGATATTGGGAATACCGTTTTGTTTACGATAGTTGTTTACAAACTGATTTATGAATTGATAATGCGGGATGAACGACTCAACTTCGTCATCAACACCTCGCCCTGAGTTTTCGTAGTGTTGATAACTTTCCAAAGCGACAATTTTTTCATTATATTCCGTAGAATCCGGCGACAAATGCAAGTCGTATTTTAAATATCTGCGGAGCGCAAGAGCTTCACGACAAATATTCTTTCCCCAACATATATCTTCATATTCAGTAAGGCAGGCTTCATCTCTGTAATCATAGCCCAAAAGAATATCATTTTCGGGAAGAGAACCATGTACATAAAAAACATCACAGTCATATACCGCAACAATTCTTGTATAATTAAAGGAAATTGCATAGGTTTTTCTTTTTAAATATTTTTTAACAGAAGCCAGCCTAACCACAGGCTTGTTTTCTGTTTCCTTGCGCAAATACCGCAGAAGCAACATGTGAATATCCGCAAATGCCTCCCGCAAGCGCGAACGTTCTCGGCGTACAATCTCATAATTTTGGTCTTCCCTCATAGATTGAAAAAACAGTTTTTGCGTGAGACAGTTGATATTCTCTTCAAAAGAATACCAGGTTGTAATATTCTCATCGCTATCACAGTATTCCTTGAAAAGATCCAAGCTTTCAGATGAAGTGGCATCAACGAAAGATTTGTAACCGGTAGCATAATTGTGTGCCATATCAAAACCATTTCCTATAATGGCAAGCGTTTTGTACAACTTTTGCCGCTTGACCGAAAATGCTTTTTTCATCTGATCACACCCCAAAGAGAAAAATTATAGCAGTAATCCTTACGAAATATGTGCTTTGATAACAGGACGATAGCGAGTAATGGTACAATGGTACGAATGTGGTATGCCGACAAAGTAAAAATGCCCGAAAGCCCTGTGTTTTCAAGGCTTTCGGGCATTACTTATTTTATTCCCACTCAATGGTGCCAATCGGCTTCGGCGTGAGGTCGAGAAGGACACGGTTGATGCCGTCCACCTCGTGAGTGATACGATCGGTAATGTGGTGCAACAACGTATATGGAATTTCCTCGATGGTGGCACTCATAGCATCGGTGGTATTCACGGCACGGATGATAGCCGGCCATCCTTCGTAACGCTTGCCGTCTTTGACGCCGACGCTCTTCATATCGGGCACAGCAATAAAGTATTGCCACACCTTACCGGCAAGACCGTTCTTATCGAATTCTTCGCGCAGGATCGCATCGGCCTCGCGCAGAGCATGCAAGCGATCGCGTGTGATGGCACCAAGGCAGCGAACACCCAAGCCGGGGCCGGGGAACGGCTGACGATAGACCATGCCGTGCGGCAAGCCCAAAGCTTCGCCCACAACGCGCACTTCGTCTTTGAACAGCAAGCGAACCGGCTCAACCAGCTCGAACTGCAAATCTTCCGGCAATCCACCGACATTGTGGTGCGCCTTGACACCGTCGCTTTCCAAAATGTCGGGATAAATCGTGCCCTGTGCCAAGAAAGAAATTCCTTCCAGTTTGCGCGCTTCTTCTTCGAACACGCGGATAAATTCCGCGCCGATGATTTTGCGCTTCTTTTCGGGTTCTGCCACGCCTGCCAGCTTGTCCAAAAAACGGTCAACAGCATCGACATAAATCAGGTTGGCATCCATTTCATCGCGGAACACGCGAACCACTTGTTCCGGTTCTCCTTTGCGCAACAGACCGTGGTTGACATGTACGCACACCAGCTGCTTGCCAATGGCTTTGATGAGCAGGGCCGCCACAACGGAGGAATCCACACCGCCGGACAACGCCAGCAACACCTTTTTATTACCGACTTGTTCGCGAATTTCTTGAATTTGCTCGGCAATAAAGGCATCTGCCAATGCTTTGGTGGTAATGCGTTCCATGGTTTCCGGTCGTTTGTAGTTTAACATACTAGTTCCTCCTCATAAAATACTGTATATACTTACCGAATTACCGGTAAATAACCGATTCGCGTTCGGGACCGTTGGTGACAATGTTGATGCGATGCCCCAATTCCTTTTCAATAAATTCCACATAGGCTTTGGCCTCGGCAGGGAGTTTTTCGTATTCACGGATACCGCGAATATCGCAATGCCAGCCTTTGAGAGTAGTCAACACGGGCTTGGCGCGTTTGAGTGCCGGGGTGGTGGGAAAATCGCGGGTGACTTTTCCATCGATTTCATAGCCGGTACACACCTTGATTTCTTCCAGATAGGACAGGCAATCCAGCGCCGTCATGACCACGGTGGTGGCTCCTTGACATTCGATGCCATAGCGCGATGCCACGCAATCGAACCAACCGACACGGCGCGGGCGGCCGGTGGTGGCACCGAATTCGCCTTTGTCGCCGCCGTGAATACGCAACTGATGTGCTTCTTCTTCGTCCAGCAATTCCGAAACAAATTCACCGGCGCCGACGGCCGACGAATACGCTTTGGTTACCACCACAACCTCTTTGATTTCGTGTGGGGGAATGCCCGCACCGACAGCGCCGTAGCCTGCCAAAGTGGACGACGAAGTGACCATGGGATAGATGCCGAAATCGGGGTCTTTCAGTGTGCCGAGCTGACCTTCCAGCAAAATGTTTTTGCCGGCCTTGATCGCCTCTTGCAGGTAGGCACGCGTGTCGCACACAAAAGGAGCAATTTTCTCACGATAGGCCATGCAGGTAGCAAACAGTTCTTCTGCATTAAGCAACGGTTTGTGATACACATGTTCCAGTGTGAGATTTTTGAGGATGCAGATGTTGTTCAATTTGGCACGGAGAGTGTCGTCATCGAACAGTTCGTTCACCTGAATACCGATTTTGGCGTACTTGTCGCTGAAAAAGGGAGCGATACCGCTTTTGGTGGAACCAAAAGCGTTTTTGCCCAAACGTTCTTCTTCGTAGGTATCGAGCAAAATGTGATAAGGCATGAGGATTTGCGCACGGTCGGATACCAGCAAATGCGGATTGAGGCCCGCAGCCTTCACACTGTCCAACTCGTTGCAAAACTTTTCGATATCGAGGGCCACGCCGTTGCCGATAATGCAGGTGGTGTGATCGTAGCACACGCCGCTGGGCATGAGATGCAAAGCAAAACGGCCATGCTCGTTGATGATGGTGTGCCCGGCATTGGCACCCCCTTGAAAACGAATGACAATATCCGCCTCGCGTGCGAACAAATCGGTGATTTTGCCTTTTCCTTCGTCGCCCCAGTTGGCGCCGACAATGGCTCTAACCATACTTCTCATTCCTCCATCGGTACAAGTTGACGGTGCTATTAAAAAACACGGATATTATTATACGCCTATTTCTTACCGATTGCAAGATTTTTCCGCAGTTTTTGCAAAAAAAGCACTGTCGGTGACAGTGCTTTTTTCTTTGCTCTCTTTAAATGGCAAGAAAGGCTTTCAGTTGCTCTTTGGTTTGATAGCCCACCGCGGCATTCACAACCTCTCCGCTTTGAAACAGCAACAAGGTGGGAATGCTTTGAATCCCATACGCATCGGCCAAAGCCGGTTGATCATCTACATTGATTTTTCCCACCTTCACACGACCTTCGTATTCCGCAGCCAATTCTTCAAGCACCGGTGCCAACAGTCGGCAAGGTCCGCACCAAGTGGCCCAAAAATCCACCAACACCGGACAATCCGACTGCAAAACCTCGGCCTCAAAATTGTGCTCTGTCACAACGATTTCCGCCATATCACGCACTTCCTTTCCTACAAGATAGTATACCGCAAATTGCAGAAAACGAAAAGTACTTTTTTGTGCTTTGGCACTTGTACTACATGGAAATTTATGTTATACTGCTATTATATATCGTTGAAAAGTCCGGAGGGCCATACTATGTCAACCAAAAAAGAACTGGCAAAAACCTATGAACCGCGCGAGGTGGAAGACCGCATCTATCAATTTTGGACAGACGGCGGCTGGTTTCACGCCGAGCCGGATCCCAATAAAGAACCCTATACCATTGTGATTCCCCCACCCAATGTAACAGGGCAACTGCACATGGGGCACGCATTGGACGAAACTTTGCAAGACATTCTCATTCGCTTTAAGCGTATGCAGGGCTATGCCGCACTGTGGTTGCCCGGTACCGACCACGCCTCCATTGCCACCGAAGCCAAGGTGGTGGAAGCCATGCGCAAAGAAGGCCTCACCAAAGATATGCTGGGACGTGAAGGATTTTTGGATCGCGCTTGGGCCTGGAAAAATCAATACGGCAACCGCATTGTGAGCCAGCTGAAAAAGCTGGGTTCCAGTTGCGACTGGGAACGGGAACGCTTTACCATGGACGAAGGTTGTTCCGAAGCCGTGCGTGAAGTGTTTGTTCGCCTGTACGAACAAGGACTTATCTACCGCGGCAACCGCATGGTGAACTGGTGCCCTCATTGCCACACTTCCATTTCGGATGCCGAGGTGGAATACGAAGAACGCGACGGCCATTTTTGGCATTTGCTGTATACCGTGAAAGAAACCGGTGAAACACTGGAACTGGCAACCACCCGTCCGGAAACCATGCTGGGCGACACCGCCGTGGCTATTAACGCCGACGACCCGCGCTATACCCATCTGCACGGATGCCATGTGATATTGCCCTTGGTGGGGCGTGAATTGCCCATTGTGTGCGACGAGCACGCCGACATGACCAAAGGCACCGGTGTGGTGAAAATCACGCCCGCACACGACCCGAACGACTTTGAAGTGGGCCAGCGGCATGGGTTGCCCATTGTTCGCGTGTTCACCTACGATGGGCACATGACAGGCGCCGCCGACTGTGCAGAAGCCGAAGCGTTAAAAGCAACCGGCAAGGTTGCCGCCAACGAGCCGGAAGTGTTCGACTGCGGCAAATACGCCGGTATGACCACCGAGGAAGCGCGCCGCGCCATTTTGGAAGATTTGGAAGCCGGTGGCTATCTAAAAGAAACCGAAGCTCTCCGCCACGATGTGGGCACCTGCTACCGTTGCCATTCCACCATCGAGCCAATGGTGTCCAAGCAATGGTTTGTGAAAATGGAGCCGCTTGCCGTCCCGGCTATCGAAGCCGTGGAAAAAGGTGAGATCCGGTTTGTGCCGGAACGTTTCACCAAAAACTACATGAACTGGATGCGCGGCACACGCGACTGGTGTATTTCCCGTCAGTTGTGGTGGGGGCACCAAATTCCCGCGTGGTACTGCGACGATTGCGGCGAAACGGTGGTTGCCAAAGAAGCACCGGCTGTGTGCCCACATTGCGGCGGTGCGCACCTAACGCAAGACCCCGACACACTGGACACCTGGTTTTCTTCGGCTCTATGGCCGTTCAGCACCTTGGGGTGGCCCAACACCGACAGCGAAGATTTCCGCTACTTCTACCCCACCAACACGCTGGTAACGGGATATGACATTATCGGTTTTTGGGTGAGCCGCATGATATTCTCCGGTTTGGCCTACACCGACAAAGCGCCCTTCCAAACCGTGCTGATTCACGGTTTGGTGCGCGACTCGCAAGGACGGAAAATGTCCAAATCCTTGGGAAACGGTATCGACCCGTTGGAAATCATTGACCAATACGGCGCCGATGCTCTGCGCTTTATGCTGGCCACCGGCAACAGTCCCGGAAATGATATGCGCTTCATGACCGATAAAGTGGAGTCTTCGCGCAATTTTGCCAACAAGTTATGGAACGCCGCCCGCTTTATTTTGATGAATTTGGGCGACAATGAAGTGGCGTTGGCCTTGCCCAAGGAGCTAACGCTGGAAGATAAGTGGATTGTATCGCGTTTCAACTCTTTGGTGCAAGCTGTGACAGAAAATTTGGACAAATTCGAACTGGGCATTGCCGTTCAAAAGCTGTATGACTTTATTTGGGACAACTTCTGCGACTGGTACATAGAGTTGTGCAAAGGCCGTTTGCAAAGTGACCATCCCGAACCGGCACGGCAAGTGTTGGTGTATGTAATGACCGGCATGTTAAAACTGTTGCATCCGTTCATGCCCTATGTAACCGAAGAAATTTGGCAATCACTCCCCCACGAAGGAGAGGCTCTGATGGTGGCTTCGTGGCCAGTGTATCAAGAGGCACTGTGCTTCCCCACAGAAGAAAAAGAAATGGAACGCATCATGGAAGCCATCGGTGCCATTCGCAACCGGCGTGGCGAAATGAATGTGCCGCCGTCTCGCAAAGCACAGGTGTTTGTGGAAACCACTTTTGTCGACACTTTCACCGACGGTATTCCGTTTATGAAACGCTTGGCATCGGCCTCCGAAGTGCAAGTGGGCAACAACTTTGACATTCCGGGCGCTGTGAGCATTGTCACAGCCGATGCCACCATCAAAATTCCGCTGGAAGAATTGGTGGATAAAGCAGCCGAACAGGCGCGGCTTGCCAAAGAAAAAGACACGGTACAAAAGCAACTGAGCGGTGTGGAACAACGGCTTGCCAATCCTTCCTTCACCGACAAAGCACCGGCTGCTGTGGTGGAAACCGCACGGGAACAAGCCAAACGGTTGCAAGAAAAACTGGCATTGCTTGAACAAAGTCTGGCACAATTACAATAAGGGACATTGTGATGCGTTACACAGAACAATTTCGTATTTTGTCACACGATACGGGACACAACGGCGAAGTTCACCCGTCGGCTCTGTGCCGCTATTTGCAAGAAACGGCCGATGCCCAAATGCGAACCGACGGCCCCACCTATGCCGAATTGTTGCAACAGGGATACGCCTTCCTTCTCAGCCGCATGCACATCAAGCTATACCGGCCGTTACATGCATACGACCGCATCACCGTGCAAACATGGGGGCACACACCTCCGCGTGGTGTTTCCTTTGAACGGTACTATCAAGTCTATTGCGAAAACGAACGGATTGCCGACGCCGGCAGCGTGTGGGCACTCCTCAATCGGCATACCGGCGTGCTTTGCCGTGTGGGCACGGTACCATTGCACTATGGCGAAGAAGCACCGCTTCCCCTTCCTTTGCGATTTTCCATGACCAAAAGCCCCCTGGAAAACCGAGGTCACCGCGTGGTACGCTATTCCGATGTGGATATAAACAACCACATGAATAACACACGCTATGCCGATATGCTGTGCGATTATCTGCCGCACATCGATGCTTTGCGCCTCACTGATATACAGATTCACTATGTAGCCGAAGCGCCGCTGGGCGAAACACTGTCGGTATGGTGCCGTGACGAAGCCGCCGAACACGGCAAGGTGTTCTTTTTGGAAACCCGTCGTGCCGACGGCACCTGCAATGTGCGTGCCCGCATTGAAACAACATCATTATGATGAAAAAAAGAACCGACAACAGCGTGTCGGTTCTTTTTTAATTATCCATAGGAACGGCCTCTTTATGTGTCACAACCATGGCACTGCGATGAATGGCTGCTGCCAACGCTTGCGAAATGTTGTGCGTTTGTAAATACGACACCAAAAATGCCGCGCCAAAGCTGTCGCCGGCTCCCACCGTGGATACCACGGCAACCGGTTCGGCAGCGTGATAATACTCTTGCCCTGTTGCATCCAAAGCATAGGCGCCGTCACTGTCCAGCGTGATAATCAGCACACGAATGTTGGGATATTGTTGCATCAAACGGCGCGCTTCCGCTGCATAGTCCGGCAACATCTTGCCAAATACCAATGCCGCCATCGTCGGCAATTCCTCGCGGCTCACCTTCAACACAGTAGCCACTTGCAGACACTGTTCCACACTGGCCCTGTTGTAATACGGCGCACGCAAATTAACATCGCAAAACACATCGCCGAACTGTCCGTTTTCCAGCAAATGGCGAAGTACCTGCCCGTTGTTTTCGCTTCGCTGAATCAAAGTACCAAACACCAGCGCCTCCGCCTGCATCGGCGTGCATTTTTGCAAGTGGTCATAGGCCGTGTTTTCCAGCAGGCGATACTGCGGCACCGCTCGGTCATCCAGCGTTACCATGCATTGCCCGGTGGGATATGCCGGCACGGTAACCACCCATCTGTCGTTCACACCAAAGCGGTGCAACGCTTCACGCGCTGCTCTTCCCAACTCGTCGTTGCCAACCGCGGAAATCAAATAGGTTTCGGCTCCCAGCGCCGCCGCATGTGCCGCAAAATTCAGAGGAGCGCCACCGAGGCATTGCTGGTCGGGATACACATCCCACACAATTTCCCCAAAAGTTACCAGCTTCATACCGTTTCACCCGGCCGAATGATGCACTTGCCGAGGGAACGGCGGATTCCGTTTGCCAAAATGGCCGGCAGTTCCTCCAACGGAGCCACTTCGTGCACCATGGTGCTGACATCGATTTTCCCGGACGCTATCAAATCCAAAGCACGCTTTTGCGTGTAGGGATTGATGAACGATGCTTTCAGTGTGATTTCTTTTTTGAAAATTTCAAAAGGTTTCAAAGCTATGGTATCGTTGGGCGCCGTGAGTCCGAACAGCATCACCGTAGATTTGTTTCCGGCAATCGCCACCGCCTGTTCCATTGTAGACGGTTTACCCACACATTCAATCACCGTGGAAATGCGCTGCACGCCATGCGCAGCCAGCGTCTCCGAAACCGATTCGGTTACGGGGTCAATCGTGATATCGGCGCCTAATTGCCGGCCAAGCAACCGCTTTTCTTCCACCGGTTCCAACAAAATCACGGTGGCGGCACCACGCAATTTGGCCAGTTGCAACATCAAAAGCCCAATCATTCCGCCTCCGATAACCGCCACAGTGTCGCCGCAGGAAATATCACACATATCAATCCCGTGCAAGCAACAAGCCACCGGTTCGGTCATGGCAGCTTTTTCAAACGAAAGTGTTTGCGGAAACGGATACACCTGCGACACCGGCACTGTGCAATATTCGGCAAAGCCACCGTTCATCGTGGTTCCGATGCCCTGCATTGCTTCGCAAAAGTGACCGATACCGCTTTTGCAATAATAGCAGTCGTTGCACAGCCAGTTGGGATCCACGCACACGCGGTCACCCGCTTTCACAGCGGTTACCGCCGAACCGGTGCTAACCACTTCACCGGCAAATTCATGGCCAAGCACCGTACCGGCCGGTGTTTTGGCAGCGCCTTCATCGCCATTAAAAATGTGAACATCTGTACCGCAAATGCCGCACGCTTTCACACGAATGAGCACTTCATTCTCTTTCGGTTCCGGCATGGGCAACTGCTCCACGCGAATATCTTGTTTTCCATAAAACACGGCTGCTTTCATCTGGTTTCCTCCTCTATTGAATACATCTTCACTTTTCGCTTCTCAAAATAACAGGCCTCGGAAAAGCCCACCCGACGTAGCAATGCGACTGCTTCTTGAAAACGATCTCCCACCCGATCGGGTGTGTGTGCATCGGATCCGATTGTCACATAGCGCCCACCCTGTTCACGGTAGCGGCGCAACAAGCCTTCGTCCCACGGCGCAGCTGTGTTGATTTCCAGCGCCACTGCGCGTTTGGCACATTCGTCGGCAATGGCATAAAGCAATTCCCGATATGTTGTTAACGAAATTGACCGGCCGTATTTGTCAACGATGTATCGCAAGGCGCACAGCGGATGCGCCAACACATCAAAGCCCCCTTGCCGCACCAATGCCAACACATCATTCAGGTAGGCATCAACATACGCTGCAATCTGTTTGTCGGAAAACTGATGAAAGGCAATCCAGGAAAACGGAACGGTATATCCGTCAAACCGAACAGCATGCACCGAACCGATCACCACATCATACGGGCAGGCCGCTACCATGTCGGCTGCTTTATGAGGCTCCCACAGCGCTTCGCCAAGCTCCACACCCCGCAATACGCGCAGACGACCGGCATATTCTTCGGCCAGTTTTTCGGCATGACGGTTGGATTGCAAAATGGGCGTTTTCACATCGATTTCCCATTGCAAATCGCAATGGTCTGTCAAAGCAATACCGCTCATTCCCCGCGCCAATGCCGCTTCACACATGTCATGCGGATCGGCCGTGGAATCATGCGAATATTGCGTGTGTGTATGGCAATCATACAGCATGGTATTCCCCCTTGCTTTTTTGCGGTAAGTACAGTATACTGTTATTTGAGCATTCGCGCAAGCAACGACGCAAAAAATGATCAAATAATCAACCGATTGCGCATTTGGGAGGTGCCTCCATGAGCAAAGAACGCGAACGAAGCATTTTGGAACTTCTGGTACGGCAAAAACGGGTGAGCGTAAAAGAACTGGCCGACGCCCTGTTCATCAGCGAACCGTCCGTGCGGCGCGACTTGGCACGGTTGGAACAACAACAACTCATCAAGCGCGTGCACGGCGGTGCCGTGTTGGACGAAACCGGCATATCCCAGTTGAAAATTCCTTTTGCTATCCGCGAGCTGGAAGATTCCGACGAAAAAGTTCGTATTGCCCGCCGTGCTGCCCAGTTGATACACGATGGCGACACCGTATTTTTGGATGCTTCTTCCAGTGCTTACAATCTTGTTCCGTTTTTGCTTGCAAAAAACGAGTTGACAATTATCACCAGCGGCATTAAAGCCATGACGGCATTGGCAGAATACGGGCGGCGTGTGATTTGCACCGGCGGGGATGTGATGAATACTTGTCTATCGTTGGTAGGGGATACCGCTTTGGAAACAATACACCGCTATCACGCCGATATCTGCTTCTTTTCCTGCCGCGGCATCAGCGAAGCCGGTGAATTGAGCGATATTTCCCGTGAAGAAAATCTTGTGCGTCAAGCCATGATCGCCCGTTCAACCGCTTCCTATTTGCTGTGCACCCGTAACAAGCCGGAAAAGCAATTCTATCACCGTCTGTGCCATGCCGCCGACCTGAGTGGAATTCTCAGTGACGCTCCCCTGCCCCCCGCACTGGCACCATATGTCGTTTGAGCGGATTTGCAATATAAAAGGCGGAAATCGCAATGGAAAAGACGCCGAAAATTCTCTATTATAAAGGTACAAACCAATATCAAACGGAGGGAGATACATGAGAAAAATCGGTATTGCCGATTATGGCATGAATGTTTGGTACGGCGGCTTTATGGACTACGAAGCCCGCATGGAAGATTTGAAAAGAATCGGGTACGACGGCATCGAGCGCCTCACACCTATTGATGCAGCCGATGCGCTCACCAAAGCCACCACTTTGGCAAAATTGGGAATGGATTTTGCCACCGTGCTGGCACCGTCACTGGAACTGAAAGTGCAATGGACCGCCGCTTTTCGAAAAAAGTACATTTGGACCGATGTTATAGCCGACCATTCCAAAGATTCACTCGACACCTATTGCCGGCGTGTAAACTATCTCACAGCAGCTTGCAAAAAATACGGTATCAAAGCCGCGGTGCACAATCACTTGGGGTGCATTGTGGAAACGCAGGAACAACTGGAAGAATTCCTTGCCAAATGTCCCGACGCCGGTCTGGTGTTCGATGTGGGGCACATGGCCGTAGCCGGCGGCAATGTGCGGGAAGTCATGGACAAATACTACGACCGCATTGTGGCCATCCACCTGAAAGAATGGGTTATGAAAGACCCTTCACAAAAAGATTGGTGGGATCGCGGATATTTCTGCGGCCTCGGTCAAGGAGATTTCCCGGTGGACAACGAATACATTGTCAAAACCGCCGTGAAGCGCGGCTACGACAACTGGATTTTCATCGAGCACGACACACATTTGCGCGAACCGCTGGAAGATTTGGCGGAGAGTCGCGAAATTTTGAGAAAGTGGGGCGTATAATATGAAACCGATCAAATTAGGTATGGTAGGCTTGGGGCGTGCCGGCAACGGCATGCACTTGCCGGAATTGGAAGGCAAAGACGAAATGTTCCAAATCTATGCGGTGTGCGACCTGATCGAAGAGCGCCGCAACGCCGTGGCGGAAAAATATCATGCCAAAGCGTATGCCAGCATCGAAGAACTGATTGCCGATCCCGAAGTGGAAATTGTGGACATTGCCACACGCTCTTGCGATCACTACAAACACGCTTGCATGGCACTCAAAGCCGGCAAAAGCGTGTTCTTAGAAAAACCCATTTGCTGCAATTACGACGATGCCAAAGCACTCATGGAACTGGCCGACAGCCTGCCAAATGTAAAACTGTATGTGCGCCATAATCGCCGTTGGGAACAAAAATTCGTTAAAGCCATGGAAGTTGCCGATTCCGGAATCATCGGCAATGTGTACGAAGTGAAGTTGACTCGCAACGGATTCGCTACCCGTAACGACTGGCAAACCATCGACACCTACGGCGGCGGCCAACTGCTCAACTGGGGGCCGCACATCATCGACCAAGCCTTGAATTTCGCCGGTGGCGACTACACCGATATTTACGCCGAAACCCGTCAAATCCTCGCCAGCGGCAACTGTGAAGACCATATCAAGTTGCTCATGACCGGTATCAACGGTCGCATCATCGACATGGAAATCAGCTCCGGTTGTGCCGCGCCCATGCACGAAATCGTCGCTTACGGAGATCGCGGTATTCTCTACGATACCGGCAACGAACACTCCCAGTTGGAATGGCGTTATGTGAAACCGGGCATGGACATCCCGCGCTTGCCCGCCACCGATGTCACCCCCGGCACCGACCCGAATTTCAAAAAAGCGCCGGAAATCGAATGGCGCTACGGCGGTGCTTTCGTGGATGTATTCGGCGAACGCTTGGACGATACTTGGATTGCCATGTATGAAGACTACCGTTTGGGTAAACCCTATCCGATTTTGCACAGCGAAGCTCTCAAAGTGGTTGAGGTGATCAGCAAAATCAAAGCCATCATGAAGGATAAAACCAAAAAGTAACAGTGCCTTTTCCATTTTGGCAAAAAGTAGCACCGGCTTCAATGAAAATTGAAGTCGGTGCCGTTTTTATGCTTCCATTTGCCGTCCAAGAAACCCTGCTGCCACCTGGGCCAGCTTACGGTCGCTCTCCGAGGGCGGTGAACCTGCTTCATCACATAAAATACACACGCAACCGGCAATATCCCCGGCTGCCAAAATCGGTGCCATCACACCTACCGGCCGTTCTTTTCCTTCCACAACAACCAGCCGACAATCTTCCACCGAAAGCACCCGCCGTTCTTCCATAGCTTCTTCCAACTGCGGTGACAAGCGGCGTTCCAAATACTCTTTTTTGGATTCCCCTGCCACCGCAATCACATGGTCACGGTCGCAAATCAGCACCGGCAACGCGCACGCGCGTGCCATCACTTCGGCATATTGTACCGCAAATTGCGACATTTCCCCCACCGGCGAATATTTTTTAAACACGACTTCTTCGTTGGGGCCAGTAAAAATTTCCAGCGGGTCGCCGTCGCGAATACGCATGGTGCGGCGAATTTCTTTGGGAATAACCACACGCCCCAAATCGTCGATACGGCGAACAATTCCAGTTGCTTTCATTATATTATCAATCTCCTTGTTTTCATAGCAGTAACGCTAGTATCTGTCAACACAGGAGATTTTATACTTACTTCTTCTAATTATCATGTTCTGTCATACCCATCAATCCTTTCTACATTACTTCCGTATCGGCTTTAAAAATACCATTCACAAAACAAGCACGAGAACTGCTATACCAAGCATCAAAATGGTGATCGTTTTCAGTGTTGGTTTTTCTTTGAATATCACCATACCCAATGCATTTCCTTTGCCAAAAAGCAAGTACTTTTAATTTTCAAGCAACAGCCTTGACCCGCACTCTAAATACTGGTATACTAAAACAGAACTACATGCAAAGGAGGAACGTCTATGTCAAAAGCATACGCTGTTGCCATTGTCGGTGGCGGTGCTGCCGGATTGGCAGCCGGTATTTTTTGTGCTCGTGAAATCGGCAATGGACAAGGCATTGTGCTACTTGAAAAAGGGGCACGGGTTGGCAAAAAACTGCTGGCCACCGGCAACGGAACTTGCAATTTGTCCAACCAAAACGCTTCTCCTTTGCACTATCACGGTACCGGTGCCTCGTTGTTCACCAAACCGGCACTGGCAGCCTTTTCGCCCAAAACCTGCTTGGAATTCTTTGCTTCTGTGGGCGTGCTGTGCGACGAACGCGAAGCCGGCCGTAACTATCCCCTCTGTCATCAGGCAGGCGCTGTGCTGGACTGCTTGCGGTTGGAATTAACGGCGCGCGGTGTGGAAGAACGGTGCAACGCCACCGTCACCGCCATTGTCCCTCAAAAATCGGACTTTCTGCTTTCGCTGGCCGATGGAACCGCTATCCACGCCAAGCAGGTGATTGTGGCCGTTGGCGGCGCTGCCTCACCGTCGCTTGGCGGGTCGGCCGATGGATATGCCCTCGTCACCGCACTGGGGCATCACAAAACGCCTCTGTTCCCCTCGATTGTTCAAGTTCAAACCGACACCACTTGGGTGCGTGCCATGAAAGGTTTGCGCACCGATGCCACCGTTACTTTTTCTCTTAACGAACAACCGCTCTGTTCACATACCGGTGAGCTTTTATTTACCGATTACGGCATTTCCGGTCCTGCGGTTATGCAAATTTCCCGCGTGGTGGGCGATTGGGAGCGAAAGCGCCGCGGTGAACTGTCCGCCGTGCTGGATCTTCTCCCCGCGGTTGACGATTCTTCTTTGCTGTCTTTAATGGACCAACGCTGTTCCCTGCGCCGCACGGCAGCCGATTTTTTCACCGGATTGTTGCACAAACGCATCGGTCAAACCGTGTGCCGCATTGCCGGATTTTCACTGGAACAAACCATCACGCATCTCACTTTGGCAGAACAAAATCGCCTGTGCCACGCCATCAAGCACTTGGTGCTTCCCGTTCGTGGAACACAGGGCTTTTCCGGTGCGCAAGTAACCGCCGGTGGTATCAGCACCGACGAAATCGACCCGCACACACTCATGTCGCGAACAGTTCCCGGACTATATCTCATTGGTGAAGTCCTTGATGTCGACGGCGATTGCGGCGGATACAATCTGCATTGGGCATGGGCTTCGGCTCATGCCGCAGCAAAGGCGGTGGCGCATCGTGCTTGAAATCAGCGGATTGCGGCTTCCCCTTTCCTACACGGAATCCGATCTGCGAAAAGCAGCCGCTAAAAAGTTGGGTGTTTCGGAACAGGCATTGCTCACTTGCCGTTTGCACCGTCGTTCTGTCGATGCACGAAAAAAACCAACCCTGTGGTTTGATATTGCGGTTGGGGTCACGCTCCGCCGGGAAAACGAAGTGCTGAAACGCTGTGCTTCTTCACAAGTGAAGCTTTATGCTCCAGCGCGTTTTGTTATCACGCCGCCTGCACATCAACCGGCCTGCCGGCCTGTGGTTGTGGGCAGTGGCCCTGCCGGATTGTTTGCCGCCCTTACACTGGCGCGCGCCGGGCTGCACCCCCTGCTGGTTGAACGGGGAGAACCTGTGGAACAGCGGCAACCGTCGGTGGAACAATTTCGCCAAACCGGCATTCTCA
>CAYMDU010000026.1:0-19251 GCA_964389495.1 uncultured Eubacteriales bacterium
AAAAATGTGCCCCTCATCCGGAAAATAGATGCCGGCAATCATATTCATCAGCGTGGTTTTGCCGCTGCCGTTTTCGCCCAAAATCGACAATATCTCACCGCGATTGGCCGTGAGATCCACATGGTGATTGGCAACCACACTACCGAACGTCTTGGTGATTCCCTTCAATTCAATTGCTGCTTTGTTTGCCATCGAAGGCCCCTCCTTTTCTTAATTTTCAACACTGCCTCGCCCAAACCGGCGGCACAGTATTCAAAGCTACGAAACGGGAAAAAGGAAAGGCGGGGCAAGGTGCCCCGCCTTTCCACGGGCTATCATTAGTCGCCGTAGTTGCGATCCAACAGTGTGATGCCGTCGATTTCCACATTGAAATACGGAGCGGAACGGTGCTTGGATTCATAGAATACACCGTTTTCAATCGCTTCGGTATCCGGCGTGTACTTGTCGTCGGTATCCACATCGGCCATGTAGGTGCTCAGCACCGCGCCGTCTTTGGTGAAGGTAGCGGTATCAAACACATTGATGGAGCCGTCTTTCAAACCGGCTTCCACTTCGGCCAGCTTGTCAGCCGTGCCTTCGGCCACATTCTTGCCGAGGTCGGTCAGCTGAACAGCGCCGTTATCCAGTGTGCCAACCCAGTCGGTGTCGATCGCGGTACCGTTCTTCACGCAGGTGATCATGTATTCAAAGTAGGGTGTCCAGTTGATGCGGGAAGAAACCAGGAAGGTTTCGGGGCAGGCAGCCGCCGTGGAACCGTTGTAGGACACATTGGGCACATTGTTGTTTTCGCAAGCCGTGGGAGCGCCCATCGAGTCGGCGTGCTGGCTGATCAGCACGCAACCGCCGTCGATCAACGACTGAGCAGCCTGCTTCTCGCGCTGTTCGTCATACCACGAACCGGTGAATGTAACATCCATGGTCACTGTGGGGCAAACCGATTTGGCACCCAGATAGAACGAAGTGTAACCGGACATAACCTCGGCAAAGGTGAACGCACCGACATACCCCATTTTCGGCGTGATGGAAGAATCCGCTGCCATCATTTCGTTGAGTTTCAAGCCGGCAACTACACCCGCCATGTAGCGGCCTTGGTAGATCGAAGCAAACGCATTGTGGAAATTGGCAAGGCCGGCCGTGTGTGCCTGCGTGCCGGTGGCGTGGCAGAACTGCACATCGGGATATTCCTTGGCGGCCTCCATCAAGAAGCTCTCATGACCGAAGCTGTCGGCGAAAATAATGTCGCAATCTTCAACTTCAACCAGTTCCTTTGCTGCCTCATAGGCTTTGTTCGACTCCGGAATTTGAGTTTTCTGTACCATCTCGACGCCCATGTTTTTGCACGCCGTGACAGCCGCGTCGATGAAATTCTTGTCGTAGGTGGAATTTTCATCGTGCAGGAAAATGAAGCCGACCTTCAATTTTTCCGCATCGTCCTTCTTGTCATCGTTGCCGGTATTGCCGCCGCAGGCAGCCATACCCAGCACCATGACGAGTGCCAAGAGCAGAGCCAGAAATTTTTTCATGTTGTCTTCCTCCGTTTTTGTTTTATTACAGCCGACCCATTCGGCATTGTAACCCCTCGTTAAATAAACGAAATTCCCGTTTCGTCCATCGATGCCACTCGTGCCAGCGATTCCACACGAATACCGCGGCTTCGAATGAGATCGCCCCCGGGCTGAAACGCCTTTTCAATGGCAATGCCCGCTCCGACAACCGTGGCCCCCGCACTTTGCACAATTTCAATCAATCCGTTCAGCGCTTGCCCGTTGGCCAAGAAATCATCGATAATCAGCACGCGATCTTCCGGCTGAATAAAGCAACGCGACACCATGATGTGATTGGTGACGCCGTGCGTGTACGATTCCACCGTGGCGGTATACATATCTTCGCCGATGTTGGAGGTTTTGGATTTTTTGGCAAACACCACCGGCACGCCGAAATATTGTGCCGTGAGGCAGGCAATGCCAATGCCGGACGCCTCAATGGTTAAAATTTTGGTAACGCCGCTGTCGTGAAAAAGGCGTTCGAATTCCTGCCCCAACCGGCAAATGAGCGACACATCGATTTGATGGTTTAAAAAGCTGTCAACTTTCAGGACATTCCCCGGCAAAAATTTTCCGTCGCGCAAAATGCGTTCTTCCAGCAATTTCACCGCACAAGCCCCTTCCGTGTCGTAATAGTAACTTAATTGTAAACTTTTTGTTGCAAAAAGTCAACCGCTAAACGCAAAGAAAGCGGAAAAATCGTGCGTGTTGTCGGCAAAATTTTCGGTACATTTTGCCATAAAGCCGTTTTGGCCAACACAAAAGCGAAAATCCCGTTCGCCACAGCGAACGGGATTTTGGTGAACCATCGGGGATTCGAACCCCGGACACCCTGATTAAAAGTCAGGTGCTCTGCCAACTGAGCTAATGGTTCATGTGCAGTTGCTATGCTATTATAGCCAACTATGAGAGAATTGTCAAGAAAAATTTACAAGAACCTTGATAAATGTTTTCTTTCGTCCAAACAATTCCGCCAATTCCGCAAAAACTATTGACAAGTCACGCGTTTCCCTTTTATAATTATCAGTATACAGAAGGGAAGGACGTTTCTCATGAGCAAATACACCGCTGCCGATATTTTGCGCATTGTCAAAGAAGAAAACATTCGATTTATTCGGTTGCAATTCACCGATATTTTCGGTGCGTTCAAAAACATTGCCATCACCGCCTCTCAACTGCAAAAAGCGTTGGATAAGCAGTGCATGTTCGACGGTTCTTCCGTGGAAGGTTTTGTTCGCATTGAAGAGTCGGATATGTATCTCTATCCCGACTACGACAGCTTCCTCATCTTTCCGTGGTACGAAAATTCGTGCAAAGTGGCCCGCTTGATTTGCGATGTATACACCCCCGACGGCAAGCCGTTCGCCGGCGACCCGCGCGGGCTGTTGCAGCGCGTAATCGAAGAAGCCAAAAGCATGGGGTTCGACAATTTTAATGTGGGTCCGGAATGTGAGTTCTTCCTGTTTAATTACGACGAAGAAGGCCACCCCACCACCGAAACACGCGACCGCGGCGCCTATTTTGAACTCGGCCCCACCGATTTGGGCGAAGCCGCCCGCCGCGATATGTGTTTGGCATTGGAAGATATGGGCTATGAAATCGAAGCTTCTCACCACGAAAACGCCAACGGCCAGCACGAAATCGATTTCAAATATGCCGACGCCCTAACCGCCGCCGATAACATCGTCACCTTTAAACTGGCGGTGAAAACCATTGCTCACAAACACGATATGTATGCCACCTTCATGCCCAAGCCGGTGTTCGGCCGTGCGGGCAGCGGCATGCATGTGAATATGTCTTTGTCCAAAGGCGGCAAAAACGCTTTTTACGATCCCACCGACAAACTGGGCCTCAGCAAAACCGCCTACCAATTCATTGCCGGCATTTTGGAACACGCCAAAGGCATGAGTGCCATCACCAACCCGCTGGTTAATTCCTACAAGCGGTTGGTTTCCGGGTACGAAGCACCGGTATACATTGCTTGGTCAAACAGCAACCGCAGCCCGCTGGTGCGCGTTCCCGCTTCGCGCGGCGCCGGCACCCGCATTGAACTGCGTAATCCCGACCCGTCGGCCAATCCGTATCTGGTGCTGGCTCTTTGCTTGGCCGCCGGGCTCGACGGCATTCGCCGCAATCTAACGCCACCCGAAGCCATCGATGCCAATTTGTTTGAATTGGACGAAGACGCACGCGAAGCACGCGGTATCGGGCAACTCCCCTCCAACCTGAAAGAGGCGGTTCGTGCCATGAAAGCCGACCCGCTCATTCGCGACACACTGGGCCATCACATTTTCTCGTGCTATGTGCAACACAAAACCGAGGAATGGGAAGAATACAAAATTCGCGTCACCCCCTGGGAACTGGATCGCTATCTCGCTCGTTATTAAGCAAAGGAGGACTTTGGATGAAACACCCTGTCATCATCACCATCGCCCGCCAATTCGGAAGCGGCGGGCACGAAATCGGCCGGCGTTTGGCCGAAAAGTTGAACATTCCGTGCTATGACAAAGAATTGCTCACCCACGCCGCGCAAGCCAGCGGCCTGTCCGAAGAAGTGATCGCCTATTTCGACGAAAAGCCCACCAGCAGCCTGCTATACACCCTGTCCACCGGCGCCTATGCCATGAACGAAACCGGCATGATGAACTATTCCATGCCCGTGAATCAGCAGGTGTTTCAGGCACAGTTCGATGCCATTCGTTCTTTGGCCGACAAAGGAGCTTGCGTTATTGTGGGCCGCTGCGCCGACTATGTTTTGCAGAATTACCCCTATTTGGTCACGGTGTACATTCACGCCGACTTAGAACGCCGCATTGCCCGCGTTTCCGAACACGACGGCATCACCGCACAGGAAGCCAAAGCCCGCATCACCCGCAGCGACAAAAAGCGCGCCAACTACTACAATTTCTACTCCGGTAAAAAATGGGGCACCGCTTCGTACTACGATTTGTGCATCAATACCCACTCTGTCAGCTACGAAAACGCCATTGAACTGATTGCCCAGCTGGCCGAAATGAAATTTGCCGACGCCGAATAACGGCCGTGCCGTTAAAAAACCTCTTGCAGAAATTTCTGCAAGAGGTTTTTTTCATCGAACCGCAGTCCCCACGCAAACGCCGTTTTCCCGGCCGGTAATCCGCACCGCTGTGGGAACGCCAGCCACGGCACCGGAAATAATCACCGGCACATAGGTATCGGTGTATCCTTCCCACCGGCCGTCGGCGCATTGGGTTTCCGGCAACACCGTCACCGTGGAACCGACCAGCGCAGTTTCGTATTGCTCACGGCTGCGTTCTTCCAACGCCATCAGCTCCCGGTTGCGCCGCAGCTTTTCCGCTTGCGGTACTTGCCGGGGATCCACCGCGGCTTTGGTTCCCCGCCGCCGCGAATACGGAAAACAGTGAATCCGCGAAAACCCGATTTCTTCCACAAATTTCAATGAGCACCGGAACTCCTCCTCGGTTTCGCCGGGGAAGCCCACCATCACATCGGTTGTCAGCGCACAGTGCGGAAAACAGGCCCGCAACTGTTCACACAGACGGCGATACTCCTCCGTGGTGTAATGCCGATTCATACGCTGCAAGGTGCTGTCGCAACCGCTTTGCAACGCCAAATGAAATTGCGGGCACAGCTTTTTGCACGCTTTCAAGCGGCCCAGCACCTCGTCGTCCAGGCAATCCGGTTCCAACGACCCCAAGCGCACACGGCAAATGCCCTCAGGCGCCGCGGCAATTTCCACCGCATCGCCAATGTTCAATCCGATATCTTTGCCGTATGCCGTCAGGTTGATACCCACCAACACAATTTCCCGATACCCCTGCCGTGCCAACTGCTCCACTTCGGCTTTCAGCTCGGCCGCTTGTTTGGAACGCACGCGCCCGCGCGCATACGGAATGATGCAATAGGAACAAAAGCGGTCGCACCCGTCTTCGATTTTCACAAACGCCCGCGTGCGTCCCTGAAATTCGCAAATGGACAGGCTTTCGTATTCCCGCCCGTGCGGCCCAATCGCCACCACACGCTGCTTCTGCCGCCAAAACTGAGCCAACCGTTCCGGCAATTCCCGCCGCGCGGCATTGCCCAAAATCACATCCGGTTCCGGCAATCCATCGGCTTCTTCGGGGAACGCTTGCGGAAAGCACCCGGTTAGCACCAGCACCGCCTGCGGATTGTCGCGCCGGCAGCGGCGAAGAAGTTGCCGCAACTTGCGATCGCTTTCGCCGGTTACCGTGCAGGAATTGATAACCAGCACCGCTTTTCCGATATCCGGCCGACCCACCGAAAATTCGGCGGTTTCGTATCCTTGCTCTTCCAGCAAGTGCCGCATTGCCTGTGTTTCATATTGATTCACCTTGCACCCCAAGGTGTGAAAATACGCTTTCACCGTAGTCCTCCTTTTTGTTGCCGATACTCACGCGGGGAACATCCGCACTGACGGCGGAATAGCCGGCTGAAATACAACGGATTGTCATACCCCGTTAGCCGTGCCACTTCGCCCACGGAACAATCGGTTGTGCTCAACAGCTCCCGTGCCTTTGTCATGCGCACACTCATCAGGTATTGCTGCGGCGACATACCGACCTGCCGGCGAAACAAGCGGGAAAACCAGCATGCCTCCACATTGGATTGCACCGCCAGCTCTGTCACAGTTAGCGGTTCGGCAAATCGCCTTTCGATTTCCCGCACCGCCCGATCCACCATGGGGGAACGCGGCAACACCGTGTGCATTTCCCGGTCGCGCCGCGCCATGCGCACCAGCAGTTCCCGCAACAAGGCTTCGGTCATCTCATCGGCCAACGAGCGTTTAAGCTGCAATTCGCGAATCAGCGCTTCCATCAACTCGCGGTAGCGAATATCCATTCCCACCGTGTACACTCCGCCGTGCAAACCCAACTCGGCCGTGAACGCATCGGCTTCGGTTCCGGTGAAATGCACCCAGTACACATCCGGCTGTTCATCCAAGCGGTACCAATATTCCTGTTCTTCTTGCGGGCAATACAGCACCATGCCGCCTTCGGCAATCTTCTGCCGCTCGCCCCGCACCGAAAATTCCGCGGTACCGCCCACCAGATACAGCAACTGATAGTCCGGCCGCCCCTGCGGGCGGTGCGTGTGCAACTGCGGCATTTTAACAAACCGATAGTGCCCGGCACTCATCACCCAAAGCGGTGCCGGATAGGGCGGCCGGTCACCGTCGGGAACGCGATACCCCGAATGATTAAACATGGGATCACCTCGTTTGCCAGTATACCATGCTTCTCTTGCCTTTGTAAAGAGAAAAATACCGATTTGTGCATATTTCAGTCAAGTTGCGCTATGGGAAACACCGCCGTTTTTCGCTATACTACAATTAAAAGGAGGTTATTGTTATGCTGTTTCCCCATTACTACGAAGATCCTTCCCGGTTGCACATCGGCACCTTGGCACCGCGTGCCTACTACATCCCGTTTTCCACCGCCGCGGCGGCCCGGTCGGCTATGACCGAAAATCCCCGCACCTGTTCCGACCGCTTTTCATTGCTAAGCGGCACTTGGGAATTTGCCTATTTCAAAAGCGTCCGCGAATTAACCGCGCCCTTTTGGGGCCCCGACGCCGACCGCTCCGGCTTTTCGCCGTTGCCGGTTCCTTCGGTGTGGCAGTGCCACGGATACGATCAGCATCAATACACCAACATCAACTACCCCATTCCCTACGACCCGCCCTATGTGCCGCACAACAATCCCTGCGGCGCCTACTATCGCACCTTCACCCTCACACCGGAACAGGCATCCATGCGCACCTATTTGAATTTTGAAGGTGTGGATTCCTGCTTGGCCGTTTGGGTAAACGGCACTCTGGTGGGATACAGCCAGGTGTCCCACGCCAGCAGCGAATGGGACATCACCGAGCAGTTGCACATCGGTGAAAACGAGCTGGCTGTTGTGGTTCTCAAATGGTGCGACGGTACCTATTTGGAAGACCAAGACAAATTCCGCATGTCCGGTATTTTCCGCGATGTGTTCCTGTTGCACCGCCCGGCACAGCACATTCACGATATCACCGTCACCACACCGTTGTCGGCCGACCTAACCGCCGCCACGGTGGAAATCACACCGGTGTTCAGCGACACCCCGCTGTCGGTCACCTACACACTCACCGACTCCACCGGCGCGGTGATAGCCACCGCCACCGGAACCGGCGCGGTTTCCTTGCCGGTGGATCACCCCGTTCTTTGGAACGCCGAGCATCCGTATCTGTACACACTCACGGCCGAAACAGCCGACGAAAGCCTGGCTTTGGGCGTGGGATTTCGCGAAATTCACACGCACCACGGCGTGTTGTATGTCAACGGGCAAAACATCACCTTCCACGGCGTCAACCGCCACGACAGCGACCCGGTAACCGGCTATGCCGTCACCCGTGAGCAGGTGCTCACCGACTTGCGCGTGATGAAAGAGCACAACATCAACGCCATTCGCAGCAGCCACTACCCCAACGCTCCGTGGATGCCGGAACTGTGCGACCGCTACGGCTTCTATCTTCTCGACGAAGCCGATTTGGAAACGCACGGCACCATCTTCCTGTACGAAGGGGAAAATCTGTTCAACAAAACCACCAACGACCCGCAATTCTACAACGCCGTGTTGGACCGCGCCAACCTGTTGTACCAGCGCGATAAAAACCATCCCTGCGTTTTGATTTGGTCCATGGGCAACGAATCCGGTTGCGGCAAAGCCGTATCCGATGCGTGGACTTGGGTGAAAGATACCGACCCCACCCGTCTAACCCACTACGAAACCTGCGACGAATTCCGCTATGGGCCGTATGCCGAAGAAGATGCCGTGCATCCCCGGTTCGACAAGCTGAGCCTGTACAGCCGCATGTATTCCTCGCCGGAATTTCTGCGCGAAAACATGGCCAAGCAAGCTGCTTTGGCGCCGGAATCCCGCAAGCCCTTTATTCTGTGCGAATATTGCCACGCCATGGGCAACGGCCCCGGCGATTTAGAAGCCTATCAGCAGTTGTTCATGGAACACGACGGCCTGTGCGGCGGATTCATTTGGGAATGGTGCGACCACGCCGTGTATGACGGAACCGCCCCCGACGGCCGCCCGCGCTACCTATACGGCGGCGACTCCGGCGAATATCCGCACGACGGCAACTTCTGCATGGACGGGTTGGTCTATCCCGACCGTCGCCCGCACACCGGCCTGATGGAATACAAAAATGTGCTACGTCCCGCGCGCATCACACAAGATGCCATGGGCCGATACCTCATCCGCAATTTGCTGGATTTCACCACATTGAGCGACTACCTGACCGTCACCTACGAACTCACTTGCGACGGTCAGATTGTGGAATCCGGTTCTCTCCCCGAATCGGCGCTGCAAGTACCGCCGCACGGTACCGCCGTGTTGCCGGTATCGTTCACCCTGCCGCCGCAAGGTCAATGCCGCGTCCGCTTCCTTTTGGCACTGAAAAACGCCGACGCCTTCCGTCCCGCCGGCCATCCGCTGGGGCACGAAGAAATCACGCTGCGCGCCTTTGAACCGCGCTTGCCCCATGCTGCGGCCGGCCAAGCTCCCACCGTGGCCGAATGCGGCGACAGCCTGATTATCACCGGCAACGGCTTCCGCTACACCTACGATTGCCTTGTCGGCCTGTTCTCCGCCATGGAAAAGAACGGCACGGCCCTTCTGGCTGCGCCCATGTCCTACACTGTCTGGCGTGCTCCCGTTGACAACGAGCGGTTTGTTCGCACCACATGGGAAGAGAATCGGTATAACCGCCTGAAACCGCGCGCCTACACCACCGATATCTCCGCCACCGAAACCGCTTGCGTTTTGAACACGCGCTGGTCGTTGGCTTCGGATTCCCGCCAGCCGCTTTTGCGCGGCACCACCGAATGGACAATTCATGCCGACGGAGCCGTTGCCTTCCGCATGACGGTTGACAAAACCATCAACACCCCGTTCCTGCCGCGCTTTGGCATCACACTCACCCTGCCACGCGGCAACGAACAGGTACACTACTGCGGCCGCGGCCCGGTTGAAAACTATGTCGACAAACATCACGCCTCATGGTACGGCCTGTTTGATTCCACCGTGCCCGCCATGCACGAAGACTACCTGTTTCCGCAGGAAAACGGCAACCGCACCGAATGCGACTGGCTGGCAGTGGATGGCTTCCGCGTGGAGGCTGTCAGTCATCCGCTCAGTTTCTCGGTGTCCCGCTACACCGTGGAAGAATTAACGGCGGCCGCCCATTCTTTCGAACTGAACGACAGCGGCAACACGGTGTTGCACATCGACTACATGCAAAGCGGTGTCGGCTCCAACAGTTGCGGGCCAAAATTAGACAGCCGTTGGCAACTCAACCCGCGCCGGTTCACTTTCACCGGCTTGCTAAAACCGTAATTTTCTTCAAAACAATCGGGGCAAGGCGGTCGGCCTTGCCCCGGTTTTATTCCTCACGCAAAACGGTGCAGCACCGGTTGGTGCTGCACCGTTTCTTATCGCTTGTTACTTACTCATTGGTATTCATCGACTCGGCCGGTTCTTCACACGGCGGCAACTTCCGCAATCGGTTCCACGCTGCCACGCCGCCAATCAGATAATACATCACCCATGCGGCAAACGCCACCATCAATCCGATTGCAAACAAATCCGGATCGCCGCTTCCCGCTTCCGCAAAACTGGTCAGCACCAACCACAGCGTTGTCACACAGTCCACGGAAAACAGCACCAACGCGGCCACCATCCATCCGCCGCGCTTTTTGGAAAACAGCCAGCACAGAAAGTAGGCCGCCATCAACAGCACCACGGCCGCCACCGGCAGAGCCACCAAAAAACCCGGCTGTTCCAATGCTGCCAATGCCCACGCCACGCTGCTGAGCATTTCCGGCAACGAAGCCGAAAACAAAAAGCGAACATCGGAATTCACCAACGGCAGCAACAAATTCACCGCCGTGCAAGCCAGCATCAGCAACAAATTGACTCTTGCCTGCCGGTATCGTTTTTCGTAATTTTCGCGTAATTCTGCCACGGTTCTTTCCTCCTCACTCATTGGTCGGCGTTTCCCACACACGCACCCAGTCCACTTCCATGGGCCATGTTTCGTGAGCGCCCAGGAACAACACCATGCGGTCGCTGTTCAAAATGCTCTGTGCGCCTTGCCAGGTGCGCCCGGCCAGTGAGCTTTCAATGCTTTCGTTCCAGTTCAGCGGTTCTTCGATGTCCCGGTAATAATACACCGGATACTCGCTTTCGGAAAAGCGCGCCGAGTGCATCAGCTGGCCATCCATGTACCAGGCAATGTAGTTTTCTGTCCACAAAGCCGCATAGGTGTGCCACTCGCTGTCCAGCACATCGTGCAACCCAAAAGCACCCGTTGCGTTGGTCACATTGGTGGCAATTTGTTTTGTACCGTCTGCCAGCTTCACATGGTCGTGTATGGTGCCGGTGTAAATCACATCGGACTGCGGGTTGTCGGCCTCCACCTGGTGCGCTTCCAAAATATCCAGCTCACCCACGCGGTTCCACGATTCGCCAACCACATCCACCACGCTCACGCCCCAAAACGACGGGAATCCGTTGCGCCCTTCCGATGCCAGCGACAACTCTTCCACCGAAAACCGAATGCGCGCTTCCGCATATCCGAAATGCATGGCATATCCGGTTTTCCCCTTGGCGCTGAATGTCGGCAACCCGATAGATGCCGGGCAGTTTTTGGGAGCAAATGTCATCACGCCGTCTTGAATGGTGATTTCCTCCTGTGTCAGTGTATCGCCGCCATAGGGGCGGTCCACATACCAGTTATACCCTTCTTTCCCTTCGCCGCTGAAATCAATGGTATCATACGAATCAAAATCGTCGGAAAAGGCCAGCTTGGTCATGCCGGCAGCCGCTGCCGCTTCGGGCACTTCCACCGTGGCCGTTGGCTCCGGATTGGTGTTTTCCTGCGTGAGCAGTGCGTTGCCCTGAATCGAGGGCAAATCGGGATTGGGCACCGGCGTGGGCGTTTCACTCACTGTCACCTGCGGCAATGTGGCACTTGTTGTTGCCCCTGTGGTGGTGCCTGTTGCCCCCGTGTTTTCGGTTTGGGAGGCGCATCCGCCAAGCATGCTCAACACCACGCCCCCCACCACTGCCATAGCCACTGCTTTCTTCAAAACCATGCTGATTCCTCCTTAATGTTGTACCATTTCGTTTTCACCGCCGGTGAGCTTCACCGCGGCCAACAGCAACTTATCCGGCTCTTCCGGTTCCGGCACTTTGCCGCTGCGCAGGAACACCGTGCGATATTCCCGCGGTGTCATGCCGGTTTTCAGCTTGAACACACGCGAAAAATAGTTGTAGTCGGAAATGCCGCAATAGCCCGCAATCTCGGAAATGTTGTATTTGGGGTCTTTCAAAAACTTGCATGCCAAAACAATGCGCTTTTGCAAAACAAATTTGCCAATCGACATGTGAATGTTCTTTTCGGCACACCGATTCAGGGTGGACACACTCACCGACAACGCTTTGGCGATTTCCGACACCAACAGCTTTTCACGCAAGTTTTCATCAATATAGGCCACCGCGCGCTGCCACAAATCGTCGCGGTTGCGCTGAATGAGCTTTTGCAGCAACAGATGCTCAATGCAGATTTGCAAAATATCGCACATGGCCGCCACCGCCGAACGCGAGGTGGGAATCAGTTGAAAAAACTGGTGGTTCAGCACCGACATATCCCGCACGAAGTGACGGCAATTCTCATACACCGTGTTCCATTGCGACCCCAGGGAAGTTTGGTCGTCCAGCAAATGGCCCAACACCACATAGCCCAGAATTTCATCGTTGTGCTGACCGGATTTAATGGGCACACACACTTCAATCAGCCCGGCGTGGCACTGATACACACACAACTTCCCCGTGCTTTGTGCCTGCTGAAACCCATACCGGTCGCACGCTTCGCATTTGGCCTTTCCCACCGCCGTGGACTGAATGTGCTGGCAAAACGCATTGCCCTGCGCCGGATACCGAAGCAATGCCCGGTATTCCGGGTCGAACAGCGCACATTGGTGGCCGGTGATCAGGTAGATATCCTTGAAGATTTTTTGTATCTCATTTAGTTCAAAAAAGAGATTCTGCATCTTTTTTTCACCTGCAAACCCTGCTAAAATGTTCCAAATTGAATGAAAAATGCTAATTTTCAAGTACATTGTACTATTAAATTTGTAAAAAGTCAAGTACAATTAAAGTACAGTAAAAAGCGAAAGGAGCAATCAGGATGGACGGTAAAACCAAATGGTATTTCCCAGACGGTGAAATCCCCCCCATGGGTAACGACCCGGAAGTATACGGGCACGAATCCCTCATTGTGCTCAATCCCAACGAGCAGGAAGCACACATAAAACTGTGCATGTATTGGACCGACCGCGACCCGGTATGGAGCGCACCCATCACGGTGGGCGCCCGGCGTGTCAAGGGCCTGCGCGCCACCGAAAAGAAAGACTTTTTCGGTGAGGTTCCGCAAGCCGGCGAACAATACGCCATGTTGCTGGAAAGCGATGTGCCGGTCATCGTGCAGTACGGCCGTTTGGATGTGCGCCAAACCAACATGGCGTTCTACACCACCAGCGGCTATTCCGTTTGATTTTCATTTTAAAAATAAGAAAGGCAAGAATTCATTATGTCACGCATTTGCATCCCCGATCACGAATACCAAGAGCGCGTTCAGCGCTGCGCCGCGCTGGTTGCCAAGAAAGGCTACGATATTTTCTTGGTGAACTCGAACGAGGCCGACTATGCCAATGTTCGCTATTTCAGCAACTTCTGGCCGCTGTTTGAGCGTGCCGGTGTGGCCATCACCCCCAACGGCAAAGCCGCTTTGCTGGTTGGTCCGGAAAGCACCATTTTCTCGGCCGACCGCAGCAAAATCGACAAAATCTACACCATGCTCGCCTACCGTGAATCCGCCGACCCTTCCTATCCCGAACTCTCCCCCGTGGAGTACGACGAAGTGTTCCGCGACATGGGCGTCACCGGCAAACACATCAAAATTGCCATCGGCAGCTTCCTGGACACCAGTTGTGAAATGATGCGTCACCTGAAAAACGCCTACCCCGAAGCGGAAATCATCGAAGACAAAGAAATCATGGTGTCTTTGCGCCAAATCAAAACGGAAAACGAACTGGCCTGCATCCGCGAAGGCTTCCGCATTGTGGACTTGGCCACACAGGAAGTCATCAAAAACCTGCGTCCCGGTGTCACCGAACTGGCCATGGTCGGTATTGCCCAGCGCGTCATCTACGAAAACGGTGCCGAATACGAAGGCCTGCCGATGTATGTGTTCAGCGAAGCCTCCACGCGCCATGCCATTTCCCGTCCCAGCTATCGCACACTGAACAAGGGCGACATCATCCAGCTGAACCTGTCCGCCAAAATCGACGGCTATTCTCCCTCCATCGGCTTGCCTGTGTGCCTTGGCAAACTCACCGACGAAAAGCGCCGCTATGTGGAATTCTGCCTGCAAGCCCACAACTGGACAGTGGACCAAATCAAAGCCGGCGTTATGGCATCCGACATTGCCAAAGGCTTCTATAAACTCTATTGCGACAACGGCTTCAAAGATGCCTATGTCTATGGCCCCTGCCACGGCACCGGCATGATCGAAGTGGAAGCTCCCTGGATGGAAACTTCCTCCGACTACATCCTGCAACCCAACATGACCTTCCAGGTCGACACCTTCATTTCGGGCCCGACTTTCGGCCTGCGTTGGGAAAAGGGCATTGTTGTCACCGAAAACGGTTGCGAATCCACCGGCGGCAATCTCGGCAAAATTTATGAACTGGATGTGTGATAAACTATGCGTTATGAATTGATGTTTCCCAAGCAGCTGGCTACTGCCAAGGAAAAAAACATTCCTTTTCTGTTTCCGGTGGGCACTTTGGAATATCACGGCCCGCATTGCAGCTACGGTTGCGACGGCCTGATTGCCGAAGGCCTGGCAAAACGCATTGAAAAAGAGCGCGACGTTGTGATTCTCCCCACCTTCTGGTATGGCACCTCCGGCTATGCGGTGGCCGGCCCCGAAAAGGGCACCGTTACCGCCAGTGCCGAAGTGTTAACCAATACATTCAAAGATATTTTCCTTTCCTTTTTGGAAGGCGGCCTGCGCAACATTGTGGTGATGATTCATCATCAATACGAACAGGAAAGCTACATGCCGCTCACCCTGGCTGCCGCTTCCGGTGCCAAATACGCCACCATGGAGTATTTGGAAAAGGTGCGCGGCCGCGGTTGGTGGGGCGATAATTCCTGCGCCGAATACTACAACAACCTGGACACCGGCGACAACCCGTTCCAGTGGATTCGCGTGATGCCGTGCATGAGCACGGCCGTGCAAAACGCCACCGGATACGACCACGCCGGCAAGTTTGAAGCCTCACTGCAAGCAGCCCTGTACCCGGACACCGTGAATCTGGCCGACATTGATTTGTCGGATGAATGGTTCATTCAAAGTGCCCGTGAAGCCAGCGCCGAATACGGCGAAAAGATGGCACAACTCAGCGTGGAAGCCCTGATTGAACGCATTTGGGGCACGGAGGGCTAACATGGACAGCTGTTTTCTCCCCAACGGAAAAGCGGCCGCCCCCTACCCCCACTTTCCCGATCCGGCCTTTGCCGTGATTTGGCGCAACTGGGGCTTGGTTCCGCCGGCACGCATTGCCACCGCTTTGAGCAGCACCGAAAGCACGGTTTGCCGCTGGGCACAGCGAATGGGATTGCCGCCTCATCCCGAGGTGTCCCCCCTGTGGGAACAGCGCGGATTTCTCACCGTGATTCGCAACAACTGGAATTTGTGCGAATACGACCAAATCATGGCGCTCACCAACATGACCGATGCCCAGTTGGAATTCACGCTGCGTGAAGACGATTTCATGTGGGACAAAATGGGCAGCCTCAAACCGGAGGTTGCCCGCCCCGCACTGAAAGACGACTACCCGGCAGCGGTGCAATCCCGCTTGGACGAAATTGCCGCGCTGGTGCAGCGCGTGTCGGCACCCGCCGACAATGCGTTTGCCTTTTTGGCCCCCTACCGCCGGGCACCGCAAGGCACGGTCACATTGCCTCAGCAAGACCACCTGCGGCTAATGTTTTCCTACTTTGCCCTCTATGGCGACACCCTGGCGGGCGACGCGCAAGAATCCTATCCGGAAGCCTTGCTGGCACAATACGCCGCCAACGGTGTCAACGCCATTTGGTTACAGGCCTTGTTGCGGCAACTGGCACCCAACCCGTGGGAAGACCGCGAAGAAGATGCCCGTTTGCGCCCGCAACGGCTGGAATCGCTGCGGCGTTTGGTGGCCCGCGCCGCCAAATACGGCATTGGCGTGTATCTGTACATCAACGAACCGCGCCCGGAACCGGAAAGTTTCTTTGACAAATTTCCCCACCTGCGCGGCGCAAAATGGTATGCGTTCCGTTGCCTGTGCACCTCGCTGCCCGAAGTGCAGCAATATTTGGAAGATTCCATGGAATACCTGTTCCGCGAAGTGCCCGGTTTGGCCGGCTATTTCGACATCAGCTATTCCGAAAACTTCACCAACTGCACTTGCCGCGGCGAAGAATTCCGCGCCACCTGCCCACGCTGCAAAGATGTGCCCGACAAAGAGCTGGTTGCGGCCGTGAACAACGCCATGGCTCGCGGCGCTCACCGCGCCAACCCCCACGCCCGTGCCATTTGCCACACCTGGAAATGGGAGCCGGAGTGGGACACCGAAGCCATTGCCATGCACACCGAAGACCAATACTTTCTCTCGGTCAGCGAAGAACATTTGCCGTTTGTGCGCGGCGGCGTGGAGACCTATGTGCTGGACTATTCCATGTCGGTGGTTGGCCCCGGCGAAAAAGCGTTGCGCCGCTGGCAAGCCGCTCAAAAAACCGGGCACAAAGGCATGGCCAAGGTGCAAATCAACAACAGTTGGGAAATGTCGGCCATGCCGTTTGTTCCCATCTTCGGTCTCATCGGCGAGCATTTAAGCAACATCAAACACGCCGGTGTCAACGATGTCATGCTCACCTGGACCATGGGCGGCAGCCCTTCGCCCATCACGCAATTTGCCTGTGAATTTCTCGACAGCAGCGAAGAACTCGGCCCCGCACTCACCGCCTTTTTGAAAAAGGAATACGGCCCATCGGCCGCTGTGGTGGCCGCCGCCGACGAGCAATTCTGCAAGGCGTTCCGTGAATACCCGTTCCACATCACCACCATCTATAACGGGCCGCACACCTTTGGCCCCATGGCGCCGTTCTTTGCTGAACCCACCGGGTGTGCCTCCACCATGATCGGCTTCCCGTATGACGATCTGGACGGCTACCGCGCCGTGTATCCGCGCGAAGTGCTGGAAGAACAGTTCCGGTTGCTGTCTGTCTGCTGGAAGCAGGGGCTGGACACACTGGCCGCCCACACCGACACCGGTGCCGCCTACACGGAATTGTGCCGCATGGCCAAAGCCACCTATTGCCACATTGCTTCGGCCTATCATCACATTCGCTTCATTCGTTGCCGCGACAACGGCGACACCACCGGCATGAAAGCCACCATTGCCGCCGAACAGGCGGTGGTATCCGATTTGATGCAGCTGCGTGCCGAAGATTCCCGCATTGGATTTGAAGCCAGCAATCAATACTACTATTCCATGCAGGATTTGGTGGAAAAGCAAATCAACCTGGCCTATCTGGCCGACCGTCTGTAATCACACAAAAACCGCCTTTGGGGAGAGTGCTCCCCAAAGGCGGTTCCTTTTTTGCCTTATGCTGTTTTATTTCTGCCAAACGCGAATCCAATCCAGCTCCAAAGGATTGCACCACGAACCGCCGAGAATAATGGCTTGCGGATCGCGTTCCAAAGGCGCGTAATCGTCGCCGTGCGTTTCGCAATCGTGGTATACCGGTGTGGGCGAAGGAAGCTTCGGCGCATAGGTCACCTGCACGCACAGCATTTTGTCCACATAGGTTTCAATAATGCCGTCGTCCCACAGGCAGGTCATGGTGTGCCACTCGCCGTCGTTCAGGCTTTCCGGCGCACGGTGGTTGCGGTTGCTGATCCAGAAAATCGACTTGCCCCGTTTTTCGGCCCGTTTGCTGTGATGCACGGTGGTTGTCCAATACCCGTCGCCCCAATATTCCAACCAGTCCGGCTCCACCCAATCCACAGTTTCGTCTGTCAATTTATCGGGCGGGAACGACCACACAGCGGGAACGCCCTGCTCGCCCGCCTCTTTGATGTTGGCACGGGGGCGCGGAATCCGAAAACGGAATTCCAGCACACCCTTGAAAAACGCATACCCGTGGTCTTCGCGCGCATTGTAGCTGCACAGGCCGAAATTCCAAATCGGATTGTTGTTGCACACGGTGAGCACGCTGTTTTCCACCTTGTAGTCGTCGGGGTCCAGCACCGGTGCCCGATAGGCACGGCTCACATACCATTTGTACCCCGGTTTACCGGTGTTTTTCACATCAATGGTGTCCAGGCTGTCGAAATCGTCTTCGAAATCCAGCCGAAGCATGCCGTGCTCTTTGGCCAGCCACGGTGCCTCAATCGGTTTGCTCATAACGCCACTTCCTTTGTTGCATTGTCACCGGTTCCGCCACCGGTGCAGGTCAAGCTCATTATACCAAGCCCCTTGCCGAAAAGCAAGCACCTTTTGCTCTTTTCTTTACATTTTTGCCGCGGTGTGATACACTGAATGTGAGGTGATTTTATGGATCGCACAACCATCACGCGCCTGTTCCCTCCGCCGGCGGAAACCACGCCCTGTTTTCTCTGCCGCGCCGATTTGATCACCGGCACCGACACCGGCGGCACCCCCTTGCCGCGTGTGCAACCCACCGCCCTGTTGCTGGTGGTTTTGGAAGGTGCCGGCACCGTGCAGTGGGGCAGCAACCGTGCCCACACCGTTTCTGCGGGCGACCTTGTGTATCTGCCGCCCCTGGTTGCTCACACCGGTGCCGCCAAAACGGCCCCTTGGCGTTGCCTGTGCTTTCACTTTGCCGGCCCCGATGCGGCCGCCTGCGGCACCCGCATGGGCTTTTCCGCCCAACGGCCGATTCGCCGCTGCGGCAGTGCGTTTCCCGCGGTGTGCGCCATTGCCGAACGGCTGCCGGCCGCTCTTGCGCAAGATGCCACTCACGCGCCGTTTCTTTCGGCTTTTCGGGAGCTGGCGGTGCTGTGCCGCCTGGTTCCTCTGCCGGAACTCGCCGCCGAAGCCAAGGCCGTCATTCAGGCCAACTATGCCTCGGCCGATTTCACGCTGACCCAGCTTTGCCGCCATTTGTCGGTTGACCACGGGCAACTTTGCCACGCCTTTCGGCAAACCTACGGCCTCTCCATGGTGAACCTTCTCATTCGCTGCCGTTTGGATTTTGCCAAGCAGCTGCTGGCCACCACAACCCTGCCTGTGCAGGTGGTGGCCTGTTCTTGCGGATTTCGCGACAAGCCGCATTTCATGCGCAGTTTCAAATCGGCCGAAGGCATCACTCCACTGGCCTACCGCCGTGCCCACCGGCCCCCTGCCTCCCCTGTGTAAGGTCGCGAAGACAGTGAATGACAGCCCGGTGGGCTGTCAGAGCCTGAGCGTGACCGAGCCGCAGAGAAGTCACATTACTTGAAATCCGCACAATCCCCTCAAGCCTCCCCTGTGTAAGGGGAGGTGGCACGGCACATCGTGCCGTGACGGAGG
>CAYMDU010000027.1:0-18526 GCA_964389495.1 uncultured Eubacteriales bacterium
CCGGCGGTCAGCATATCAACAAAACCTCGTCGGCCGTGCGTTTGACACACATTCCCACCGGTATTGTGGTGGCGTGCCAAACCGAACGCAGCCAATTCCAAAACCGAGACACGGCCATGAATATGTTGAAAGCCAAATTGATGGAAATCAAAGAGCGCGAACATTTGGACCGCATTGAAGACATCAAGGGAACCCAGGCCCAAATTGCATGGGGCAGCCAAATCCGCTCCTATGTTTTCATGCCGTATACGCTGGCCAAAGACCATCGCACAGGCTACGAAATGGGCAACATCAACGCGGTGATGGATGGCGAAATCGACGGCTTCATCAACGCCTATTTAACCGCTTCGGCCAACGGCACCTTGGATTACAAAGAATAAGTTTCGAAACATCGGCGCGGGATAGCGGGCAGAGGGCCCGTTATCCCGTTTTTTTGAAATTTGTGAAAAATGTTAATTTTCTTGACTTTTTTACAACTTTGTGGTATGGTGATAAAACACTACTTGCGGTTTGACTATGTTTGGGAAGAGGGATGACATGGATTTTCAGCCGATTGCTGCTCATTTTGGAATTACCGATCCGGTAGTTTCGTTTGAGGAAATACACGCAGGTAACATCAACCACACCTACCTGATCACGGTTGACACAGCCGGCAAACAGCGGCAATATGTGTTTCAGCGGATCAACACATTTGTTTTTAAGAACCCCACCGAAGTGATGGCAAACATCCTGCGGGTAACCGAGCACATCAAAAAGAAATTGCTGGCCGAAACCGGGTCCTACGAAAGGCGGGTGCTGTCGTTCCTGTGTGCCGAAGACGGGCAGCCGTACTACTACACCAGCGAGCATCATTTTTGGCGGGTGTACGAATACATCGACAAATCCCAAGCCTACAACATGGTGCGCGATTCGCACCAGTTCTACGAAGCGGGTTTTTCTTTCGGTGAGTTTCAGGCGTGGCTGTCGGATTTTCCGGCCGAAACGCTGCACGAAATTATTCCGCATTTTCACGATACGCCGTCGCGTTTTGCCGATTTCAAAGCGGCACTGAAAGCCGACGAAAAGTCGCGCCGCCAAGAGGTGGAACCGGAAATTCAGTTTTTGCTGGCACGCGAACAAGAAGGCGGCGCGTTAATGGCGGCACTGAACGACGGGCGCTTGCCGTGGCGTGTCACTCATAACGATACCAAAATCAACAATATTTTGTTCGACGATGCCACGCAGAAAGCCATTTGCGTGATTGATTTAGACACGGTTATGCCGGGGTCTTCGCTGTTCGATTTCGGCGATGCCGTGCGCTACGGTGCGTCCACGGCGGCCGAAGATGAGCGGGATTTAACCAAAGTGTCGTTGAGCACCGAGCTGTACGAACAATTCACACGCGGATTCCTGAAAGGCGCCGGCGGGGTGTTGCGTGCCAACGAAGAAGAATTTTTGCTAACCAGCGTGAAAGTGATGACCTTGGAGCTGGCGGTGCGATTTTTAACCGACTATCTCAATGGCGATGTGTATTTCAAAACCAATTCTCCCGACCACAACTTGGTGCGAACCCGCACACAGATTCGCTTGGTGCAAGACATGGAAGACAAATGGAACCAACTCACCGAAATCACAAAACGCTGCCGTGAATAACCACCGCAACCCGCGAAAGGAACCTTTCGCGGGTTGTGTTTTGCCGGCGACTTTTTTGTGCGAAGCACTTGTGATTTGAAACGGTATGTGCTATAATAAATCACAATACGCTGTTCACACGGCTGTATACCGGTGCGAAATTTGCTGCCGTTCATTTTGCTGTTTGGGGTGACTGCCATGAAAATATTACCGATTGCCAAAATTCACGGGGGTCAAGATGGCGCCATCTGGAACCGCTTGCTGTTTCGTTTCGATTCCGAGGGCCGTTGTTTTGTGTACGACTTGGCCTCCCTTCAATGCGCCAACGGCGGTGAATGTGGCTGCATGGCTTCGTTCACTTTGGATAAAATCGAAACGATTGTTCCGCACGGTAATGCGGTTGTTTTCGGGAACGAATACTACCAAGTGGGCGACGAATTCCCGTTGTTGTACACCAATGTGTATAACAACTACGGCGGAACCGACACTCCCCTGAAAGGTGTTTGCCTGGCCTATCGGTTGCAACGAAACGGGTGCGAATTTTCAACCACGCTGGTTCAGATAATCGAAATCGGATTCACCGAAAACACAACCTATTGGGCATCGGCCGGCGCCGGCGATGTGCGGCCATACGGCAATTTTGTGATTGATCGGGAGGCGGGCATGTACTATGCCTTCACCATGCGCGACGGCAGCCGCACAACCCGGTATTTTTCGTTTGCTTTGCCGAAAAGCACCGATGGCGTGATCGACGAAACCCTGGCTGTGAAAAAAGTGGTGCTAACCGTTGAAGACATCGGCGACTATTTTGATTGCGACTATCATAAGTTTTTGCAAGGGGCGGCGTTTCACAACGGAAAGGTGTATTCCCTGGAAGGGTTCACCGACAACCGGGAAAATCCGCCGGCCATGCGTATCATCGATGTAAAGGGCCACAAGCAAGACACGGTGGTGGACTTGGCGGCCGCAGGTTGCACGGTGGAACCGGAACTGATTGATTTCGACGGCGACACCTGCTATTACGGCGATCATCTCGGAAATTTGTACCGCATAGAGTTTTAAATAACACGGCGGCGTGAGGGGGCGGAACATGGATAATCGGCCAATCGGTGTGTTTGATTCGGGCCTTGGTGGGCTCACGGCAGTGCGGGAGCTGCTGGCCCGTTTGCCGCATGAGCGGTTGTTGTATTTCGGCGATACCGGCCGCGTTCCCTACGGAACGCGCACGGCAGCCACCATTCGGCGGTATGCACAGCAGGATTGTCGCTTTTTGCTTGCCCATCATGTGAAACTGATTGTTGCCGCGTGCGGCACCGTCAGCACCACGGCGCAAGATGTGCTGGCAGCCCAGCCGGTTCCCGCCATGGGAGTGTTGGAGCCAACAGCCGATGCGGCGTTGGCGGCCACGCGCAACGGGCGCATTGGCATTTTGGCAACCGGAGCCACGGTGCGGTCGCAGTCGTTTCCGCGCTATTTGGAAAAAACAAGCGGTGTGCACACCTTTTCGCAAGCATGCCCGTTGCTGGTGTCGCTGGTGGAAAGCGGCTGGATCGAACGCGACAACGAAGCAACGGTGGCCGTGGCACGGCGCTATTTGGAACCCATGCGTGCACAGGGCGTGGACACCGTGATTTTGGGGTGCACGCATTTCCCGCTGTTGGCCCCAATTTTGCAAGACATCTTGGGAAGCGGCGTAACACTTATCAATTCCGGTGCCGCGTGTGCCGCGCGCTGTGAAGCGCTGTTGCGGGAACAAAACGCGCTTTGCGATGCCACGCAAGAGAGCGAATGTCGCTTCTATGTGAGCGATCAGCCGGAAGGCTTTTCCAGCGTGGCGGAAATGTTTTTGGGGCGTCCGGTGGGAACGGATATTTGCCGTGTGAATCCGGAGGAACTGGAATAAAATGAAAAAGCAAATCACACTAATAACGCGTCAAACCCAAGACGGCGAAGTGGCGGAAACCAAGCTAACGGCAACGGGAACATGGGAAACCACGCCCAACGGTCGGCTGCTGCGCTATCGGGAGCCGCCAAGCGAAGAAGCGGCCGGTGCCGCGGTGTGCATCACATTTCACGAGCAACGCCTGCTGGTGGAACGGCAAGGCGAAACGCGTTCGCGGTTGTTGTTTGTGCCGGGAAAACGGCAGCTGTGCCGGTACGATACGCCCTACGGCGCCATACCGATGCACGCCACCTGCACGGTGCTGCAACAGGAAATCGGAAAGCACGGCGGGCGGGCGTTTGCCGCCTACCAATTGGAATTGGGCGAAAGCGAACCGCTGGCGTGTACCATGGAAATTTTGGTCAAGGATGTGTCACAATGAATACAATTGTTAAACAAGCAGAACAGCAGTTGCGCCAGGTGTTGGCGGCTGCCTTGCAAAAAGCAGTCGAGGCAGGAGAATTGCCGAACGAAGCGCTGCCCGAATTCACCGTGGAGGTGCCGGCCGACCGGTCGCACGGTGATTTGGCGGCCAATGTGGCCATGGCGTCGGCCCGCACATTCCACAAAGCACCGCGCCAAATCGCCGAATGTTTGGTGGCACACAGTAACCTGGAAAACACCTATTTGGAGCGGGCAGAAGTGGCCGGCCCCGGCTTTTTGAATTTCTTTTTGTCACCTGCCTACTATGCCGATGCCGTGAAAGCGGTGCTGACCGATGGCGAAACCTACGGCCGCAGCAACTACGGCGCCGGCAAAAAGGTGATGGTGGAATTCGTATCGGCCAATCCCACCGGCCCGATGCACATGGGAAACGCGCGCGGCGGTGCCCTGGGCGACTGCCTGGCGGCAGTACTGGAAGCGGCGGGCTACGATGTGTGGCGTGAGTTCTATATCAATGATGCCGGCAATCAAATTGAAAAATTCGGGTTGTCGTTGGAAGTTCGCTATTTGCAGCTGTATCGCGGGGAAGAGGCAGTAACCATGCCGGAAGATGCCTATCACGGCGACGACATTCGCGAACACGCCCGTAACTTTGCAGCCATTCATGGGGATGCCTATGTGAATGTGGCGGAAGAAGAACGCCGGCATGCGCTGGTGGCCTATGCCTTGCCGCTGAACATCGAAAAAATGAAGCGGGATATGGCCAAATACCGCATTGAGTATGACCGCTGGTTCACAGAATCCACGCTGCACGAAAACGGCGAATTGGCCGATACCATTGCACTGCTGACCAAGCACGGCCTCACCTATGAAAAAGACGGGGCGCTGTGGTATCGCGCCGGCGAATACGGCGAAAAATACCAGGGAAAAAAGCATCTCAGCCGTGACGGCGTGGAAGAAGGCATCAAGGACGAGGTGCTGGTGCGTGCCAACGGAAACCCCACCTATTTTGCGGCGGATATTGCCTATCACCGCAATAAATTTGCACGCGGGTTTGATACCTGCATTGATGTTTGGGGGGCCGACCATCACGGCCATGTAGCGCGCATGAAGGGCGCGATGGATGCCGTGGGACTGGACGGCGAAAAGTTGCAGGTGACCCTGATGCAGTTGGTGCGCCTCATGCGCGACGGCGAAGTAGTGCGCATGTCAAAGCGGTCGGGGAAAGCCATTCAGTTGGCCGACTTGCTGGACGAAGTACCGGTGGATGCCGCCCGATTTTTCTTCAATTTGCGCGAAGCCTCCACGCAAATGGATTTTGATTTGGGGCTGGCGATTGAACAGTCGTCCTCAAATCCGGTGTACTATGTGCAATACGCGCATGCGCGCCTTTGCTCGATTTTCCGCACCTTGGCCGAAGACGGGGTAACGCTAACCGATACTGCGCCGGCCACCTTTGCGTTGCTTCAAGCACCGGAAGAGCGGGAGCTGATTCGCCATTTGGCCAACTACGAAGCCACCGTTGTGGACTGTGCCAAGGCACTGGACCCGGCCGGCATGACACGCTATGCGTTGGATTTGGCAACACTGTTCCACAAATTCTACAATGCCTGCCGTGTGCGCGGCGTGGATACGGCGTTGCAACAGGCCCGCCTGTCGCTGTGCCAAGCAACGCGCATTGTCCTGAAAAGCGTGTTGTCGTTGCTGAAAATCGACGCTCCCGAAACCATGTAACCACCAAAAATGCCCGAAGAAATTCGGGCATTTTTGCACCGGGCGGGTGCGCAAGGTATTGACAGGTTTTTCATTTTGCATTATAATATGTTTTATAAAAGCAACAGAGCGATTTATAACAGGAAAGAGGTCGCTGTAAGTGTGAATATCGCACAGGGAGGGCAACGCACGGTTTCCTTTTTGCCGCCGGTCAGTCGGCACAGGGGGCAATCGTCGGCTTTTAAAGTACAAGCGGTTGCAGCTGCAAACAGAGAAGGTTTCTCGGCATGGAACATCCATCGTGCGGAGGGTGTTCTTGTGTTGGCAGTCAATCGGTTGAACAGTGCGGAACAAATAGCAAGGCAGTTAAAGCGGCGGGTTTAGGGCGGCTTGCACCGGAATTTCACCAATTCCGGTTTGCAACTGTGCCAACCGGCCGCTTTTCTTGTATCGTTGCTTGTGTGAATTTGACGGAGGGTTTTGCAGGTGTATAAGCATTTCTTTAAGCGCATTTTTGATGTCTTCTTTTCGTTGCTGGGGCTGATATGTTGTTGCCTTCCTATGATTGTGATTGCGATTGCTATCAAATTGGATTCCAAAGGCCCGGTTTTATTCCGGCAACAGCGTGTTGGATATCGGGGAAAGGTGTACACGATTTTCAAATTTCGGACCATGTGTGTGGGTGCCGAGCAAATGGGTTCGGGCGTTTATTCCGGCAAAGAAGACAAGCGTGTTACCCGCGTCGGCAACATTTTGCGAAAGACAAGTTTGGATGAAATTCCGCAGTTATTTAACACGCTGCTTGGGTCGATGAGCTTTGTGGGGCCGCGCCCGCCACTCACCTACCATCCGTGGCCCATTGAGGAGTACACACCGGAACAATTCCGCATGTTTGAGGTTCGTCCGGGCATCACCGGCTGGGCACAGGTGAACGGCCGAAAGGGTGTGGAGTGGAATCATCGAATCGAGTTGAATGTCTGGTATGTGGATCATGTGTCACTGTGGCTGGATATCAAAATCTTGTTTCTCACGGTGTGGAAAGTTTTGGCCAATGCCGACAACGAAAACACAGGTGCCACAGTGATAAAGCTTGATACAGTCGAGCAGAAAGAAACGGTAAATTGAAATGGCTTTAAAATTGATGTACATAACGAACCGTCCGGAGATTGCACAAATTGCGGAAACGGCGGGGGTTGACAGAATTTTTATTGATTTGGAGTATATCGGCAAGGCAGATCGTCAAGGCGGTATGGACACGGTGCAGTCGCATCACACGCTGGACGATGTTAAACGAATTTCCGGTGCAATTACCACCGCGGAATTGTTGGTTCGTGTGAATCCGATTCATGATGCAACCGAACAATATGTTTCATCCGAAGAAGAAATTAACACCGCCATTGCCAACGGTGCTGATATTCTTATGCTTCCGTTTTTTAAGCGATTGGAGGAAGTGAAGCGCTTCCTTTTGGCTGTGAACCGGCGAGTCAAAACGATGCTCTTGATTGAAACGCCGGAGGCAGTTGCCATGGTGGACGAGTTGCTTTTGTTGGATGGAATTGATTTTATTCACATTGGCTTGAATGATTTAAGCTTGGGATACGGAAAACAGTTTATGTTTGAATTGTTGACCGATGGTACAGTGGAGCGCTTGTGCACAAAGTTTCGTGAAAAGAATATTCCCTATGGCTTTGGAGGGATTGCTTCGCTTGGCAAAGGAACGGTTCCGGCGGAAATGATTATCAAAGAGCACTATCGCCTTGGTTCCACCTGCGCCATTCTCTCGCGAAGTTTTTGTAATGTCGATAAAATCAATCACATGGGAATCATCAGTTCCACCTTTGTGAATGGTATGCGCGAGATTCGCGCGTTTGAAGCGGAGTGTGAAAAACACATGGGGTATTTTACCGACAACAAACGTGAATTGGAAAAAGCCGTGAAAACGATTGTTGAATGAGGGCATGCTATGAATTTGCTTGTGACCGGTGCTTTTGATTGGGCCGAAAACGAATTGAATATGTTACGCGCGCGCGGCCACGAGGTGGTTTTCATGCAGCAGGAATCTTCACCGTTGCCTTGTGAACCGGCGTGGGTGGAAGGGATTGTCGGAAATGGAATTTTCTTGCATCACCCAATTGAACAGTTTTCGTCACTGAACTATATTCAGCTGACAAGTGCGGGATTTGACCGCGTTCCGATGGATTATGTCCGAGAACACAAAATTGATATTCACAACGCACGCGGTGTATATAGCATTCCCATGGCGGAGTTTGCTGTGGGCGGGGTGCTACAACTTTATAAACAAAGTGAGTTTTTTCAGTGCAATCAAAGAAACCACCGCTGGGAGAAGTGCCGCGAAATAGCAGAACTCAACGGAAAAACAGTGTGTATCCTTGGTTGTGGCAGCGTGGGAAACGAATGTGCCAAGCGGTTTCGCGCTTTTGGCTGTTCGGTCATCGGCGTTGACAGTGTACCGTATCAAAACGATGTATATGATACCATGGTTTCGTTGGACAGCTTGAAATCGGCACTGGCCAGTGCCGACATAACAGTTTTAACACTTCCTCTTACCGAGGAAACACGGCATCTTATCAACACCGAACGCATTGCGGCAATGAAATCCGATTCGGTGCTGGTCAACATTGCCAGAGGAGCTATTGTGGACACAGTGGCTTTGACAGATGCCTTGAAGACCAATGCCATCCGAGGAGCGGTGTTGGATGTGTTTGAAGATGAGCCGCTTGCAGAAAACAGTGACTTGTGGGATTTGAAAAATGTGATTGTCACACCGCACAACAGTTTTGTGAGTGTGGAAAATCATGCACGGTTATTTCAATTGATTTTGGAAAATTTATCCTTGGCACAAGGAAGAACAGTGGAATAAAGGAAGACAGCACATGGATATTCTTTTGATTTGTAACTTTTGGCATTTTGAATTTGAAAAGCAAAGCAGCCGGTATCGAACAATGGCGGATGTGTTGGCGGCCCGGCCGGAATTCACTGTGGAAGTGATCACTTCTACTTTTCGGCATCAAACAAAAACACAACGAAATCTTGATGATATTGCTTCTCGGAATTTTGATTACCAAGTTACCTTGTTGCACGAGCCTTCCTATCAAAAGAATATTTCCGTGAAAAGATTGCGCAGCCACCGTTGTTTCTCTAAGGAAGTTTTGAACTATTTGGAGCAAAGAAAAACGCCGGATGTTATCATTTGTTCGGTGCCGTCTTTGGCGGTTGGTAGCGCTGTTTCGAAGTTTGCCAAAAAGCATGGCGTGAAGTTGATAATCGATATTCAGGATTTGTGGCCAGAAGCTTTTAAAATGGCGCTGGATATTCCTTTGCTGTCGGATATTCTGTTTTTGCCGATGATGTGGCAGGCAAACCGCATTTATGCACGGGCAGACCTTGTTATGGCGGTTTCCAACACCTATGTTCAGCGGGGCCTTGCTTGCAATCCCCGGGCAACGGGATTGCCGCTGTATATCGGTACCGATTCTCAACTGGCGGCCAAAGAAACCGCCGGAAAATCGGTGAAAAAGCCAACCGGTGAATTTTGGGTTGCCTATGCGGGCGCACTGGGGCATAGTTATGATATTTGTTCTGTGATAGACGCGGTGGCTCTCCTAAAACAAAAGGGGTGCACGGGCGTTGTTTTCAAAATCATGGGCGAAGGCGTGCTGGAAGATACTTTCAAGGCCTATGCATTGGAAAAGGGCGTGACATGCGATTTCACCGGCTTTTTGGACTACGGAACCATGATGGCTGTGCTGGCTCAAAGTGATGTTGCTGTGAATCCCATTGTCGGGAAATCGGTATCTTCCATCATTAACAAAGTTTCAGATTATGCCATGGCTGGTGTTCCGGTGGTGAACACGCAAAACAGTGCTGAATATCGCAAACTGCTGGATGAATACCGTGCCGGTATCAATGTTGCCAACAAGGATCCCGAAGGACTTGCCGCAGCGCTCAAAGAATTGTATGACAATGCCGACAAGCGGCAGACGATGGGCGATAACCAGCGGCGTTTATTCAACGACCGATTTGACCGCGTAAAGACATATACCCAAGTGGCCGATGCCATTTGCCATCTTGCACAGGAGAAATGAGGACTTCGATTTGAAAGTGTTAATTTTGAGTCATAATCCGATGTCTGCCAGATACGGTATAGGAAAAACTTTGTTGTCATGTTTTTCACAGTTTAAAAAAGAAGAACTGTGCCAGCTGTATATTCATACCGGCGCTCCCGATCGAGAGACCTGCCAATCGTATTATCGTGTAACCGATAAAAGTGTTTTAAAGGGAGTGATTACCCGCCGCGTGGCGGGAGGAACGCTGAAGCCGGTCCCACTGGAAAAGCAACCGGCGATTATTGCCAATTCGTTTTACAAAAGAACCTATGGTAGTAAGAAAAACAAGCAGCCAAACCGCGAGTTTTTGCGGGATGTCATGTGGAAAATTTCTCCTTGGTATAACCGTGCATTAAAGCAATGGATACAAGAACAGCAGCCCACCTGCCTTTATGTGGCGATAGGAAGCAATAAGTTTTTGTATGATATGGCCTTGCGCATTGCCAAAGATTTTGATTTGCCGATATGCACCTATGTGTGTGATGATTTCTATTTTGCCCAAGCCCCTCAAGGGTTTTGGGGGTGGTTGTGGAAACGAACGCTGGATAAAAAAACACGCGAGCTGATGGCCGCTACCACGCAAATTGTTTCTATTTGCGATGAAATGTCAACCCTGTACGGCCGCGAATTTTCCCGGCCGGCCGCCACGGTTATGACCGGTACCAATTACCGAATTTCAGAACCGGTTTTCAAGGAAAGTATACACACCCTCCGCTATTTTGGGAAAACAAATCTTAATCGATACCAATCGCTAGCCGATATAGGCCGCGCGCTGGATGAAATTAACAGTGAAAAGGGTACAGACTATTCTTTGGAAATTTTTTGCGATACGCCCAGTCCCGAAGCGCGGCAGGCGTTGGAAAGCAGCCGTTCCGTGCAGGTGTTTCCTTTTTTGGTGGGCGAAGAATTTAATGAACGGTTTTTCAATTCCGAAGCGTTGCTTCATGTTGAAGCATTCGACCTGCCGACAATCGACAGAGTAAAGCACTCGGTATCCACCAAAATTGCCGATAGCCTGGCCAGCGGTATTCCGTTATTTGCCTATGCGCCGGCCGGGATTGCTTCGGTGGAGCATCTGATACGCCATCAGGGCGGAATTGTGGCAACCGATAAGAACCAGCTGAAAGAAAAGCTGTGCTTGCTGTTTGAAAATGCAATCTGCCGAAAACAATCCAGTGAGCGCAATGTGCAAATTGCCAAGGACTATCACGACCCCCAAGTTGTGAGCCGAACCATCTATTCACTTTTAACAAGCCTATCCAAGGAGATGTGCAGTGAAAGTTTTACAAGTTAACTGTGTCTACAACAAAGGCAGCACGGGAAAAATCATGGGCGATATTCATGCTGATTTGCAAAAAAAAGGATGCGCTTCGGTTATTTGTTACGGCCGAGGGCAGGCAACCGACGATTCGGCTGTGTACAAAGTTTGCAGTGAAGGGTATGCCAAATGGAATGCCTTGCTGTCACGGATCACAGGCTTTGAATTCGGCGGGTGCTTCTTTTCCACCAATCGATTGATTTCCGTGATTCAAAAAGAGCGCCCCGATGTGGTGCATTTGCATTGTATCAACGGTTATTTTGTGAATATCTATCGGTTGGTGCAATGGTTAAAAAAATCCAATATTCGCACGGTGATCACGCTGCATGCCGAGTTTATGCACACCGCGAATTGCGCACATGCGTTGGATTGCGACAAATGGAAAACCGGGTGCGGTCATTGCCGGCGTTTTCGAAAAGAAACCAAATCGTGGTTTTTTGATCAAACGCACGTTTCTTGGATGAAAATGAAAAAAGCCTTTGAAGGGTTTAACAACATCACCGTGGTATCGGTTTCGCCTTGGCTAATGAACCGTGCCAAGCAATCGCCCATTTTGTTTGGCAAGAACCACACCGTTATTCTCAACGGCGTGGATTGCGATGTGTTCACATACCGCCCGTCAAGCCCTGTGCGGACGAGCTTGAATATCGGCACAAACAAAGTCGTTTTCCATGCAACGCCGTTTTTTAGCAGCAAGCCGGAACACGCAAAGGGCGGATACCATGTTTTGCAGTTGGCCAAGCGGATGCCCGATGTGACATTTGTGATTGCCGGAAAATACGAAGCCGGGCTATCGGTTCCTGCCAATGTGGTTTTGCTGGGCGAAGTGTCCCAAAAAGAAAAATTGGCCGCTTTGTATACCATGGCCGATGCCACGGTTATTGCCAGCCAAAGAGAAACATTTTCCATGATTGTGGCGGAAAGCCTTTGTTGCGGCACCGTGGTGTCAGGGTTTTATGCCGGTGCCCCGGAACAAATCGCTATTTCGGAATACAGCCGATTTGTGGAATACGGAAATGTAGACCGCTTGGAGAAAGAACTGAGGCAACTGTTGAATGTACCGTGGGATAAAAGTGCAGTGGCTTCTGCCGGCAGAGCCAAATATGCCAAGGAACGCATGACGGCCGAGTATTGGGATGTTTACACAAACAGAGGATGAACGATATGAGTAGGCTTTTGCGAGAAAAACAAAATACACAACAGATGTTTTCGCTTTTTTTGTGTTACCTGTTGGTCACATGCGCTGTTTACATTATGCCGTTGCTGAAATTCAAAGTGCCCTACATTTTGGCAGCATTGCTTATGCTGGCAACATTGGTGCCCTTGCTGATGAAAGAACGCGAGTGGATACCGCATATTGTTCTGCTGGCAATGGCGTTTTCGGTGGTTGCCGGTATCAGCTTGCTAAATGGGGTGTCGGCTTCGTTTGCCGATGCTATCAACAATGTGCTGTTGCGAAATGTGCGCTTCTTCTTGCCGATGCTGTGGGGAAGCTACGCGCTTCGGTATACCACGCCCAAGCAACAAACTTTGTTTTTGGTTTTGTTTTCGGCCATGGTGGTTTTTATCTATTGCAAAACCATATCGGCGTTGGAAAACGACCAATGGGTGGCCCGCATTTTGGCGCAGGGAAAAGAATCGTCCAGTGCCGAAGTGAATCAGTATCGTTTGGACAATGTGGGGGGGTTTGAATATTCCTACATGATGGGAATTATTGCCCTGTGCCTCACATGGGGGGCTTTAAAAGCAAAAAAACTGTGGTGGAAGCTGTTGGCCATAGCGGCGGTTGTTGCGGTGTTTTATTACATCATCCAAACCATGTATACCACCTTGCTGCTATTGTCATTCATCGGTATTTTTGTTTTGCTTTTTCTGCACACCAAAAATCCGTTGATAAAATTGTTGTTGATCACCATTGCCATAGTTACCATATTTTCGTTGGAACCGATATTGAAATACCTCAGTACGGCGTTTTCCAAAGACTCGTTGCTAAACGATAAATTCAAAGGTTTATACTACGCCTTGATAAACGACGATGTCGGCCGAGTGGGTTCTCGTCCCGAGTTGATGGCGCACTCGTTTGAACGCTGGTTGGCTCATCCCGTATTCGGTTCATACGATCCTGCTTCAAGTTCCCATTCTTTGCTTTTTTCCACCTTGGAAACCGGTGGCATTGTGGGATTCATTCCGTGGTTGTGCTTGTTCGCGGGAGGGTATCGCATGCTAAAAACATTGTACCTCAGCCGTGGGTTGGAATTGTCATTGTTGCAGACCTCATTTTTGTATGTGTTTGTGTTGTCAATTCTAAACCCTATCGGATATGTATTTGAAGTGACGATTGTGGCATTTTTCATCACGCCAATTTGGTCGTCACTGACAGCCGATAGGCATTTGATTTAAGCAAAAGGAGAAATGCACAATGTCGAATAAAGAGTATTATGGGATTGATCTTTTTAAGTTTATTGGTGCTGTTCTTGTTATTATGCTTCATGCGAGTCCTGTTGGTGAAACTACAACATGTGGTGTTATAATAAGACAAATTATTACACCTATTGCAGTGCCTTTTTTCTTTGCGGCAAGTGGATTTTTAACCTACCCCCCCCCGAGTTTTAGGGGCAAAAGAGTTGTCCGCATTTTAACGAAATATTGTATTTGGAGTATTATTTATTTGCCGTTTGTTATTGTTGGCTGGTTTATGAACGGCGGAATTAATGCGGAAAACATTATCCTTTATCTTAAGAACTTTGTTTTTGAAGGTAGCTATCAAACAATTTGGTTTTTAAATGCTCTTTGGGTTGCACTTGCCGTGGTTTTGGTATTGTTAAAGTATATTGACCCTAAATATATATTTTTAATATCCTTACCTTTTTATTCAATTTCTTGCTTGCTGTCTTCTTGGCATGGTGCTTTTACATATTTTCCATTTGGACAAGTTATTTCCAATTGGTATTATTCTTTTTTTGAAACTACAAAAAATGGTATTCTCTTCGGTTTTACTTATGTTTCCTTAGGTGTTTGGATAGCACAATCGGTTGGGGTAAAAAGAAAAGCCTTTTCCCGAAAAAGAATTATTGGTTTGATTTTATGTATTATATTTGTTATCGTTGAATTCTTAATAAGAACAGCATTTGCATCGAATGCCAAGGGGTGCGATATTACTTTTTCGCTGATTCCAATCACCGCGTTGCTGTTAAAAATCGCAGTTGATATAAAGTTGCCTTGTAAACCTGTTTGGAGCGTTTTACGCAAATATAGCACATTGCTTTTTTTGACCCAGAGAATTCCTCTTACAATTTTCAAATGGGCAGATGCCTTTGCAAAAAAGCGCTTTGGTTTTGCAATTTTCACAGCCGTGCCGCTTGTTCACTTTATTTTAATTCTTTTATCATCATTTTTAATTTCATTTTGTTTAATTCGGCTTTCCAAGCGTATAAAATGGGTTGCCAGTATTTGTTGATTTTAAGGAGGAGCTATATGAAACCATGGGAAAACGATGTGGCGGTTCTTTGCATCTTTTTTGCGCGGCCGGAACAGTTCAAACAATGCTTTGAGCAAGTGAAAAAAGCGCGCCCGCGGGTGTTGCTTTTGTGGCAAGACGGCCCGCGCGAAGGGCGAGCCGACGATGTGGAGAACATTCAAAAGTGCCGTGAGATCGCCGAAGATATCGATTGGGACTGTGAAGTACACCGTAATTATCATGATAAAAATATGGGTTGCGACCCGTCAACACATTTGTCGCACAAATGGGCGTTTAGCATTGTCGATAAGTGTATTATTCTTGAAGACGATATAGTTCCGGCGCTGTCCTTTTTCCCTTTTTGCAAGGAGCTACTTGACAAATACGAAAATGACACCCGAATCGACCGTATTTGCGGTCAAACACTTTATGGCGGCGTTCCCGATAAACGGTACAGCTACTTTTTCGGAAGAAGCGGTTCGTCATGGGGCTGGGCGACTTGGAAAAGGGTTGCCGACACATGGGAAAGCGAGTATCAATTCTTGAAAGATCCGTATTATCTGGATCTTGCGAGACACCGTTTCGGTCACAAGCGGTTTAATTACAGCGTCACTGCTGCTCAAAAGCACGCTTCCGAGGAAATCCCGTACTGGGAACATGTTGTCGGATTTCGTACGACGCTGCAATCAGGTCTTGTCATCTACCCCTCTGAGAATATGATCGAAAACGTTGGTACTTCGTCCAATGCAACACATGCGCCTGACAATATTGCAGAGCTTCCGAGGAATATTCAGTCCATGTTTACGACGCGCGCTTCAGATATTTCATTTCCGCTGAAACATCCGCCATATGTGATTGAAGATTATCACTATTTTGAAAAAATAATGAAATATATCCATCCGAGTTTCGGACGCAAAGTGCGGCGGAAGTTGGAACATGGTTACAGAAAAATCCTGGTGAAAGCAAAAAAAACGTTGGGGAGGCAATAATGAAGTATTTAGTGATCGGCGATGCCAACTCCGTGCATATTTATAACTTCACCAAAAGCTTTCTGATTCCCCGTGGGTATGAAGTGCATTTGCTTACGCTTTCGGTTAAGCCTGTGAGAGAAGCCTACCGTGATTTTTACAAACAAAACGGGGTGGTGTTGCATTCGGTTGCCGAAAAAAGCTACCGCGGCCTTGACAACACAGGTAAACTCTACCGCGTGTTAAATTTTATAAGAAAGATGAGATTGCTGCGGGATGTGCCCAAGGTGGATATTTGCCATTTACAATCGGTTTATAAAACATCGGTTATGATGGTGCTTCGCAACAAACGGAAATACCGCAAGTTGATCCTTTCCTATTGGGGCGGTGACCTTGAAGTGTGTTCCGAAAAGACCTTGATGTTCATAAAAAAGGGGCTTGACAGAGCTGATGCGGTAACGGTGACAGTAAAACAGGTGCTGAATGAATTTCGTGAACTGTACGGAAACGAGTATGATAAAAAAATCCACATCTGCCGATTGGCAACGGCCGGGCTTGACTGTATCCACGAACTATATAAAACACAAACACGGGCACAATGCCGTGAGAGCTACGGTATCCCCAACGATAAAATTTGTATAACCTGCGGATACAGTGCCTACCGCGAACAACACCAGGACAAATGCCTGGAAATTATCCGGGGATTGCCGCAAGAACTCAAAGAAAAAATTTATTGCATTGTTCCCATGCAATATGGCCGAATGAGCGATACCGAGTACTTGGAAGCCGTGGAAAAGGCAAAGAACCGTGCCGATTTCCCGTGCGTTATTCTCAAAGAGTTTGTTCCTTTTGAAAAAAGTGCACAACTGGCTGTGGCAACCGATATTTACTTGCATTTGCGGGATACGGATGCCTTTTCAAACGCTCTTAAAGAGCAGGTATATGGTGGGTCGAAAATTATCAAAGGCGATTGGCTGAACTACATAGAACTTGTCGAAATGGGTGCCGATATGAAAAGCATCGAAAGTTTTGATGCACTGGAAGGCGTGTTAAAAGATATGCTGAACAGCTACACCATACCGGAGGAAATGGAACTGTTCGAACCGATCTATGCCCTGTATTCCACCGAAAATATCAATGCCCAATGGGCGAATGTGATGAACAAATTGTAAAAGCAGGTGATAGAATGGGTGCCAGAAAACAAATCACGCTGGGTGCGGTAATCTCATACCTTACCATTGCGTTTAATATTGTGGCCGGGCTGATTTACACGCCGTGGATGATCAATTCCATTGGGGAGGATAATTATGCGTTGTACACGCTGGCACTGTCCATTATCAATATCTTTCTTTTGGATTTTGGTATTGGGTCTTCGGTGACACGTTTTTTGTCGGAATACTATGCCGGTGGCAAGCGCGACGAAGCCGAACGTTTCATGGGCATTGTGTACAAAGTGTTTTTTCTGATATCGGCAGTTATTGCCGTTGTTTTGTTTGTCTTTTACTTTTTTATCGATGCCATTTATCAAAAATTGTCTCCTTCGGAGATCATTGTTTTCAAGCACCTGTTTATCATTGTGGGTGCATATAGCGTGATATCGTTTCCCTGCACGGTGTTCAAGGGCGTTTTAATGGCCAATGAGGAGTTTATTGCCGTTAAGCTGTGTGGGCTTGGCCAAAAGGCAACCGATATTTTGCTGATTGTTGTTTTTCTGTTGCTTGGCAAAGGTGTCTATGCCATGGTTCTGGTTCACGCGTTCAGCAATATGTTGTTTCATGCGGTTCGGTATTTGCTCATTCGAACAAGAACAAAGCAGCGTTCGCAGATGCATTCCTGGGACAGGCAACAGGCCAAGAGTTTGTTTGGGTATTCTGCTTGGGTAACGGTGATCAGCATAGCGCAACGCTGTATTTTTAATATTATGCCTTCTTTAATAGCGGCACTGATAGGTTCGGCCGAGGTGACGCTGTTTAGCTTGGCAGCCACGTTGGAAGGGTATGTGTATCTTTTTTCGGATGCCATTAACGGCATGTTCATGCCGCGTATTTCCCGAATTTTTGCCGCCGGGAAAGGCGAAGCCGAACTTACACCATTGATGAACCGGGTGGGGAAATTTCATGTGTATACCATTGGGTTGATTGTGATTGGCTTTGTGTGTATCGGCCAGCGGTTTGTTGACCTTTGGATGGGAGCCGGGTATGAATCGGTGTATTTGTGCACAATTTTGTTGATAATTCCCAGCTTGATTGATGTGCCGCAGCAGGTGGCCCGAACCTCGTTGCTCACACTGAATATTGTGAAGCAACAAGCCATCATTTACCTTATCATGGCTATCATTAACATTGCGCTTTCGCTGTTACTGGTTCCCGCGCTTGGTTCGGTTGGTGCTGCTGTGGCGGTGTGCATTGCCTATTTGTCACGAACCGCTATGTTCAATTGGCTGTACCAAAAAAAATTGCCTGTGCATTTGGGAAATTATTTTAAAACCGTGTATGTAAAATGGGGAGTAGCAGCGGTGTTCACGCTGGTTGTGGGAATGGTGCTAAACCGGGCTTTTCCGTCCCAAGGCGTTTTCCCGTTTTTGGTTTTGGGCGTGGCGATTGTTTTGATTTACGGAGTGGCACTGTTGTTGTTTGATATTGACAAAGCGGCTCTGTTGCGTAAATTGCGAAAGAATTAATAGGGTAAGGAGAATGAAAAAATGTCACTGTTTAAGAATAAAACACTCATGATCACCGGTGGAACGGGGTCGTTTGGCAATGCGGTGCTGAACCGATTTCTCACAACCGATATCGGAGAAATCCGCATTTTTTCCCGCGATGAAAAAAAGCAGGATGATATGCGCCATGAATTCCAGGCCAAGATGCCGGAAGCGGCCGACAAAATTCGGTTCTACATTGGCGATGTGCGCGATTTGCAATCGGTGAAAAATGCCATGCACGGGGTGGACTATCTTTTCCACGCAGCGGCACTCAAACAGGTGCCGTCTTGCGAGTTTTTCCCGAT
>CAYMDU010000028.1:0-5180 GCA_964389495.1 uncultured Eubacteriales bacterium
CGGAACTGCGCATGATTGATACCTATTGGTCCGACCACTGCCGTCACACCACCTTCCAAACCGTGATTGACGAAGTGAAGTTCGAAGATGCGTTGCTGCAGTCGGCCTATGAAGAGTATGTGGCGGTGCGCCGCGAACTGGGGCGAACCAAACCCATTTGCTTGATGGACTTGGCAACCGTGGCGGTGAAATGGCTGAAAGCAAACGGCAAGCTGGATAAGCTGGACGAGTCCGAAGAAATCAACGCTTGCACAGTAAAAATGGAAATAGAAGTGGACGGCAAAGCCGAGCCGTGGTTGTTGCTTTTCAAAAACGAAACGCACAATCACCCCACGGAAATTGAACCGTTCGGCGGGGCAGCCACCTGCATTGGCGGGGCCATTCGCGATCCGTTGTCAGGTCGTGCCTATGTTTACGGTGCCATGCGTGTTACCGGGGCGGCCAACCCGCTCAAACCGGTGGCCGATACCATTCCCGGCAAGTTGCCGCAGCGGAAAATTGTGACCACTGCGGCGGCGGGCTATTCGTCCTACGGCAACCAAATCGGTTTGGCAACCGGTATTGTTGACGAACTGTACCACGACGGATATGCCGCCAAACGCATGGAAATCGGTGCGGTTGTGGCGGCGGCACCGGCGGCCAATGTGCGCCGCGAACGCCCGAATCCCGGCGATGTGGTGGTGCTGTTGGGCGGTAGCACGGGGCGTGACGGTATCGGCGGTGCCACGGGTTCCTCCAAGGCACACAACGCCCATTCGGTGGAAACTTGCGGTGCCGAGGTGCAAAAGGGCAACGCGCCCGAAGAACGCAAGCTGCAACGCCTGTTCCGCAACTCCATGGCGTGCCGTATGATTAAGCGGTGCAACGATTTCGGTGCCGGCGGCGTGTCGGTGGCCATTGGGGAATTGGCCGACGGCTTGGAAATCGATTTGAACGCAGTTCCCAAAAAATACGAAGGGCTGGACGGCACCGAACTGGCCATCAGCGAATCGCAGGAACGCATGGCGGTGGTGATTGAACCGCACAATGTGGATGCTTTTTTGGCACTGGCAGCAGAAGAAAATCTGCAAGCCTGTCCGGTGGCGGTGGTGCGCGAGGAACCGCGTTTGGTGATGAATTGGAACGGCAAGCGTATTGTGGATATCAGCCGTGAATTCCTGAATTCCAACGGGGCGGAGAAGCACATTGTGATTGAGCCGGCAGCCCCGCAACCGATTACCAAAGCGGTGGAAGGCGGATTTTCCGAAAACTACCGTGCGTTGGCGGCCGATTTGAATGTTTGTTCCAAGCGCGGTTTGTCGGAGCGGTTTGACTCTACCATCGGTGCCGGTACGGTGTTGATGCCGTTTGGTGGCAAGCACCAGCTAACACCGGTGCAGGCCATGGTGCAAAAAGTGTCGGTGGAAACGGGCCACACGAATCACTGTTCTTTTATGGCCTGGGGTTATAACCCGTATATTGCCGAAAAGAGCCCCTTCCACGGTGCTTATTTGGCGGTGGTGGAATCGGTATCCAAGCTGATAGCTTCCGGTGCTTCGTTTGCCGATGTGTACCTGACTTTCCAAGAATACTTTGAGCGCCCCGGCAAAGACGGTCGTCGTTGGGGCAAACCGTTGGCGGCGTTGCTGGGCGCATTCCGTGCGCAAAAGGAATTGGGAATTGGTTCCATTGGCGGTAAGGATTCCATGAGTGGCTCGTTTGAGGATTTGGATGTTCCGCCCACCTTGGTTTCGTTTGCCGTTACCACCGGCAAAGCCGAAGAAGCGGTGTCGCCCGAATTGAAAACGGCAGGTCACCGGGTGGTGTGTTTGCGCCCGCAATACGGCGACGATGGATTGCCGACGGCTGCTTCTCTTAAAGAAACATTCGGTAAGGTAACGGCCCTGTTGCGTGCGGGCACCGCCGTATCGTGCTATACCCCGTGCTTTGGCGGTATCGGCGAAGCGGTGATGAAAATGTGCTTTGGAAACGGGCTGGGATTCCGCTATGAACCGAATTTAACGGTGCAGCAGTTGTTTGAGCATTGCTACGGGTCCTTCTTGTTGGAAGTAACCGAAGAAGTGGCCGGGGCACAGCTCATCGGCACGGTAACCGAAGAGGCGGTGATTTGTCACGGCAGCGAGCGGTTGTCGCTGGCGGAGTTGCTGGGCGTTTATGAAGATACACTGGAAAGTGTGTACAGTTGCAACATGGCGCAGGAACAGGAGCAACCGAAAACCTATTCTCATACGGCTGTTTCGTGGGCATCTCCTGCTGTGAAAACGGCAAAGCCCCGTGTGATCATTCCTGCGTTTCCAGGCACCAACTGTGAATACGACAGTGCCAAGGCCATGCGTGATGCCGGGGCACAGCCGGAAATTGTGGTGATAAACAACCTGTCGGCGGCCGGTATTCAACGCAGCGTGGAGCAATTTGCCGATAAATTGAAAGAGGCGCAAATGGTGTTTATTCCCGGCGGATTTTCCGGCGGCGACGAGCCGGACGGTAGCGGCAAATTTATCACGGCGTTCTTCCGCAATGCTGCTGTTAAAGAGGGCGTGACCGACATGCTGGAACGCCGCGACGGCTTGATGTGCGGTATTTGCAACGGGTTCCAAGCATTGATTAAATTGGGGTTGGTACCGTATGGCAAGATTATCGACACCGATGAAACTTGTCCCACTTTAACCTACAACACCATCGCCCGTCACCAGTCGCGCATTGTTCACACGTGCATTGCGTCGAATAAATCGCCGTGGCTGGCACTCACGCAAGTGGGCGAAGTGTACGAAGTACCGATTTCTCACGGCGAGGGCCGTTTCTTGGCCAACGAAGCGTTAATTGCACAGTTGGCGGCGAACGGGCAAATTGCCACACAGTATGTGGATTTAGAGGGCAACGCCACGGCCGATATTCATTTTAATCCCAACAATTCCATGGCGGCGATTGAAGGAATCACTTCGCCGGACGGCCGCGTGTTTGGTAAAATGGGACACAGTGAACGCATCGGTGCGGGTTTGTACCGCAATGTGCCCGGCAACTACGATATGCAAATGTTCCGTTCGGCCGTGAATTATTTCCGCTAACAGAAAGGGTGTGTTGTTATGAATTTCTTTGAAGAACTGAAAATCTATGATGCCGAGGTGGCGAATGCCTGCGGGTTGGAACTGGCGCGTCAACAGCACAACATTGAATTGATTGCTTCGGAAAACATTGTGTCCAAAGCCGTATTGCTGGCGGCAGGCGGCGTACTCACCAACAAATATGCCGAAGGGTATCCGGGCAAGCGCTATTACGGCGGTTGCCAATGTGTGGATATCGTGGAAGACATTGCCCGCGAACGAGCCAAAAAACTGTTTGGTGCAGAACATGCCAATGTACAGCCGCACAGCGGTGCCAACGCCAATTTGGCCGTGTTTTTTGCGCTGTTGCAGCCCGGGGATACCGTGATGGGCATGAATTTGCAGCAGGGCGGACACCTGTCGCACGGGTCCCCCGTGAACATTTCGGGCAAGTATTTTCACATTGTGCCCTACGGTGTGAGCGACGATACGGAAACCATCGACTACGATGAAATGCGCCGCCTGGCAAGGGAATGCAAGCCGAAGCTGATTGTGGTGGGGGCCAGTGCCTATTCCCGTGTGATTGATTTTCCGCGGTGCCGTGAAATTGCCGACGAAGTGGGAGCCTATCTCATGGTGGATATGGCACACATTGCCGGCTTGATTGCGGCGGGTGTGCATCCGTCGCCAGTGCCGTATGCCGATGTGGTAACCACCACCACGCACAAAACGCTGCGCGGGCCGCGTGGCGGCATGATTTTGTGCAGGGAAGCACTGGCCAAGCAGATTGACAAAGCCGTGTTCCCCGGCACGCAAGGCGGGCCGCTGATGCACATTATCGCCGCCAAAGCGGTGGCGTTGGGCGAGGCGTTGACCGATGAGTTTGTTGTTTATCAAAAACAGGTGGTGAAAAACGCTGCCGCCCTGTGCGATGGATTGATGAAGCGCGGATTGCGCATTGTGTCGGGCGGAACCGACAATCATCTGATGTTACTCAAATTAACCGAAACCGGCATTACCGGCAAAGAACTGGAACATCGCCTGGACGAGGTGCATATCACCGCCAACAAGAATACCATTCCCAACGACCCGCAAAGCCCGTTTGTAACCAGCGGTGTGCGATTGGGTACGCCTGCCGTGACCACGCGCGGATTTAAAGAACCCGAAATGGAACGGATTGCCGGCTGGATTTACGATGCGATATACGATTTTGAAAACAGTCGCGAGCGCATCAGCCGCGAAGTACAGGAGCTGTGCGCACAATTCCCGATTTATTGAGAAAGGGTGATAAACATGGCGTTTTTATCCGATATTGAGATTGCCCAGCAATGCCGCATGAAGCCTATTGCGGAGATTGCCGCTACCGCTCAAATCAGCGAAAACTATTGGGAACCGTATGGACACTACAAAGCCAAAATCGATCCGTTGCTGTTGCGGGAAACCGGCCGTCAAAACGGAAAATTGGTGTTGGTCACAGCCATCACGCCCACGCCGGCCGGCGAAGGGAAAACCACCACCACCATCGGTTTGGCCGATGGATTGCGCCGCATCGGCAAGCGGGCAACCGTGGCGTTGCGTGAGCCGTCGCTTGGCCCGGTGTTCGGTGTGAAAGGCGGTGCCGCGGGTGGCGGCTATGCCCAAGTGGTGCCCATGGAAGACATCAATCTGCATTTCACCGGTGATTTTCATGCCATCGGTGCAGCCAACAATTTGCTGGCCGCGATGTTGGATAATCACATTCAGCAGGGCAACGCCTTGGGAATTGATGTGCGAAAAATCACATGGAAACGCTGTGTGGATATGAACGACCGCCAACTGCGAAATATTGTGGACGGCATGGGCGGCAAAGCCAACGGTACCCCGCGTGAAGACGGGTTTGATATCACCGTGGCCAGTGAAATCATGGCGGTGCTTTGTTTGGCAACCTCGATTGCGGATTTGAAAGAACGGCTGTCGCGCATTATTGTGGGATACACCTACGATGACCGCCCCGTTACCTGTGGTGAGTTGAAAGCCGCGGGCGCCATGACGGCGTTGCTGAAAGACGCCATGAAGCCGAATTTGGTGCAAACACTGGAAGGCACTCCCGCGTTTGTACATGGCGGGCCGTTTGCCAACATTGCCCACGGCTGTAACTCG
>CAYMDU010000028.1:5190-17593 GCA_964389495.1 uncultured Eubacteriales bacterium
TGAAGCTGGGGGATTATGCGGTTACAGAAGCCGGTTTCGGTGCCGATTTGGGTGCCGAAAAGTTTTTGGACATCAAATGCCGCATGGCCGGCCTAATGCCCGATGCCGTGGTGGTGGTGGCCACCGTGCGTGCGCTGAAAATGCACGGCGGCTTGTCCAAAAAAGAGCTGAACACCGAAGATACGGCGGCGTTGGAACGCGGTATTCCCAACCTGTTGCGCCATGTTGCCAACATTCGAAATGTGTATCACCTGCCGTGTGTGGTGGCCGTTAATCGTTTCCCCACCGATACCGATGCCGAAATTGATTGTATCATGCGTCGCTGCCGCGAGTTGGGTGTGAATACCGTGCTGTCCACGGTGTGGGCAGACGGCGGTCGCGGCGGCGAAGAACTGGCACGCGAAGTGGTGCGGTTGTGCGAAGAGGAAACAGGGGAATTTACCTTTGCCTACGAAGCCGAAAGTTCCATTGAAGACAAAATCACCGCGGTGGTGCAAAAAGTCTACGGTGGCGACGGTATCACGGTGTTGCCGGCGGCAAAAAAACAGATTGCACGGTTGACGGAATTGGGGTTCGGCAATCTGCCGGTGTGTATTGCCAAAACGCAATACAGTTTTTCCGACGACCCCACCAAATTGGGTGCGCCAAGCGGGTTCACCGTCACGGTGAAGAATGTGAAAGTATCGGCAGGTGCCGGATTTATTGTGGTGCTTACCGGTGATATTCTCACCATGCCGGGGCTGCCTCGCGTTCCGGCGGCCGAAGCGATTGATGTGGATGAAAACGGCCGTATCACGGGACTTTTCTGAGAGCGGAATTTCAGAGATTTCTTTTTCAAAAAGAGCATTGACAATTTTCAAGTGCTGTGATATGATATCAACAATTACATAGATGAATGATAGAGGCGCACCGCGTAAAGAGTCCCCCGCTACAAGCTGTAACAGCCGGCTGCCAAAGCCGCGGGAAAAAGGTGCCGGTGCCGAAGCGGATGCCGTGGCGGGCATTTGACTGGCAGTGCGGAGAATATCCGTTCTGTTGTCGCAGCAATGCGGAGAGCTATCAACGGATACACCGGTATGGGGTGCCTATATTCCGAGATAGCCTTCGCTGTTGGCGTGGGCTATTTCTTTTTGTTCATCGGAAAAGGAAGAATGACTATGAAAAACACGATTTTCACAGGGGCGGCAACGGCTATCATCACCCCGATGACAAAAGACGGGATTGATTACCCGCAGTTTGCGCGTCTGATTGAATGGCAGATTGCCGAAGGAATCGATGCGATTGTATCGGTGGGCACCACAGGAGAAGGTCCCACTTTGAGCGACGAAGAGCACCGGGAGGCCATTCGCTTTTGTGTGCAGCAGGTGAAGGGGCGCGTGCCGGTGATTGCCGGTACCGGTTCCAACGATGTAGCGTATGCCATGGAGCTAACACAATATGCTTGTGAAGCGGGAGCCGATGCGATGCTTTTGGTGACACCGTATTATAACAAAGCCACACAAAACGGATTGATTCGTTCGTTCACCGCGGTGGCCGATGTTAGCACCAAGCCGTGCATTTTGTACAATGTTCCCAGCCGCACCGGCTGCAACCTGCAACCGAAAACAGTGGCGGTATTGGCGGAGCATCCGCGCATTGCGGCAATCAAAGAAGCAAGCGGCAACATTTCGCAAGTGGCGCAGATTGCGGCACTGTGTGGGGATAAGCTGGATATCTATTCCGGCAACGACGACCAAATTGTGCCGATTTTGTCGTTGGGCGGCAAGGGCGTGATTTCGGTGCTGTCCAATCTCATGCCGAAAAAAACCAGCGAGTTGTGCCATCGGTACTTGGAAGGCGACGGTAAAACAGCGGCTGCTATGCAGTTGGAGTTGCTGCCTTTGATTGATGCCCTGTTTTGCGAAGTGAACCCCATTCCGGTGAAAGCGGCCATGGCCGCCATGGGATACGGCGAAAACTATTTGCGCCTGCCGCTGACACCGATGGAAGCATCACACGAAGCGGAATTGCTGCGATTAATGCGTGAACAACATTTGATTGATTGAGAAAAAGGAGTGGGCATTATGAAAATCGGTATTTACGGATACGGCAACCTCGGCCGCGGAGTGGAAAGTGCGGTTTGCCATGCAAGCGATATGGACTTGGTGGGTATCTTCACCCGCCGCGATCCGGCTTCCCTGCAAGCCAAAAGCGGCGCACAGGTGTATGCCGATGCGCTGTTGCCCGAATTTGCCGATGCCGTGGATGTGTTGGTGCTGTGCGGCGGCAGTGCAACCGATTTGCCGCACATGACACCGGAATTGGCCAAGCGCTTTAATGTGTTGGACAGTTTTGACACACATGCCGCCATTCCCGAACATTTTGCCGCGGTGGATGCGGCAGCTGCCGAAAGTGGGCACATTGCCCTGATTTCTGCCGGTTGGGATCCCGGTTTGTTTTCACTGAATCGGTTGTATGCATCGGCCGTGTTGCCCAATGGCGCCGACTACACATTTTGGGGACGCGGTGTCAGCCAAGGTCATTCCGATGCCATTCGTCGCATTGCCGGTGTGCGTGATGCACGCCAATACACGGTGCCGGTTCCGGCTGCCCTGGAAGCAGTGCGTTCCGGCGATTGCCCGTCGCTGACCACCCGGCAAAAACACACACGGGAATGTTATGTGGTGGCAGAGGACGGTGCCGACTTGACCCGTATTGAACGGGAAATCAAGGAAATGCCGAATTACTTTGCCGATTACGATACCACGGTAACATTCATCACCGCCGAAGAATTGGAACGCGACCACGCCGGTATTCCGCATGGTGGTTCGGTGATTCGAACCGGCGTGACCGGTTGGAACAACGAAAATCACCATGTGATTGAGTATCATTTGAAGTTGGATTCCAATCCCGAATTCACCGCCAGTGTATTGGCTGCCTATGCCCGTGCGCTGCACCGCATGTATTCCCGCGGAGTAACCGGGTGCAAAACGGTGTTTGATGTGGCTCCGGCCGATTTGTCGCCGCTGTCACCGGAAGAACTGCGCGCGCATATGCTGTAACGAAAGGACGACCCGTTATGACTACCGAGTTTCCCGCTGCGCTTTGCGACAACCTGTCTGTCAGTGAAGAGGGGCATCTTTTGTTTGCGGGGCAGGATACCGCGGCATTGGCCACCACATACGGAACACCGTTGTATCTCATGGATGAAGACCGCATCCGCGAGCGTTGCCGCACCTATCGCCGGGCGATGCAGAACGCGTTTGGTGCGCAAAGCCGGGTACTGTATGCCTCCAAGGCAGCTTCTTTTAAAAGGATGTATGAAATCATGCGCGAAGAAGGCATGGGAGTGGATGTGGTATCTCCAGGTGAAATTGCCACGGCCTGTCGTGCTAACTATCCCATGGAGCAGGTGTATTATCACTCCAATCACAAAAGCGATGCCGACATTGCCTTTGCCATGCGTTGCGGGGTGGGGTACTTTGTGGTGGACAACACCGAAGAGCTGCTGGCGATTGAACAGTTGGCGGCACAACGCGGAACCACGCAGCGGATATTGTTGCGCCTGACTCCGGGTATCGACCCGCACACCTACGAAGCGGTGGCCACGGGACAAGTGGATTCCAAGTTTGGATTTGCCATTGATACCGGTGCAGCCGAAGAAGTAACGCGGCTGGCGTTGGCGCAACCGCACATTTTGTTGTGCGGACTTCATTGCCATGTGGGCTCGCAGGTGTTTGATTCGGATGTGTTTTTGCAATCGATTGACAAGATGGTAGACTACATGGTGCACATACACGCGGTGTGCTCGTATTGGCCGGAACAGTTGGATTTGGGTGGTGGCTACGGTGTGCGCTATTTGCCGGAACAACCGACATTGGATATTGCCGCCAACATTGCGCAGGTGGGAGCCTATCTCAAACAGCAAGTGGCAAACAAAGGCTTGCCTTTGCCGGAGGTGGCGCTGGAACCGGGGCGCAGCATTGTGGCCGACGCCGGGTTGACACTGTACACCGTGAGTTCGGTGAAGCGTATTCCCGGATACAAAAACTATGTGGCCGTGGATGGCGGCATGACAGACAATCCGCGATTTGCACTGTATCAAGCGCCCTACACCGTGGTTGCTTCGGAAAAACTTCAAGAGCCGGCCACATTGTCGTGTTCGGTGGTGGGGCGTTGTTGCGAAAGCGGCGATATTCTGCAAGAGGCAGTGCCGTTGCCCGAATCTGTGCAGCGAGGCGACCGCATTGCCTGCCTGACAACAGGGGCCTATAATTATTCCATGGCCTCCAACTACAATCGTGTGCCTCGCCCGCCGGTGGTGATGCTGCGCAACGGCCAATCGTATGTGGCGGTTCGCCGCGAAACGGTGGACGATATTGTGGCATTGGACGAATAACTTGCCACCCGTTTCTCACAAGAGAAACGGGTGGCTTTTTGCGTGTGGGTGTATGAGAAAGGTCGTTTTGGAATATACTAGAAGTATCACTCGGCTTGGAAAGGAGTATCGCGATGCTTCGTTATTTTGGAACAGACGGTTTTCGGGGCGAGGCCAATCAAACGCTCACCTCACAGCAGGCATATCGTGTGGGGCGGTTTTTGGGATGGTATTATGCTTCGCCGCTTTCGGGCCACAAGCAGCCGGGATATCGGCCGCGTATTGTGATCGGCAAAGATACCCGGCGTTCGTGCTACATGCTGGAATATGCGCTTGCGGCGGGAATTACCGCATCGGGTGCGGATGCGTATATGCTTCATGTAACAACAACGCCCAGTGTTTCGTTTGTGACACGGCAGGATGACTTTGATTGCGGTGTTATGATTACCGCTTCCCACAATCCGTTTTACGATAACGGTATCAAGGTGATTAACCGCCATGGGGAAAAGCTGGACGACGAAACCACCGCGTTGATTGAGGCATATATCGACGGCCGCTTGGAAGCGCTTGCCGTGACAGAAAGCGATCTGCCGTTGGCACACCGTGACAAAGTGGGGCGCATTGTGGATTATGTGGCCGGGCGAAACCGGTATGTGGGGTATTTGATTTCGTTGGCTGCCCATTCCTATAAGCCGTTGCACATTGGGCTGGATTGTGCCAACGGTGCTTCGTGGATGATTGCCAAGTCGGTGTTTGATGCGTTGGGTGCTACCACCGCCGTGATCGGTGCCGAACCGAACGGTTTGAATGTGAACGACGGGTGCGGGTCCACGCACATCGAAGCCTTGTGTTCGTTGGTGCGGGAACGGCATTTGGATGTGGGGTTTGCCTTTGACGGTGATGCCGATCGGTGCATTGCCGTGGACGAAACCGGTGCAGTGGTGGACGGCGATGCCATGCTGTATATTTTGGCACACCGGTTGAAATCGCGGGGGATGTTGAACGGCAACACCGTGGTGGCCACGGTGATGTCAAACAGCGGTTTGTTTGCTTCGCTGGATGAAGCGGGTATCCGTTGCGAACAAACGCAGGTGGGTGACCGGTTTGTGTACGAAACCATGCAACAAAAGGATTACAGCTTGGGCGGTGAGCAGTCGGGGCATATTATTTTGAAAAAATATGCCACAACAGGCGATGGGATTTTAACGGCCATTATGATAACGGAGGAATTGTGTGACCGAAAAGCCACCTTGCATAAATTGGCGGAACCGGTGAAGTTGTATCCGCAATTTGTGATGAATTTGCCGGTGACAGACCAAGCGGCGGTGATGGCGGATTCAGCGGTGCAACAAGCGGTGCAGGCGGTGGAAAACCGCATCGGGGGGCGCGGTCGCGTGTTGTTGCGGCGCAGCGGAACAGAACCGGTGATCCGTGTGATGGTGGAATGCAATGACAAAGACCGGTGTCGCGCATATGCCGAAACGGTGGCACAGGCTATTCGGGAAGGAGGATACAGTGCTGAATAGAAGTGTGATAACCGCCGACCTGTACGAAAACACGCCGCCGTATTTGCAGGCGATGTTTGAAGAGAGTCGGTTTCCTTGGGAGTTGTTGCCGAAAATCAAAGATCGGCTGACTGTGTGGTTGCACGAAGGACTGAAAGGTTTCACCGAATGGCGTCCCGGTATTTTTGTTGGGGAACAGGTGCAGGTGGCGACATCGGCGGTGCTGGAAGCACCGGCCGTGATCGGAAGCGGAACGGTTATTCGCCCCGGCGCCTATGTAAGGGGCTGGGTTATCACGGGGCGCGGATGCGTGCTGGGCAATTCCAGTGAATTTAAGAATTGCATTTTGCTGGACGGTGTGCAGGCGCCTCACTACAACTATGTGGGCGATTCGGTGCTGGGAAACAGGGCTCATCTGGGAGCGGGCGCGGTTTGCTCCAATTTGAAAGCCGACGGAAAAGCCGTGGTAGTACACGGCGACGCTGAATATGCCACCGGGTTGCGCAAGGTGGGCGGATTTTTGGCAGATGGCGCGGATGTCGGGTGCGGATGTGTGATCAATCCGGGCACAGTTATCGGCCAATCAACAACAGTCTACCCCTTAACTTCTTTGCGGGGTGTGTATCCGTCGCATGCCATTGTGAAATCATCAACAACTGTGGTGGCCCGAAGAACCGAAACACCGTGAACCGCCAAAAGCCGCCTCAGGCGGTTTGAATGTTAGCATTGACCGTTTGGTGATGCTGTTCGCCGAAAATCGGTATTTGCAGAAAAAGACTTGCCGGGATGCATGGCAAGTCTTGTTCTATTGTTGAAATACAATTTTGTAGAAATATGCAAAATTATTTGATGTAGTATGGAATTGCCGACAAGGATCATTTTAAAATCATTCCCGTCAAGTGGCAGATGGCAGGGCATGTTTTGTTTTGATTCCATGCGAAACCATATAGTGATCACTGTTTTTTGTCAAATTGTCCAGTTCTCTATAATTTGATAGTAGCCTTATTTTGTCACGATCTAATGACCGGCATTGCCGGACGGTTGTTCCCTGATAACTATTTGTTCTAAAAAATGAGTTATAATGTGCAGAGTCAAAGCAATTATGCAGAGATGAATAGTAAACAAAAGAAATTACAGCCGGATAACATTCATCTCGATTTTCTTTACGAATGAACACAGCGGCGAAAAATGTGGTATACTGTAAACGGATTAACTGTTTAAACCAAAGCGAGGAATGAGCATGGATATTCACGGGCAGGTTTCGGTGCTGGCCAAAGAGCTGGCTGCATGTTCCGACATATTAACGGCTATTGGAGATGAAACCAGGCAACATCTAATTTTTGAAATGTTGAAGCTGGGGAAGTGTCGCGGTGTTCGGGTGTGCGAAATCACGAAAAAAACCAACCTTTCGCGTCCGGCGGTGTCACATCATTTGCAGATTATGAAGCAGGCCGGTATTGTGAATGTGCGAAAGGAGGGAACCAAAAACTATTACTATTTTGATCCGGAGATGGAGTCGTTTGAAAAACTGATTTCGGCATTGCAACGCGCGCGGGATATATTGAAAGCGTTGCCGGATCGGAGTGAAAAAGAGGAGTAGAGCAGGGGTTAGCGATAAATCCGTAAAAACAAAGCAGGAGGCAAGGAACGATGAACATGTTGGAGATTATGAAGCAGCGGCACAGTGTGCGGCAGTACACCGAGCAGCCCATTACGCAGGAAACACGGGCGGTTCTGGATGCGCTGGCAGAAGAAATCAATCGCGAAACGGGGCTTCACATTCAAATGATTTATGATGATCCGCAATGTTTTGATTCGCTGATGGGGCATTACGGCAAGTTTGCCGGTGTTCGCAATTACATTGCACTGGTGGGCAAGCGGTCGCCGAAGCCGGACGAGGCGCTGGGGTATTACGGCGAAAAGCTGGTTTTGAAAGCGCAGGAGCTGGGCTTGAACACCTGCTGGGTGGCACTGACTCACGGGAAAAGCAAGGCGAAAATTGGCAAAGGTGAGAAACTGGTGTGTTTGATTGCGTTGGGGTATGGAGCAACGCAGGGAACGGAACATAGCAGCAAGCCGCTGCAGGCGCTGTGCAATTATTCCGAACAGATGCCGGCTTGGTTTTTGAACGGAATGGAAGCGGCGCAGTTGGCGCCGACAGCCATGAATCAGCAAAAATTCCGGTTGGAATGGATGGCCGACGGCACAGTGAAAGCAACGGCCGGCACCGGATTTTATACCAAGCTGGATTTGGGCATTGTGAAATATCATTTTGAGAGTGTTTCCGGCAAAACGGTGAGATGAGTACGAATGAAAAAGCCACCGCTGCACCCTGCAAGGTGCGGCGGTGGTTTTCGCTTGTGCCGAAGTGAGGTTAGTGTTGCAACAGTGTTTTTTGGTATTCGGTGGGGGAAAGATGGAAATGGGATCGGAAGCAGGCGTTGAAGCTGCGTACGCTTTGAAATCCGCTTTCCAGGGCGATTTCCACGATTTTTTTGTTGCCCTGTTCCATGAGAGCAACAGCAGTTTCCAACCGGTGCAGTGCCAGAAATTCGGGAAATGACATTTTGAAAAGCGAGTGAAAATAGCGGGAAACATAGTGGTAGTCGTAGCCCAGAAGGGCACTGATGTCGGACAGCTTGATGTCCCGTGTGTGATTTTGTTCCACATAGTCGGTGATGAGTGCCATGTTCTCCGAAATTTGGCTTTTGTTTGACAGGTGTGCGGATTTGCTGTATTCATCGCACACGGCGTATAGTGCTGCTTTGATGGCCAGCCGCGACGGGGCACTGCCGTGAATGAGGGCGTCGGAAGCAAAGCGGGTGACGGCGGCATTGCAGGCAAATTGGAAATCACCGGTTTTTCCTCGCGCGGTTTTGGAAAAGTCGTGCACATAATCTTCGGAAAAAACGCACACCCAATATTGTGTATTCGGCTGCGGTCGGTAGCTGTGAATGTCGTAAGGCAGGCAAAGGCCGAAATCCCCTTTGTTCAAATAATAGTCGGTGCCATTGATGCTGCAATGCAGAGTGCCTTGTAGCACTGCAACGAGTTCCAGACTTTTGTGAAAATGCGGTTCCCAAATTTTGTCGGTGTACAACATGGCATTGAAATTATTATTCAGGGAGTTTTGAGGTTGATGAAAAATCATGACAGTCCCACCCAAAGATAATATTCTGCTGATATTGTACAACATATTACTTGAAAAAGTCAACTATTTGCTTTACTATAAAACATAGTAAGGAGGAGCTGATTATGAACACATCGGTTTATGAATATTATGTAACCAAGCAGCATCACAAAATACGCAAAGAGTGGGATGGCGTGTCGCCCGAACAGTATGCCAAGGAAGGGCTTTCGCTGATTGAAAGAACAACCGACCGTTTTGAAAAACTGTGTGAGGCGCAGGTGCCGCTGATTTTGGAAGGGGAACAGATTTGTTTTGTGCGAACCGTTACCTGCGATCGCAATGTGATCACGGCCGAAGAACGTGCGGAGTTGAACCGTCGATACTCGAATTTTTCGGAATTTGTGAACAACATTACCCCGGATTATTACGGCACCATTGCTTCCGGTCTGTTGAAGAAGCGAGAGGAGGCTGACGAATACGGGCGGCGGGTGATTGACAGTATTATCGCCTTGTCTGACCGGTATTGTGTCGAGGCGGAAAAGTTGGGGCGTGAAGATATTGTCGAGGTATTGCGGCAGGTGCCGCGGTATCCGGCTCGAAATTTCCGCGAGGCGTTGCAATTTTTTCGCATTTTGCATTTTGCATTGTGGTTGGAAGGCGACAACCATGTTACGGTGGGGCGATTTGACAAACACATGTATCCCTATTTGAAAGCGGATATGGACAAGGGCGTGTACACCGAGGAAACGGCGCTGGCATTGCTGGAAGACTTTTTCCTGTCGTTTAACAAAGACAGCGACCTGTATGTGGGAGTACAGCGAGGCGATAACGGGCAAAGCCTGATGCTTGGCGGCATAGATGAGAACGGACAGGATGTGTATAACCTGTTGTCGGAACTGTGCTTGAAAGCATCGCTCAACAATCGGTTGATTGACCCGAAAATCAATCTCCGTGTGAGCAAAAGCACGCCGCCGGAGCGCTATGTGCAGGCAACCGAGCTGACCAAAGTGGGCTTGGGATTTCCGCAGTACAGCAACGACGATGTGGTAATTCCGGCGCTGGAAAAATTGGGCTATGAGCATCAGGATGCGGTGAATTACAGCGTGGCGGCATGCTGGGAGTTTATTGTGCCCACCGTGGCGATGGATGTGGTGAATATTGATGCGTTTTCCTATCCGAGAGCAGTGGACGAAGCCATGCACGAAAGGTTGCTTCATTGCCGCGGCTTTGACGAATTTTTCCAAGCGGTGAAGGTGCAGATGAAAGCCCAAGCGGATGAGATTTGCAATCGGTTGAAAAGCGTGTTCTTTATTCCCACGCCATTTATGAAGGTTCTTACCGGATTTGACGCGAACAAGGGTGGCAAGTATAACAATTTCGGCATTCACGGTGTGGGAATTTCCACGGCTGCCGATTCGTTGGCGGCTATCAAAAAGTATGTGTTTGACGAACAGTCGGTGGACAAAGCCGCATTGATACGGGCGGTGGACGAGAACTTTGAAAACACGCCCGAATTGCTGCATCGGTTGCGGTATGAAGCGCCCAAGGTGGGCAATAACGACGAGTATGCCGACAGTATCATGGTGGAACTGATGGACACCTTTGCCGCGGCGTTTCACGGCAGGAAAAACTGTCGCGGCGGTATTTACCGCGCCGGAACGGGAAGCGCCGCCTGCTATTTGTGGTTTGCCAATGATATGGGTGCCTCTCCAGACGGGCGGCGTAAGGGCGAGCCGTTTGGGGCCAATTTTGCGGTGAGTCTGTTTGCCAAGGTGAAAGGACCGGTGTCGGTGATTGCCTCGATGACCAAACCGCATTTTGAAAACGCGATAAACGGTGGTCCGCTGACGATGGAATTCGACCAAAGTGTGTTTTCCGATGCCGATGGGACGGAAAAAGTGGGTTTGCTGGTGAAGAGCTTTATCGACCGCGGCGGGCACCAGTTGCAGTTGAACACCGTGAGTTTGGATACCATGCTGGATGCACAGAAGCACCCGGAAAATCACAAGCAGCTGGTGGTGCGCATTTGGGGATGGAGTGTCTATTTTGTGGAGCTTGACCGCGAATACCAAGACCATGTGATAGCAAGGCAGGCGTACAAACTGTGATATGAAAGGACAGATATTCGACATAAAGGAAATGGCGGTGCACGACGGGCCGGGGCTGCGAACCACGGTGTTTTTCAAAGGGTGCCCGCTTCGCTGCCGGTGGTGCCACAATCCGGAGGGGCTTTCAGCCTTGCCGCAGCTGATGTATAAGGAAACGATGTGCATTCATTGCGGCCGGTGTCGGATTGCGTGTGAACACGCGGACTGTGAACCATTTGGCCGATGTGTTCATGTTTGTCCGCACAACTGTTTGGAAATTGTGGGTCGAACCGTGGAAGCCGACGAATTGGCAACGGTGCTTCGGAGCGGGGCCGACACATTGGGCGAGAACTTTGGCGGCGTTACCTTTTCGGGAGGAGAACCGCTGGCGCAGCCGGAATTTTTACAGGCGCTGGCGAAGCAACTGAACGGAATTCACCTTTGCATGGAAACTTCGGGGTATGCCGAGACGGCGGTGTTTGAAAGGACCGTGGACGCCATGGATTTTGTGATTATGGATGTGAAACTGGCGGATAATGAAAAGCACCGGCAATACACCGGTGTGGGTAACGAGAAAATTCTGGACAATCTGCGCCGGTTGCAGCGTAGCGGGAAGGCACATCTTCTTCGCACGCCGCTGATTCCGAACATCACCGACACGGCGGAAAATTTAAAAGCTATCCGGCAGTTGGTAGGGGACAGCGACTGGGAACAGTTGCCGTATAACCGCATGGCGGGTGCCAAATACAACATGCTGGGAATGCGCTATGCGTTGTAGGACACAATCGAATATTGGGGGAAGCGCCCTGCTTTTGAAAAACAGCCTCCTGCTGCCGCCAAAGCGGTGCAGGAGGCTGTTTTGCAGTTTGTGTTAGTTTCGCAAACTCTGCAAGGGGGCGGGAATGCGCCCGCCGCGCTGAATGAACCGTGCGGGGGATGCGGTGTTGACCGGCATAACGGGGCCGCTGCCCAGCAAGCCGCCAAAGGACAGTTCATCGCCTACCTGTTTGCCGATGGCGGGAATGACGCGCACGGCGGTGGCTTTGTTGTTGATCATGCCGATGGCGGCTTCGTCGGCGATGATGGCGGCAATGATTTCAGGCGACGTGTCGCCGGGAATGTTAATCATATCCAAGCCAACAGAACACACGGCGGTCATGGCTTCCAGTTTTTCCAGCCGCAGGCAACCGCTGCGTGCGGCGGCAATCATGCCCGCATCTTCGGTGACGGGAATGAACGCGCCCGACAGACCGCCGACATGCGACGAAGCCATGACGCCGCCCTTTTTCACGGCGTCGTTGAGCATGGCCAGTGTGGCGGTGGT
>CAYMDU010000029.1:0-17186 GCA_964389495.1 uncultured Eubacteriales bacterium
CCATGCCTATGGCTGGCTGCCATAAACCAAGGGGCAAATATATAGTAACAGGAGTTGCGGACATGAGCTTTAAAAACGAACCGATTCCGGCGGCCGCGGCGGCGGCCGGAATGACCAATTTGGTGTTTGCCGACGATTTCGACAGTTTGGACACCATTGATTTCAGCGGCGAGGGCAAACCGGAGTGCAATTGGTATGCCACCCGTCCGTATGGATTGCCCACACTCACCAAAGAGGAATTTTCCGTGAAGGATTCCGTGCTCACCATCACGCCGAATGTTTGCCCGGCCGCGATTGGGTTGTTGACTTACAGCCAAAAGAGCGGCAATGGGTTTGCCATGCACTACGGGTATGCTGAAGCGCGCATCCGTGCCAAAGAGCCGGTGGGCGAATACGACGGTGTGCCGGCATTCTGGGGCATTGACAAGATTGATTTAATCACATCGGATTGGACCGACTGCGGCGAGCTGGATATTGTGGAATTGTTCCGTCAGCCCGACGAAACCGGGGTGGAACGCAAGTACTACACCGGCACCTTACATCACCATCGTCACACGGGCGAGATGAGAGAAAACGGTGAGCAGGCGCAAGTGTTGGCCACCAATTTGGTGAATGCCGGCGGATACAAGGGGCCTTTGTTTATGGACGATGACTGGCATACCTATGCGGCGTTGTGGGAGCCGGGCCACATTGCCTGGTATTTGGACGGCCGACTGATGCACGCGGCACGGTACAGTGCCGATGCGTTGCCGGAATACTACTACCGTGACGACCCCACGCCGTTGCCGCGCATTGAAGACAAAAAGCCCGAATTGGCGCAGCGCACCTGGGTGGGTGCTCAACATATTATGGAAAGCGCCGAAGAAGTGTTGGTGTTGGGCTGCAACAAAAACTGGCCCATGGATGTGGACTGGGTGCGTGTGTGGCAAAAATAACCATGGTGTAAAAAGGAGTTTTTGACAATGAGCTTTAAAAACGAACCGATTCCGGCGGCCGCGGCGGCGGCCGGCATGACCAACTTGGTGTTTGCCGACGATTTTGACAGTTTGGACACCATTGATTTCAGCGGCGAGGGCAAACCGGGCTACAACTGGTATGTTGACCGTCCCTACGGATTGCCCACCTTTACCAAAGAGGAGTTCTCGGCAAAGGACTCCGTGCTGACCATCACACCGGAGGTGTGCCCTTCGGCTATCGGGTTGCCCACATACAGCAAAAAGGGCCGCACCGGGTTCACCATGCACTACGGCTATGCCGAAGCGCGTATCCGCGCCAAAGAGCCGGCAGGCGAATATGACGGTGTGCCGGCCTTTTGGTGCATTGGCAAGCGCGATTTTATTGCTTCGCATCCGTTGGATTGGAAGGACTGCGGCGAGCTGGATATTTTGGAACTGTTCCGTCAGCCCGATGAAAACGGCGTGGAACGCAAATATTACACCGGCACCCTGCATCACCATCATCGCACGGGCGAGTTGAAAGAAAACGGTGCACCGGTGCAGGTGATTGGCACCAACCTGGTGAACGCGCTGGGCTACGGTGAAACCACCTTTGTGGACGACGAGTGGCACACCTATGCGGCGTTGTGGGAGCCGGGCCACATTGCCTGGTATTTGGACGGCCGACTGATGCACGCGGCACGGTACAGTGCCGATGCGTTGCCGGAATACTACTACCGTGACGACCCCACGCCGTTGCCGCGCATTGAAGACAAAAAGCCCGAATTGGCTTCTCGCACTTGGGTGGGAGCCCATTCGGTGATGGACGGAGAAGAAGAAGTGATTTTCCTGGGCTGCAACAAAAACTGGCCCATGGAAGTGGACTGGGTGCGCGTGTGGCAAAAATAAAGAGGGATGCACCATGAAGATTGTTCCTCCCGCCATTGCCAAAGAGCATGGCATGTGTCGTTTGGTGTTTGAAGACGATTTCGATTCGCCGGATACCATTGATGTTACAGGCCGGGGAAACGCGGGGTACAAGTGGTACACAGTTCGTCCGTTTCGGGCCAAGCCGTTGGTACCGAGCGACTACCGCGTGGAAAACAGTGTTCTGTATTTGGAAGAACACGACAGTTTGTATAATTACGGATTGGCCACGGTGGATCCTCACACGCGACAAGGGTTTTCGTTCAATAAAGGGGTGCTGGAATTCCGCATACGGATTCCGCATTATGACCAGGCATTTCAAAATTACAACGAGCCAAACGGCGGCGGCCCCGCCATTTGGTCGTTTCCGCCGGACAAGATTTTCGACACGGCGTTGGAATGGGTGGAAATGGACTGGATGGAGTATTGGGGTACCTATGACGGGCGGTTCCCCGACGGGTATTGGACCACCACATTGCACCATGAAAAAAGGAAAACCCCGCAAGATGCCATTCATTTTTTGGCCAACAACACCGAACGCGCCGGCGCTCCCAAGCTGGGAGACGGGCAATGGCACACGCTGACTTTTTTGTGGGATACCGATGTGATGGACAGTTGGATTGACGGCCGTCATTCCGTGAAGCAAACCTATGCCGGCAACTGTCCCGACCCGAAGCCGAAAGTGCAACTGGGTGACCCGGACACGCCGAACATCTACACGCCCATGAACACACAGCAATTGGCATTGATTATCAACGGCGCCAAAAACAACCCGTTGGAGATTGATTGGATTCGCGTGTGGCAAAAATAAGAATACGGTTGGCGGTGCACGGCAAAGCAGCTGTGCACCGTTTTTTTTGCGCCGATTTTTGTTTGGCAATTTTTACAAAAACGCTTGCTTTTTCGAAAACAGTATGAGATACTGTACCTAGAATAATCGGCCTGAAAAGGGACGGGAGGAAGGATTATGAAATTTAATGTACGCGCGGTGCAAATTGATTTGGCACGCCAAATCGAAACGGTGGACACCGTAAAGAAATTTTTTGATGTGTGTGCCGGAGCCGGCATGAACACCGTGCTGATGTATTTGGAAGACCGTGTGAAAACCAAAACCTATCCGTATTCGCCGGATGAGGAAAGCTATTCGCCGGACCAGATTCGGGACATGGTGGCCTATGCCGACACGCTGGGGTTGGATCTGATTCCGGTGGTGTCGCCCATTGGTCACACCGGGCGCTTTTTGCGTCATCCCGAAATGAAGCATTTGGCGGAATTGCGCGGCGGTATTGCCGGCATGTTTTCGCCAGCCGGTGATGAGCACTACCGTGTCACCTGTTCCCGCTTGCCGGAAACCCTGGCTTTCTTCGATGCGTATATCACCGAAGTGGCGTCGCTGTTCCCCTCGAAATTCTTCCATTTGGGGTTTGACGAAATCCACGATATGGGCTATTGCGAACTGTGCAAGGGCACTTCGGTTGCCGATTTGTTCTACGATGCCCTGATGCATTTCCACGACTTGCTCAAAGGGTTGGGCAAAGACACCATGATTTGGGACGATATGATGGAGCAAATCCCCGGCACGCTGGAGCGCCTGCCGCGTGATATTGTGCTGTGTCCGTGGTTCTATGAATATGTCGGTCAGTATCCTGTGGCACGGTTCGACACCAGCCGCAGTTACGATTATTTTTCCTACTACGAGCGGCTTGGCTTCCGCTATTTAGCAAGTCCGTGGCGCCGCGGGTCGGTGGACACGGTAACGGAATATGCTGCCAAGTGCCACCCGATGGGTATGCTGATGACCAACTGGGAAATGTCGGATTATCAGCTGTTGCCGCTTCTTTATCCGCGAGTGGACTATGCCGGTGCCTTGTGGACCGGGAAAGAATTGCCGGGGAACGAAGCGCGAATTCATGCGGCGAAAAAATACACCGACACATCGGAAGCCGCCAAAGCCATGTCGGCGGCCATGAGTACCGTGATGGGATTTGATTTGAGATTGCCCGCCGAAAAGGGCGTGTACAATGTGCCCTCGGCAGATGTGTACGGTGTGTCTTCGGCCATACCGGTGTTGGCGGATATTTTGGAAAAGGCCACCGGCGACGCCGATGTGATTGATTCCCATGTGGTGCGCTTGCACCATTTGCAGGCGCAAACGAATTTGTGGAGAACGGGTTATGCTCTGCACGAATACCGTGCGGGCGACGGCGCGTTAACGCTGGATGAAATTCGGGTGCAAATCGGCAACTGCCGCAACGAAGTGGCGGCGCTGCGCAACGAAGAAACCGCGCTGTGGAACCGCTGCCGCACCGGAATTGCCTCGCCCGCCTTGGAGCGCGGCCTGAAAGCCATGGAAACCGCCGTAGAGTATATGGAAAAAACCGCGGCCACGGCCACCGCAGAAGACATCGGTCGGTTGGTGGTGCGGTTTGAGCTGCCGGAGTTCACCTCGTCTTGCAAAACACGGATAACGGTGAATTATGCCGATGGAACCAGCTACGAAGCCGGGTATGGCATTTTCAAAGCCGGTGATGTGCATCAAGTGCAATACGATTACAGTTTCGAGATTCCCGCCAAGGTGCCGCAATCGGTCACGCTATCCGTTAGCGGATTTGGGGCGTCGGGCTTCCGCTATGTGTCGGCCATTTTGCCGGGCAAGAAGTGCTATGTTCCCGCCGGAATTACAGCAGTAGCCGGCCAGGTGGAGCATCCGGAATTCATGCTGACTCCCGACAGCCGTGCCTCCATGTTTAACGAACAGGAAATGGTGCAGTTCTTTGTGAACGAGAATTCCGCGCACAAAGACAACACGGTTACCGTGGCGTTCAAGGAGTGGTGAGCCATGTTGTTTGACAACAAAGACCGCATTATTTTTGCCGGCGATTCCGTGACCGACATGGGCAAAGAAGGTGCCGGTGAAGGCCTGTTTGATTGCGTTGGCCGCAGCTATGTGCGTGTGATTGAAAACCTGCTGGAAGTGTGCTACCCGGAACTGGCGTTGCGCATCACCAATGCCGGTGTCAGCGGCAACACCAGCCGTGACTTGCTGGCGCGGTTTGAAACGGATGTGGCGTCACGCAATCCGCAGTGGGTGTCCATTTGCATTGGTATCAACGATGTGTGGCGGCAGTTTGATTGCCCCGCCATGCCGGAAATTGCGGTGTTGCCGGATGAGTATGAGCGTAATGTGGAGCAAATGATTGTGCGCGTGAAAGACAGCGTGAAAGGCGTGTTTGTGCTGACTCCCTACTACATGGAGCCCAATCGTACCGATGCCATGCGTGCCCGCATGGATGAATACGGTGCCATTTGCAAGCGTTTGGCCGAAAAGCACGGATGCCGGTTTGTGGACATGCAGGCGGTGTACGATCGCTTTTTCCGCTACCGCCATTCCAGTCGCCTTGCTTGGGACCGTGTGCATCCCAACCAAATGGGGGCCACGCTGATGGCGCGGGAATTTTTGAAGCATTGCGATTTTGATTTTCACCGCGAGTGGTGAACAAAGAGGGGGAATAACACATGTTAACCGAACAGCAAATGAAAGAACAAATAGCCCGGTTGCCGCTGGACGAATTGGTCGGCCAAGTGCTGAACTTTGAATTTAACGAGCACCGCCACAAAAAAGAGTGGATGGAGCAAGTGGTTCGCGACACCCTGCCGGGCAGCATTTGCTACGATAATTGCAGTGATGAGTTTTCGGCGTGGGTGCGCGGAATTGCGGAAAAGTATTGCCGTATTCCGATGATGTATGTCGGCGACGGAGAACACGGCCCCGGTTGCGGAGCACCGAACGAGCCGGTGCTGCCGAAACCGATGGCTTGGGGCGCCGCCGATGAACCCGAGGTGGTGGAACGCGCACACCGAATTTCGGCGCAACTTTGCCGCAAGCATTATCGCCATTTGCTGTTGGGGCCGGTTGTGGACATCAACTACAACTACAATAACTGCGTGGTGAATGTGCGTGCCATTTCGGACGATCCCGATGTGGTGGCGCGCAACGCCGCGGCCGCGGTGCGCGGCATGCAACAAGATAACTTGGTGGCGGCCTGTTGCAAGCATTTCCCCGGAGACGGTATCGACCAACGCAACGCGCATTTCATGACCTCTATCAACACCATGTCCCAAGAGGAATGGATGAATACCTACGGCCGTGTGTACAAAGCGGTGATTGAGGCCGGCACCATGTCGATTATGATAGCGCATGTGGCATTGCCGGCGTTTGACGAAAAGGTAGACGATATTTTGGGCTATCCGCCGGCCACGCTCAGCAAGAACCTGATGACCGGTTTGCTGAAAGAAAAACTGGGTTTCCAAGGTTGCATTGTGTCGGATGCAATGTGTATGATCGGTGCTTGTGCCGTGGTGGAAACGGAACGCCTGGCGGTGGAATACCTGAAAGCGGGCGGCGACATGGTGTTGTATGCCCTGCCCTCGGATTTCGACTATATCAAAGCCGCGGTGCAAAGCGGCGATTTGCCGATGGAACGGTTGCAAGACGCGGTGTTGCGTATTTGGCGCATGAAAAACGCGGTGGGCTTGTTCGGCGAAGCCGAGCAAATCCATGCCAAGCTGGAAACAGAGCCGATTGAAGATATCAACCAATGGGGCCGCGAATTGGCAGAACACAGTGTCACGGTGATTCGCAACGCCAAAGGGTTGTTCCCACAGCGGGATTTGAAGCCCGGTTCCAAGGTGTTGCAGGTGGTTATCCAGCACGATGTGGACGAAAAGCACGCGGCCGACCAAATGCGTTTTGTGGAAAACGAATTGCGTGTTCACGGCATGGAAGTGACCACCCTGGTGAACCCGAAACACTACGATGTGAAAGATGCCGCCGAAAAGTACGATGTGGCATTGCTGAACATCAACATTAACCCCGGCAACTACCAGGGTGGCACCTTGCGCATTGGTTGGAACCAGGCCATGGCGCTGTGGCGCGGGTATCTGATGCGGCATCCGAAACTGATTATCACATCGTTCGGCGATCCGTACAAGTTATATGACTATCCGTTTGCACGCACCTATATCAATATGTATTCTCCCACCGAGGATTCACAGCGCGCTTTTGTGCGGGCGCTTCTCGGCGAAATTGAAGCCGTTGGCAAGAGTCCGGTGGCGTTTGAAGGATTCTTCGAACGCGGCGTGTAACCGAAAGATAAAAAGGTCTTTGCATGTAGCGAAGGCCTTTTTGCTTTCACCCCGTGTAGCAGGGGATTTAATTGCTGACCACGCACGGGAAAGCTGGCAAAGAGCAAGAACTGTCCACAAATTGTTACAAAACTGTCTTGCTTTTCACAAAGGAATATGGTACTATTCCAATAGAAAACCAAATCATGGGAGGTAGACACTATGTTAACGGAAAAGCAGATGGAAGAACGGATTGCCCAGCTATCGTTGGACGAATTGGTTGGCCAAGTGCTGAACTTCGAGTTTAACGAGCGCCGCCACAAACGAGAGTGGATTGAACAGGTGATTCGCGAAACCCACCCCGGCAGCATCTACTACGGCAACAACAGCGACGAATTTTCGGAATGGATTCGCGGTTTGGCCAAAACCTATTGCCGTGTCCCCATGATGTATGTGGCGGATGTGGAACACGGCCCCGGTTGCGGCGCGCCGAACGAGCCGGTGTTGCCCAAGCCGATGGCTTGGGGCGCGGCAGACGATCCCGACTTGGTGGAGCGTGCTCATCACGAAACGGCGCGGATTTGCCGTAAGCACATGCGCCATTTGGCGTTGGCGCCGGTGGCCGATATCAATTTTAATTTTAACAACTGTTTGGTGAACACGCGTGCGGTGTCGGACGATACCGATGCGGTGATTCGCAATGTGGCGGCAGCGGTACGCGGCTTCCAAAAAGACGGCCTGATGGCGGCCTGTTGCAAGCATTTTCCCGGCGATGGTGTGGACCAACGGAACCAGCACTTTTTGACAAGTATTAACTCGTTGTCCCAAGAAGACTGGATGAACACCTACGGCCGGGTATACAAAGCCATGATGGACGAAGGCTTGATGTCCATTATGGTGGCGCATATTGCGTTGCCCGCGTTTGACGAAAAGGTGAACGAGGTGCTGGGCTATCCGCCGGCCACGCTCAGCAAAAACCTGATGACCGGATTGCTGAAAGATAAGTTGGGTTTCAAGGGTTGCATTGTGTCCGATGCCATGAGCATGGTGGGCGCGTGCGCCATGGTGAAGGCGGAACGCCTGGCCGTGGAATATCTGAAAGCGGGCGGCGATATGATTTTGTTTGCGTTGCCGTCGGATTTTGGGTATATTAAAGAAGCGGTACAAAGCGGCGATTTGCCGATGGAGCGGCTGCAAGACGCGGTGTTGCGTATTTGGCGCATGAAGAACGCGGTGGGGTTGTTTGGCGAAGAAGACCAAATTCAGGCCAAGCTGGCGGCGGAACCGTTTATAGACATCAACGAGATTGGGCGCGAATTGGCAGAGCGCAGTGTCACGGTGATTCGCAATGCGAACGGCCTGTTCCCGCAACAGAAATTGAAACCCGGTTCCAAGGTGCTGCAAGTGGTGGTTCAAATGGTGGACGATACGCATCCCGAGGACCACATGACGGTGATCGAAGACGAATTGCGTGCGCGCGGCATGGAAGTGACCACCTTGGTGAATCCGAAACACTACGATGTGAAAGACGCTGTTGAAAAGTACGATTTGGCATTGCTGAACATGCGAATCGACTCTAACAACTACCAAGGCGGCACGTTGCGCATTGGTTGGGATCAGGTGATGGCGTTGTGGCGCGGCTACCTGATGCAGCATCCGAATTTGATTTTCACTTCGTTTGGTGACCCGTACAAGCTGTACGACTATCCGTTTGCCCATACCTATGTTAATATGTATTCGGCAACGGAAGAATCGCAGCGTGCGTTTGTGCGGGCGCTGTTCGGTGAAATTGAAGCCGTTGGCAAGAGCCCGGTTTCGTTTGAAGGCTTTTTCGAACGCGGGATTTAAGGAGATATGACCATGAAAAAAACAAATCCGATTGTTTGCGGCAATGCGCGGTTCACATTGTTGAGCGAAGGCCTGTTCCGCATGGAATATGCAGAGAATGGGCAGTTTGTGGATGAAACCACATTGTTTGCCGTGAATCGCCAGCCGGGTGAAGTGGACTTTTCTGCCGAAGACGACGGCAAGGTGCTGACCGTGCGCACGGCGCGCATTGTGTTGACCTACGACCACAGCCGGAACGAGGGATTCACCGAGCAAACATTGCGCGCGGAAATTTTGGACAACGGGCAAGTAAAAGATGTGTGGTTTGCCGGCAAAAAGAACTACGGCAATTTGGGCGGCACGCGCCCCACGCTGGATGGGGTACCCTGTGCGGTGCCGGTGGACGACGGTGTGATATCGCGTGACGGTTGGCATCTGCACGACGATTCCGACACCCCGATTTTGGTGAACGGCTGGGTGCAAGACCGCGATTTGGCGCACAAGGCCGACTGGTATTTGTTCTCCTATGGCCAGGATTACCGCTTGGCGTTACGGGAACTGGCGCAAGTATCGGGCAAAATGGCCATGCCGCGCCGTTGCGTGTTCGGGTCGTGGTATTCGCGCTGGTATGCCTACACTGCCGAAGATTTCCTGAACCTGGTGGATGAATACGACGAGCACGATTTTCCGCTGGATATTTTGGTTATGGACATGGACTGGCATTGGAGCAAGTGGCGGTTTGTGGACAAAGAAAACGATCCGCACCGTGCCACCACCGGCCACGGTTGGGGCGGCGGCGATTTGAACTGGACAGGCTATTCTTGGTGCACCGATTTAATTCCCGACCCCGATGCGTTGCTGAAAGAGCTGAAAAAGCGCAACATTTTGGTGACGCTTAACGAGCATCCGGCCGACGGCGTGCGTACTTGCGAAGACAAATACGCCGATTTTATGACAGCCCTGGGATACGACCCGAAAGACGGAATCAACCTGCCGTACAGTGCGGGTGACCGCCAATATATGACGGCCCTGTTTGAAAAAGTGATTCGTCCTTTGGAAGATCAAGGGGTGGATTTCTGGTGGGTGGATTGGCAGCAAAACTCCATCTATCCCACCGTGTCGGGGATGCGCAATTTGTTGCATTTGCCGTGGCTGAACTACCTGTACTATAACAACAGCCGTCGCAATGGCAAGCGGGGATTGTCTTACAGCCGCTGGGGCGGATTGGGTGACCACAAGCATCCGCTGCATTTTTCGGGTGATACCATCACCACCTGGGATATTTTGCGATATCAAATCCAATTCACGGCCATGGCCGGCAATGCCGGATGCTTCTATTGGGCACACGACACCGGCGGTTTCTGCGGCAAACGCAATCCGGAAATGTATGTGCGCTGGGTGCAATTCTCGCTGACCACCGCGTCGCTTCGTGTACATTCCGCCGGCGACGATTTGGATCGCCGCCCGTGGAAATGGGGCGAGCGGGAGTGCAACGCCATTCGGGATATGTTCCATTTGCGTTCACAGTTGATGCCGTATATTTATTCCACGGCCTACCAAAGCTACAAAGACAGCGTGCCGCTGTTGCGTCCGCTGTACTTTGACCATCCGAACTGGCAATTTGCCTATTTGTGTCCCGAAGAATATTTCTTCGGTGATGCATTTCTGTGTGCGCCGATTTGCACGCCGGGCGAAGGCGAAGACAATTTGGCCCATCGCGAAGTGCGCTTGGTTGGCGGCGAATACTACGATTTCTTCACGGGTGAGCGCGTGAAAGATTATGTGAGCGCGGAGTGCCCGCTGGAAACCTTCCCGCTGTATGTGCGTGCCGGTATGCCGGTGCCGATGCAGCCCTACACTTCCCGCATGACCGTGAAAACGCCGGAAACCCTGATTGTGCGAACCTATCCGGCCACGAGCGCCTGCGAAAATCATTTTTCGCTGTTTGAGGACGACGGCGTTTCGGAAAGCTACATGAACGGCGGCGGTGTGATCACCGATTTGTGCTATTGCCGCAGCGAAGACGGCACGGTTTGCGTGTCGGCAACGCCGACCGGCGAAGCCTACGAAGGCATGCCGCAACAGCGGACCTATCGTTTGGAACTGCCGGATACCGAGGAAATGAGCTTGGTGGCGTCTTCTCACGAAGCGACGGTATCGTACGATGCCGAAGCACGCCTGACAACGGTGACGCTGAACTCGATTTCGGCGTGGGATGCCGTGCGTGTGGAACTGAAATAATGCAACTGTCCCGCAAGTGTTTCGCTTGCGGGACAGTTTATAACGGAGGGATTTGTATGTTGACAGAACAGGAACTTCGCGAGCAAGTGGAGCAGCTGTCGTTGGACGAATTGGCCGGCCAGGTGCTGAACTTCGAGTTTAACGAGCGTCGCCACAAACGGGAGTGGATTGAGCAGGTGATTTGTGATACGTTGCCGGGTAGCATCTACTATGGGAACGGAAGTGACGAATTCACGGCGTGGGTGCGTACTCTATCGGAAAAGCACTGTCGTATTCCCATGATGTATGTGGCCGATGTGGAAGACGGCCCCGGTGCCGGCGTACCGAACGAACCGCATCTGCCCATGCCGATGGCGTGGGGTGCAGTGGATGACCCGGCGCTGATTGAGAAAGCTCACCGCGCAACGGCACAGCGTTGCCGTAAAGGCAAACGCCATTTGGCGTTGTCGCCGGTGGCGGATATTAACATGAATTTTAACAATTCCCTGGTGAACACGCGTGCGGTGTCGGACGATACCGACGCGGTGATTCGCAATGTGGCGGCAGCGGTACGCGGCTTCCAAAAAGACGGCCTGATGGCGGCTTGCTGCAAACATTTTCCCGGCGACGGGGTGGACCAGAGAAACCAGCATTTTTTGACTTCGGTGAATTCCTTGTCACAGGAAGAGTGGATGAACACCTACGGTCGGGTATACAAAGCCATGATTGACGAGGGCGTTATGGCGATTATGGTGGCGCATATTGCGTTGCCGGCGTTTGACGAAAAGGTGAACGAGGTGCTGGGATATCCGCCGGCTACGCTCAGCAAAAACCTGATGACCGGACTGCTGAAAGAAAAGCTGGGTTTCAAGGGTTGCATTGTGTCCGATGCCATGAGCATGGTGGGCGCGTGCGCCATGGTGAAGGCGGAACGCCTGGCCGTGGAATATCTGAAAGCGGGCGGCGATATGATTTTGTTTGCGTTGCCGTCGGATTTTGGGTATATTAAAGAAGCGGTACAAAGCGGCGATTTGCCGATGGAGCGGCTGCAAGACGCGGTGTTGCGTATTTGGCGCATGAAGAACGCGGTGGGGTTGTTTGGCGAAGAAGACCAAATTCAGGCCAAGCTGGCGGCGGAACCGTTTATAGACATCAACGAGATTGGGCGCGAATTGGCAGAGCGCAGTGTCACGGTGATTCGCAATGCGAACGGCCTGTTCCCGCAACGAAATTTAAAGCCCGGTTCCAAGGTGTTGCAAGTGGTAGTTCAAATGGTGGACAGTACTCACCCCGAAAACCACTTTGATGTATTGCAGGAAGAACTGCGTGCGCGTGGTATGGAAGTGACCACCTTGGTGAATCCGAAGCACTACGCTGTGAAAGACGCTGTTGAAAAGTACGATTTGGTATTACTGAATATGGATATCAATGTTGGCAATTACACCGGCGGCACGCTGCGCATTGGCTGGGATCAAGTGATGGCGTTGTGGCGTGGGTACCTGATGCAGCATCCGAACTTGATTTTCACTTCGTTTGGCGACCCGTACAAGCTGTACGACTATCCGTTTGCCCATACCTATATTAATATGTATTCGGCAACGGAATTTCCGCAGCGGGCGTTTGTGCGGGCGCTGTTCGGCGAAATCGAAGCCGTTGGCAAGAGTCCGGTGGCTTTGAAAGGATTTTTTGAACGCGGGATTTGATGCGGTGCGGGAGCACAAAAAGAAAATCGGGTGTGTGAACAACGGTTCACACACCCGATTTTAAAAGCTGTTATTGGGCCGAGGAGTCGATGGTTTTGCGAAAAACCACAAAGCGCTGAAAGAAAAATTCCGCGACAAAATTGAACAGCATGTTCAGCACGGTAACGAGGTATTCGTTCCACCCAACGGTTTCCACCAGCCAGTTGCCGACAACGGTGGTGAGCGGTGTGAAAACAGCATAGAAAGCCAAAATCTTGGCAAGTGCCGCAGGAATGTTGGCGGTGGAGCGAAAGGTGATTTTGCGGTTCACGGTGAGATTCCATACCACCGACAAAACCAGCGACAGCAGATAGCAGGGCCAATAATCCTATTGCAGCAATTCGTTGAACAACGCAAAGCTGGCCAGTTGCAGAATACCGGCGCTGGCGGAAACCAACATGAATTTTAAAAAGCGAAACAGTTCACGGGCGTTCATATTACTTCCTCCTGACAGGGGCAATCATCCAAGCGACAGCCGAGTAATTGTGATAAAGACTGGGGAGTGCGTATCAGTTGTTCTTTTTGTGCATGGGATAACCGTTTAATGTGGTATTCCAATTGGGAAGCGCGCGAACGGGAATCGGTGCGCCAAACACATTCCAACCGCAAGGGGGTGTGCGAAGCGGTATACTTGGCGCCGCGCTTTTGGGTTTGGTGTTCTTTCAGCCGCCGCCGATAATCGGTGGTGATGCCGGTGTAGAGAGAATGATCGGCGCAGCGGAGAAGATAGACAAAATACGGGCTTTCCACGGAGTTGTCGCCTCCTTTTTATTTATTGTAACAGAAGATGCTCATTGACACAAGAAAAAAGTGAGCGGAAACAAAGTTTTTCGTTGACATACGGAAAAGAGAGTAGTATAATAAACAAGAAATCAATCTTTAAGTGCGATACAGAGAGATCGGCAAGATTGCAAAATACAGTGGGCGGTGCAGGTGTCTGCGTCGTTTCGTTATGTGCATGCAAACCTTGCCGCCGGGCAAGGTTTTTTTGTAAGGAGGGCGAGCGTATGGAACAACAGCTTCGGGTAACAGTGATTGGGGCCGCGGCATTTCCGTCCATGGTGAACGAAGTGGCGTCCTGTTTGGCGCGCCCCTCTCTTTCTGCTTTGAACAAAGAGCAATACACGGTATTTCCCGGCTTTTGCGATGTGCATGTGCATTTTCGCGAGCCGGGTTTTTCGTACAAAGAAACAGTGGCCACCGGTTGCCGTGCGGCAGCCCACGGTGGCTACACCGCGGTGTGTACCATGCCGAATTTGAATCCGGTGCCGGACAGCGTGGCCCATTTGCAGGAACAAACGAACTGCATTGGCCTCGGTGCCAGCGTGGCGGTGTATCCCTATGGCGCCATCACGGTGGGGCAACAGGGCCAAAAATTGGCGGCGTTGGAAGAATTGGCGCCGTTGGTGATTGCTTTTTCCGACGACGGGCGCGGTGTTCAAAGCGAAGCATTGATGCGCGAAGCCATGTGCCGTGCCGCCGCGCTGGGCAAACCGATTGTGGCGCACTGCGAGGTGAATGACCTGCTGCACGGCGGGTATATCCACGACGGAGCCTATGCAGCAGCGCACGGGCATCGGGGAATTTGCAGCGAAAGTGAATGGCGGCAGATTGAACGCGATTTGCGATTGGTGCGCGAAACGGGATGTGCCTATCATGTTTGCCATGTTTCTACGGCGGAAAGCGTGAGGTTGATACGCCAAGCCAAAGCCGAGGGACTGGATGTAACCTGCGAAACGGCGCCGCACTATTTGGCGTTGGACGAGCGGGATTTGCAGGAAGATGGGCGCTTTAAAATGAATCCGCCCTTGCGTTCCGCGACGGATCGTGAAGCACTGATAGAAGGCGTTTGTGACGGCACAATCGACATGATTGCCACCGATCACGCGCCTCATTCCGCCGAGGAAAAGGCCAAAGGGCTGGAAGGCAGTGCGTTTGGTATTGTGGGATTGGAAACGGCGCTGCCGGTGTTGTACACCACGCTGGTGAAACCCAATCTGCTCACCAAAGAGCGGTTGGTTGACCTGCTGGCGGTGGCGCCGCGGCGGCGCTTTGGAATTCCGTATGACGGGTCGTTTACTGTGTGGAATTTGGAGGACAAACGAACGGTGAACCCCGATGAGTTTTTGTCAAAAGGGCGTGCAACGCCGTTTGAAGGAGAAGTACTGTTTGGGCGATGTGTGTTGACCGTGTATCGCGGGCAACCGGTTTTTTTGGAAATTTAAGGAGGTATATGTATGGCAAAGCGTGAAGACATCAAGAAGATTTTGATTATCGGGTCCGGCCCGATTGTCATCGGTCAGGCGGCCGAATTTGACTATGCCGGTACCCAAGCGTGTTTGGCACTCAAAGAAGAAGGATACGAAGTGGTGCTGTGTAATTCCAACCCTGCCACGATTATGACCGATACCTCCATTGCCGACAAGGTATACATGGAACCCTTGACACTGGAATATGTGGCCAAGATTTTGCGCTATGAGCGGCCGGATGCGATTGTGCCGGGCATCGGCGGGCAAACCGGACTGAATTTGGCAATGCAGCTGGAAAAGAAAGGAATTTTGAAGGAGTGCGGCGTGGAGTTGCTGGGAACCAGCAGCGAAAGCATCGAGCGTGCCGAAGACCGCGAGCTGTTCAAAGAGCTGTGCCAGTCCATTGGCGAGCCGACCATTCCTTCGGAAATCACCTACAATTTGGAAGAAGCGGAAGCGGCGGCCGAGCGTATTGGGTATCCGGTGGTGCTGCGTCCGGCCTTCACCCTGGGCGGCACCGGTGGCGGGTTTGCCAACAATGCCGATGAGCTGCGGGGAATCGGGCGCAATGCGTTTAAACTATCGCCGGTTCATCAGGTGCTGATTGAAAAGAGTGTAAAGGGCTACAAGGAAATTGAATTTGAAGTGATGCGCGATTCGCGTGACCATGCCATCACCATTTGCGGTATGGAAAACATCGACCCGGTGGGTGTTCACACCGGCGATTCGTTGGTGGTGGCTCCGATTATGACGCTGAACGACCACGACTTGAAAATGTTGAACGACAGCGCCATTAAAATCATTCGCGAATTGAAAATCGAAGGTGGCTGTAATGTGCAGTTTGCTCTGCACCCGCAAACCAGCGAGTACTACCTCATCGAGGTGAATCCGCGCGTGTCCCGTTCGTCGGCGCTGGCCTCCAAGGCAAGCGGCTATCCGATTGCCCGTGTGACGGCGAAAATTGCCGTGGGTATGGCGTTGGAAGACATTGTCATTGCCAACACCACGGCAGCCTTTGAACCGAGTTTGGATTATGTGGTTGCCAAATTGCCGCGGTTCCCGTTTGATAAGTTCAGTACAGCGTCCAATGCGCTGGGTACGCAGATGAAAGCCACCGGCGAAGTGATGGGCATTGGTTCCAACTTGGAAGAGTGTTTGCTGAAATCGGTGCGTTCGTTGGAAATCGGGGCGGGCCATTTCCACTTGCCGAAATTTGATGCGTTTTCCGAAGACGAGTTGCGTGCCTATATCACGGAATTCCGCGACGACAACATTTTTGCGGTGGCGGAACTATTGCGTCGCGGCGTGAGCGTTGCCGAGCTGCATGAGCTTACAAAGATTACTCCGTTTTTCCTGGAATCGATTCAGAAGATTGTGGACATGGAAGTGGCATTGCGTGAACATCCGTGCGATGCGGAATGGTTGCGCCGGGCAAAAATCATGGGGTTTGCCGACCAATATATTGCCACATTGTGGAAAACCTCCGAAAGCACGGTGTATGGCCTGCGCCGCGAAAACGGATTGTTCCCGGTGTATCGCATGGTGGATACCTGCCACACCAACGCCTACATTCCCTATTTCTATTCGTCTTACACCGGCCAAAACGATTCGCAATTAACCGACCGCAAGAAGATTATTGTGTTGGGTGCCGGCCCGATTCGTATCGGCCAAGGGGTGGAGTTCGACTATTCCACGGTGCATGCCGTTACCACCATTAAAAAAGCGGGCTACGAAGCCATTATCATCAACAACAATCCGGAAACCGTCTCCACCGACTACACCACGGCTGACAAATTGTATTTTGAGCCGCTGACGCCGGAAGATGTGATGAACATTGTGGAGTTTGAAAAGCCGGAGGGCGTGATAGCATCGCTTGGCGGACAAACCGCCATCAATTTGGCAGAGCCGCTCATGAAGCGCGGCGTGCGGATTATCGGTACCGATTGCGAGGCCATTGACCGTGCAGAAAACCGCGACCGCTTTGAAAAGATTTTGGAAGAATTGAATATTCCCCAACCGAAAGGGCGCGCGGTGACCCGTATTGAAGACGGCATTGCCGCGGCGGCGGAATTCGGATATCCGGTGCTGGTGCGGCCCAGCTTTGTGTTGGGTGGTGGCGCCATGCAAATTGTAGCGGGCGAAGAGTAACTGCGGCACTATTT
>CAYMDU010000030.1:0-13432 GCA_964389495.1 uncultured Eubacteriales bacterium
TAGAAGTCTTTTTTGGAGGTTACCTGGGGAATCATCAGGCAGTGGTTGCCGGAATTGAGCGGGTCTTCCACCAGGGAGCACCCGGCATTGAACAGGGATTTCCAGTTGGTGTTATAGACCGCACTGCCGGAGGCGGCTTCGAAATCGCCGCCGCTGACAACGCCGGTGTCTTCGGCCGCTGTTGGGACAACCGCGCCGGACAAGCCCAGCGCTGTTAGCAGTGCTGCACAGAGCAGCAGTGAGAGAAACCGCAATTTTTGTTTGCTTTTCATTGTTTATCCCCCTTTTCTTCTAATCTAAACATACCACATCGGCGCGCAAGTTACCATGAACAATCGCACGAAAACATGGAGAAAAGAACGGTTTTGATTGACAAAGCGGCCGGGCCTGTGCTATGCTGACGGTGGGAGGGATACGATGCTTTTGTACCAAAACAGCACGCGCAGCATTTTGGATTTGTATTTGAGCAACCTGCGGTTGGAGCCGGATGCGGAATATGAGCTGCAACTGGATGTGCTGGGCGGCGGGATTAACCTGTATCTGCACGGCATGTTCCCCGGCGGCGGATCGCACTATATTGAGGAAAGCCCGGTTTGGAAGCACTGTGGTATCCCCTTTTCCACGCACGGATGCTCGGCCGAACAGTTGGCCGAAAACGCCGACTGGGCGATTTCGTTTGTTAAGAAAATCGGTGAGCGCATTTCCACCGCTTCGGCCGACACCTATATTGACAATGTGTGCCTGGTGAACACGGCACGGCCGCAAACGCCGCTGATTTTGGGCGGCGATTTTGAGCGGCCGCGTTCCGACCGCATTTACGACCGCCACTGGCGCAACCGTTTTTTCGGCATGCACGGGGTTCGTTTGGGGGTGGACATTGCCACCGACCCGCTGGATGCCGGCAACCACTGCCTGCGGCTTCCCAAAACGCTGAACGCCGCCATTTGCCCCGAACACCTGCCGTTGCAGGTGGAACAATACGGCTATTTGAAAGGCAACGAAACCGATGTGAAAACCGTGAACGCGACCGATGCGCCCAATCATTTGCTGTTGCTGGTGAAACACGGGCACTTGGCGGTGACAACGCCCACCCAATGCGCCACCGCCGACAGCGGCGAACTGCTGTATTTTCCGGCGGCCGACCGTCTTTCTTTTTCCTTGGACGGCGGCAAGAACACCGCGTATTATTGGTTGCGTGTGGGCGGGGCCTATGCGGCGGCTTTGCTGGGCGCCTGCGGGCTGCGCGGGCAAGCCCGCCGGCCGCTGGCGGATGTGGCGGCGCTCACGGTGTATATTGATCGCATGTCGCGGTATGAGGATACCGCCTTGACCTATCTGTATGCGATCACCGGGCAGCTGCAACTGTTTTTTGCCGAGCTGGAAAACCAGTTGCTGGCGTTGCCGCCCATTCGCGAAGCGGACCTGCTGATTCGGGAAGCGGCGTTTCGCATCGCTCAATCGCCGGAAACCGTGCCGAACAACGAGCAGCTGGCCAAGCAATGCCATTTGAGCAAAAACCATTTTATCAGCCGGTTTAAAAAGCAAATCGGATACACGCCGCAACAGTACCGGCTGAACGAACTGATGAACAAAGCCGCCGTGTTGCTGCGCGACACCGAATTGCCGGTGCAGGAAGTGGCCTATTCGCTGGGCATCAGCGACCCGTTTTATTTCAGCCGCCTGTTCCGCCAAATTCACGGGGTGTCCCCGCGCGATTACCGCAAGCACAGCTGAACAAAAAACAAGCACCCAAGAGACGGTCTCTTGGGTGCTTGTGTTTTGCGGTTAGAGCCAATAGGATTCGCTTTCGGAGCGGCCGGGCCGCGACATCAACGAACGCACGGTTCCTTCGGGGGAATCGTGATGATAGCAAATGCGGTAGCAGGCTTCGATGAGCGGCATTTCCACGCCGCTGGCTTTGGCCAGTTCGTAGGCGGTTTCGGCCACCAAATAGCCTTCCACGGTGCCCACTTGGCGCACGGCTTCGGCCGGGTCGGTTCCCTGGCCGATAAGAATGCCGGCGCGGCGGTTGCGCGAGTGCATGCTGCCGCAAGTGACGATTAAATCACCGATTCCCGACAGACCGGCAAAGGTGGAGGGCTTGGCGCCCAAGCTGACACCCAGGCGGGCAATTTCCGCCAGGCCGCGGGTCATTAAGGCGGCGCGGGTGTTGTCGCCCATGTCCAGACCGTCGCAAATGCCGGCGGCCAGGGCAATCACATTTTTCAGGGCACCGCCCAATTCCACGCCAATCACATCGTTGCTGGTGTAGATGCGGAAATCGGGGTTCATGAGCAATTCCTGCACGGTTTTGGCCGCCGCTTCGTTGCGCGAGGCACTCACAATCAGAGTGGGAATTCCGCGCCCCACTTCTTCGGCGTGCGAGGGACCGGACAACGCCACCGCGGTGACTTGCGGCAGGCGGCTTTCGATGACTTCGGTGAAGCGGCGGTGGGTTTTTTCTTCCAGGCCTTTGCCGGCGTTGGCCACCACCGCGCCGTTGCGCAAAAACGGGCGCAGTTGTTCGGCGGTTTGCGCAATGGCAAAGGACGGAACGGCCAAAATCACCAAATCCGCTTCGCGTGTGCAGGCCAAGTCGGTGGTTAATTCCACCGTGGGCGGCACGGCAATGCCCGGCAACAATTTGACATGTTGCCCATGCCGACGAATGGATTCGATTTCCTGTGCAAACGGTGACCAGAGCGAAACCGTTTGCCCGTGCCGGTTGGCGGTGACCGCCAGGGCGGTTCCCCAACCGCCGGATCCCAAAACCGCAATGCGTGCCATATCAGTGCTCACCTCCGATTTTATTTTCTGTGCCATTGGCAATGCGCCCCATGTTTTCGCGGTGTTTCACCAAAATCAGTGCCGCAATCACGCAGGCCACGGCGGTGCAAAACGCGGCGGTGGGCCACGGCTGGCCGTAGACCGCGTAGCGCATGACGAATGTCATGGGCGGAAGCAGCGCCCCCGCCACAATGGAACCCAGCGATACCCAGCGGGTGATGAGCAGCACCACTCCGAAGACGGCCAGCAAAATCAGGGCGGTTTTCCAATCGAGCAGCAGGGTCATGCCCAGCGTGGTGACCACGCCTTTGCCGCCGCGAAATCCGAAAAACACGGGATACAGGTGCCCCAAGATGCAAAACAGACCGGCCAAATAGGCACCGACCAGTTGCAGGTTTTGCGGGTTGTACATGAGCAGGCCCGCTTGGTCGGCGGTGGCGGGAGACAACTGGCAGTGCTGCAACAGCCAACCGCCGAGAAACACCGACAGCATACATTTGAGCAAATCGCCCACAAAGGTGAGCAACGCCGGCCACGCCCCCTGTGAGCGCAACACATTGGTGGCGCCGGCATTGCCACTGCCGTAGGTGCGAATGTCTTTGCCGGAAAAGGCCCGTGTGACAAGAATGGCAAAATTGACACTTCCCAGCACATAGGCAACGGCCGCCGACAACAGCATGGCGCACCCGCTGTTTTGCAAAAACGAAATCATGAGCTTTCTCCTTTACTTCCCGCTCTTATCGCCACGCTCCCGAATGATAAACCGAATCGGGGTTCCCTCTAATCCGAATGTTTCGCGCAACTGATTTTCCAAATACCGCTGATAGGAAAAATGAAACAAATCCGCGCGGTTCACAAAAAACACAAAGGTGGGCGGCCGTGTGGACGGCTGCGTTACATAGTAGATTTTGAGCCGCCGCCCTTTATCGGTGGGCGGTTGCACACGCGCCGTGGCCTGCGCCAGCACATCGTTGAGAGCACCGGTGGACACGCGCATGGCGTTTTGGCCGTTCACATAGGTGATGAGTTCCAGCAACCGGTCCAGGCGCTGCCCCGTTTTGGCCGAAACGAAAATGAACGGTGCATAGGCCATGAAGCTGAAATCGTTTTCCAGTTTTTTGCGGGTGAGCGCCATGGTGCGGTCGTTCTTTTCCACCGCATCCCATTTGTTCACCGCAATGATGCAGGCTTTGCCTTTTTCGTGGGCAATGCCCGCCACTTTGCTGTCCTGTTCGGTGAAGCCTTCGGTGCCGTCAATCAAAATCACGCATACATCGGCACGCTCCACCGCCATTTCCGCGCGCAAAATGCTGTATTTTTCAATGGCATCGTCCACGCGGCTGCGGCGGCGCAAGCCGGCGGTATCAATCAGCAGGAACTTGCCCTGCGGGGTTTCGATTTCGGTGTCGATGGCGTCGCGCGTGGTGCCCGCAATGATGGCCACAATACTGCGCTCCTCCCCTGCCAGTTTGTTCACCAGCGAGGATTTGCCGGCGTTGGGCTTGCCGATAACCGCCACTTTGATGACTTCGGTTTCTTCTTCGGCCTCTTCTTCGGGCGGGAAATGGGCAAACACCGCATCCAGCAAATCGCCAGTGCCGGTGCCGTGCAGGGAGGACACGCCGATGGGGTCGCCCAAGCCCAGGTTGTAGAATTCGTAGAATTCCGGGGGCGGGGCGCCGATGCGGTCGCACTTGTTCACGCACAGCACCACCGGCTTGCCGCTTTTTTGCAGCAGAATGGCCACATCGGCATCGTTGGCGGTGACACCGGCTTGCAAGTCGGTTACCAGCACAATCACATCGGCCTGTTCCATGGCCAGTTGCGCCTGACGGCGCATTTGCGACAAAATCACATCGTCGGAATGGGGTTCGATACCGCCGGTATCGACCAGCAGAAATTCGCGGCCGCGCCATTCGCACGGCGACATGATGCGGTCGCGCGTGACACCGGGCGTGTCTTTCACGATGGACAGCCGTTTGCCAATCAATTTATTAAACAGTGTGGATTCCCCCACATTGGGGCGGCCAACAACCGCCACCACCGGTTTTGCCATTATGTTTCACCTCGTATTGCATCCAGCAAAGCGTATCCGTCCGTTGCAATCACTTGCACCGGCACTCCCAGCGCCGCTTCCAGGGCTTGGGGAGTCATATCGTCTAAAAATCGGTCTTGTTCGTGCCGCAACATCACATCGGGCAACAGCACGCGGTCGCAAGAAAGGCCTTGCAACTGCTTTTGCAAATCGGCGCCCGTGACCAGCCCGGCCACCGTGATGTGTTCACCGAAAAAGTCATTACGAATGGCTTGCACGCGCACGCGCAAGGCTGGAAACCGCTGGCGCGCCTGCTGCATCAGCTCTTCCAGAATGGGAGCCGCCAACATGCCGGTGGCAATCACGGTGTCGGCTGTGGTGGCGGTGGACTCTTGGCAATCGTGCAGCGCTTCTTGGAACTGAGAGCGGAGCAACGCCGTCATGCCCACGCCGTTTTCCAGCTGGGACATGTCTTCGTAGTAGGCGGCATCGGGAATGGGGCGCCCTGCCAGGCAATACCATTCGTCCGACGCAAACACCACGCGGGAACCGACGGCCTTGACCATGGCGGTGCCGAACCATTCAATGGTATCCAGCACCTTCCCGGCCTCTTCGGGTGTGAAGGGGCGCAACGGGGTGAGGCCTTCGCGGTATTTGGTGAGGCCCACCGGCACCACGGCCACGCTTTCGACGGCCGGGTACAGCGCCGCCAAATCGTGAATACTGCGTTCCAGGGCTTCGCCGTCGTTCCAGCCGGGGCACAGCACCAACTGGCAACACATGTGAATGCCCGCATCGGCAAAGCGTTGAAGCAAGGACAGGGTTTCGCCGGCAAAGCGGTTGTTCATCATGCGGCAACGCAAGTCCGGGTCGGTGGTGTGCACCGAAATGTTGATGGGACTGATGTGCAAGGCCAAAATGCGGTCGATTTCGTGCTGCGACAGATTGGTGAGCGTGATGTAGTTGCCAAACAGGAAGGACAGGCGGCTGTCGTCGTCTTTAAAATACAGGCTTTCCCGCATGCCGGGGGGCATTTGGTCGATGAAGCAGAAGATGCAGTTATTACGGCAGGTGTGCTGCTTGTCCATTAAATAGGTTTCGAATTCCAGGCCGATGTCTTCGTATTCGGGTTTGCGAATACGCACCTTGCGGCTGCCTTTGGCTGTTTCTAGCAACAGCTCCAGCCGTTCTTCGCTGAGGTAGAAACGATAGTCGAGCACATCGGTTACCGGCGAGCCGTTCACGGAAACAAGTTTGTCGCCCGCGTGTATTCTTTTTTTATCGGCCGGGCTGCCCGGTTCCACCGCTGTGATTGTTACCGCCATGTGTTCCTCCAAAAACAAAGGGTGCGACCCAACCGGGGCGCACCCTCTATTCTTCCTTGATTGGGGTTTGGGACCGGTTGGTCTTTCTTACTCCTCAACCTTGACGATCTGTCGGCCGTTGTAATAGCCGCAAGTTCCGCAAAGACGGTGCGGGCGCTTGTATGCGCCGCACTGCGGGCATTTTACCAGTTCGGGAGCCGTTGTCTTCCAAACATTGTTGCGTCTTTTATCGCGCCGAGCCTTGGAGCTTTTTCTCTTCGGTACCGCCATCGTCAGCACCTCCTTAACATAATCAAAAACTAATCCAGCAACTGCTGAAGCGCTGCCAGCCGCGGATCGACCGTGGTTTGACGGCAATCGCAGGGGCCTTCGTTTAAATCTTTGCCGCATTGCGGGCAAAGACCGAGGCACTCTTCGCTGCACAGCACTTTTGACGGCTGATCCAAAATGAGATCTTCTTCCACCAGGGAATCCAGAGGAAGCTGATAGTTCTCCAACAGGATGAAGCTGTCGTTGTTCTCGTGATTGAGGGAAACCACAAGAATATGCTCCATTTGCAGCTGCTGCACGCGGTTGATTTCGCACATGCACCGGTCGCACACGCCGACATAGCGGTAGGACACCGTGGCGGTGAGCGTTACCACGCCGGCGGAGAGCCGCACCTGCCCTTTGACGGTTACTTCGTGAAAAGGATGCAAACCGTTCCATTCGACACCGGATAAATCCAGGGTGCAATGGATTGGCACACTTTCCGTTTCGCCCATGAAGAGGGATTTGAGTTGCAGAAGCATATTTCACCTCAATAGTCACGCAGAATATTATAGCGGGGACGGGCCCTTTTGTCAACCTTTTTTTGAGAAATCGGCCAAGTTTACAAAAGTTTTTTGGCTTGTCCCCGTTTTGTCAAACAGGCGGAGCGCCGACACCGACGCTCCGCTTTGTGACACCCATCAGATTTCTTTGGCCAAATGAGCAATTTCGGCGGGAATGTCCGAAGGATCGGCCGACACCGACAACACCAGATTGGTGTTGGCCAGGTCGCTGAGCGCCTTTAATTTTTCCACAAACGGCAACAGGCCTTCGACCCCACCGCCGATTTTCAGTGTGGAATCCACGAAAATATCGGTGATGTCGTAGTTGCCGGCGCACATACCGGCGATGAACCCGTAGAAGCTGTCGAACCCGCCCACGGTGTATTCATCGGCGGCCACCAGGCGCACCTTGTGGCTTAAATTGTAGGTGAGGGTGGTGTCCTTTTCGATGAACACCACATTGCCCTTAGACTGCGCAACCGCTTCGTTGCACATATCGAGCAGGCGCTTCGTTTTGCCGGAGCCCTTTTTTCCAAGAATCAATGTAACCATTTTCATTCCTCCCAGTCTATATTTCACCGCCGGTGGCGGCAACTGCCGATTTAGCGTCCCAGGCGCTGTTCCAGCGCCGCTTTTTGCTCTTCGTAGCCGGGTTTCCCAAGCAGAGCAAACATGTTCTTTTTGTAGGCTTCCACGCCGGGCTGGTCGAACGGATTGACGCCCAACAGATAGCCGGAAATGGCGCACGACTTTTCGAAGAAGTAGAGCAGGTAGCCCAGCTCGCTTTCGCACACGGACGGCATGTGCAACACCATGTTCGGTGTGCCGCCGTCGGTGTGGGCCAGCACCGTGCCTTCGTAGGCTTTGCGGTTGATTTCGTCCATGGTGCAACCGGTGAGGAAGTTAAGACCATCGACATTTTCGGGGTCGTTTTCGATGACCATTTTCACCGGCGATTCGTCAATCAATACCACGGTTTCGGTGAGAATGTTGGAACCGTCTTGCACGAACTGGCCTAACGAATGCAAATCGGTGGAGAAAATCACCGAAGCCGGGAACAGGCCTTTGCCGTCTTTGCCTTCGCTTTCGCCGTAGAGCTGTTTCCACCATTCGGCCATGAGAGCAAAGCGCGGTTCGTAGCTGACCATGAGTTCCACCGAACGGCCTTTGCGAAGCAGAATGTTGCGCAACGCCGCGTAACGGTAGCAATCGTTGGTTTCCAGCGACGGGTCGGCCAAAGCGGCTTGTGCTTCGGCGGCGCCCGCCATGAGCGCGGCGATGTCGCACCCGGCCACGGCAATGGGCAGCAAGCCCACCGCGGTGAGCACCGAAAAACGGCCGCCGACATCGTCGGGCACAACGAAGGTTTCGTAGCCTTCGCGGTCGGCCAGGCCTTTGAGGGTGCCGCGGGCTTTGTCGGTGGTGACATAGATGCGGCGGCGGGCTTCTTCGTGCCCCACGGTTTTTTCCAGATAGTCGCGAAACACGCGGAAGGCGATGGCCGGTTCGGTGGTGGTGCCGGATTTGGAAATGACGTTGATGGACACCCGCTTTCCTTCGCACAGGCTGAGCAGTTCGCTGAGCGCCGAGGCACTGATGTTGTTGCCGGCAAAGTAGACATCGGGTGTGGTTTTGCTGAGGTTGTTATACAGCGGGGATTTTAGGAACTCCACCACGGCGCGGGCGCCCAAATAGGAGCCGCCGATGCCGATGGCGATGAAAATATCGGTGTTTTGCTGAATGCGCTGTGCGGCCGCTTGGATGCGGGCAAATTCGGCTTTGTCGTAGGTGGTGGGCAACGTGAGCCAACCGAGAAAATCGTTGCCGGCACCGGTGCCGTTGTGCAGCATGGTGTGTGCCGCCGTTACCTGTGCCTGCATGCCGGCCAGTTCGTGTTCGCGCACAAAACCGGCCAAATGACGGGTATCTAGTGTGATTGCCATGACGGTCCTCTTTTCTCCGGGATTTTCTTGTTTCTATTTTACTATATTTCCGCCGCGATTGCAACCGCAAATATAGAAATTCTTTGCACTTTTTATGCAATATTTTGTAGCAAGCGGGAACGGTGCCCCCCAAATGTGGTCATTTATCCGCACAATGCCCCAAAAAGGCGTGACAGCGACCGTCCGAAGGTGAGGCGGTCCACCGCGTGGGCGGCGTATATGGGATAGGACAGGCGTTCTTCGCCTTGCAACAGGCAGCGCACGGTTCCCACCAGTTGCCCCTGCTCCACCGGTGCTTCCAGGTCGTGGGCCAATTCCACCGTGCAAACCATGTCTTTTTCTTCGCCTTTTTTCACCAGCAGGGGGCTTCCCTCGCCTGCCACGGTGGCCACTTGGGACTCCACACCGTGCAACACCGGAATGGCGGTGAGAGCCTCCGGATTCACCGCGGGTGTGTAGACACGGTACTGTGCAAAGCCGTAGTCGAGCAGGCGCCGGGCACCGCCGAAGCGTTCATCGGTGGTGCTGCACCCCAAAATCACGGCCACCAGGCCCAGACCGTCGCGTTCGGCCGTGGCCGACAAATTGTGGCCGGCGGTGGAGGTGGTGCCGGTTTTGAGGCCGGTGGCGCCTGTGTAGAAGCGAATCAGTTTGTTGGTGTTTACCAGCTGTGACTGCCCGTTGCGAAGCGTATCCATCCAAATGGTGGTGTAGCGTTTGATGAGCGGGTGCTTCATGAGCTCGCACGACATCAGCGCCACATCGTGGGCACTGGAATGGGCTTCGTCGTTGAGGCCGCTGCAATCCAAAAAGCAGGTGTCGGTCATGCCCAGTTCGGCGGCGCGGGTGTTCATGGCTTCCACGAAACTGTCAATGGAACCGGCCACATGTTCTGCCAGTGCCGCGCAAGCATCGTTGGCCGACACCACCGCCGCGGCTTTGAGCAAGTCGTGAACCGACATGGTTTCGCCCGCTTCCAGCCAAATCTGCGAGCCGCCCATGGCCGCCGCTTCCGGCGAACAGGTTACCTGATCGTTTAGCGTGACGGTTTCGGCGTCGATGGCTTCCATGACCAGCAGCAGTGTCATGATTTTGGTGACCGATGCAATCGGCAACCGGTCGTGCGGGTTCTTTTCGTACAGCACCGTGCCGGTGGACAGTTCCATGAGAACCGCCGATTTGCCCCCTACCTCCGGTGACGAAGCGGCGGCCGCGGTGGGAACGGCGTCTTGGAACACCGCGGGAGTGGACAGTGCCAACAAGTTTTGCAGTTCTTCACCGTCGTCGGGGTCGGTTATCACGGTGGCGGCGCCCACCGAATGGGACAGCAGCAGCGCCATGCACAGGCCGACAACGGCTATTCGTTTGCCCTGTTTCATGCCTTTTCCCTCCATTCCCTATCACCTTATGCGTAACTTTGCGGCAAATATGTCAATCTGCTCTTGCCTTTTGACAAAAAAAACGCTACAATAAAGAGGAATAAAGGAGGACTAGCTATGCACGATCATTACGAAACCCCGTTTTCCTCCCGCTATGCCAGCCGGGAAATGCAATTCCTGTTTTCGCAGGATAACAAATTCCGCACCTGGCGGCGGCTGTGGATTGCTTTGGCCGAGGCCGAACAGGAACTGGGCCTGCCCATCACCGACGAGCAGCTGAACGAGTTGCGTGCCCACGCCGACGATATCAACTATGCCGATGCCGAAGCCCGCGAAAAGGTGGTGCGGCACGATGTGATGTCGCATGTGTATGCCTATGGCCTGCAATGCCCCACCGCCAAAGGCATTATCCACCTGGGCGCCACCAGTTGCTATGTGGGCGACAACACCGACCTGATTATTTTGTATGACGCCCTGCGCCTCATTCGCAAAAAGATTGTGAATGTGTTGGATGTGCTGTCGCGGTTTGCCATGGACTACCGCCACACCCCCACTCTGGCGTTCACGCATTTTCAGCCGGCACAGCCCACCACCGTTGGCAAGCGGGCCACGCTGTGGATGCAAGAGTTGCTGCTGGACCTGAACGAAGTGGAATACCGTCTGTCCGGCGCACGGCTTTTGGGGTCCAAAGGCACCACCGGCACGCAGGCCAGCTTTTTGGAACTGTTTGAGGGCGACCACGAAAAGTGCCGTCAACTTGACCGCAAAATTGCCGAGAAGATGGGCTATGCCGGCTGCTTTGCCGTGTCCGGCCAAACCTATTCGCGCAAAATCGATGCCATGATGCTGGCCACGCTGTCCGGCATTGCCCAAAGCGCCGCCAAGTTTTCCAACGACATTCGGTTGTTGCAACACCTGAAAGAGGTGGAAGAACCGTTTGAGAAGAATCAAATCGGGTCGTCGGCCATGGCGTACAAGCGCAACCCCATGCGCAGCGAACGCATCGCGTCGTTGGCGCGCTACCTGATTACCGATGCGCTGAATCCCGCGCTCACCGCGTCTACGCAATGGCTGGAACGCACGCTGGACGACAGTGCCAACAAACGCATCAGTGTGGCCGAGGGCTTTTTGGCGGCCGATGCCATTCTCACGCTGATGCTGAATGTGGCCGACGGCCTGGTGGTGAACACCGCCGTGGTGGACCGCGACCTGCGCCGTGAACTGCCGTTTATGGCCACGGAAAACATTATGATGAACTGTGTGAAGCGCGGCGGCGACCGCCAGGAATTGCACGAACGCATCCGCACCCACTCCATGGATGCCGCCTATCGCATTAAGCAGGGCGACGGCACCAACGATTTGCTGGAACGCATTGCGGCCGACCCGGCGTTTGGCATCACCCGCGAGGAGTTGGAAACCACCATGGAGCCGGCGCGGTATGTGGGCCGCGCACCGGAACAAACCGAAGAATTCATCCAAAACGAAGTGCAACCGGTGCTGAACGCCTATGCCGACGAGCTGGGACTCACTGCCGAAGTGTCCGTTTGAACGCGGACACGCCGCCGATTGTAAAAAAGCACTGTGCCGACACGGCACAGTGCTTTTTGTTTATGCCACCCCCGCCGTGCCAAACGGACGGCGGGACGAACGGAAATCACGGCGATGAAACCCACGGGGCACGCAATACTCAGCGGCCGAGGCCCTCTTTGGGGGTGCCGATGGCCCGGGGTTGCTGCCCGGCAAACACCGACAGGGCATTTTGGCGAAAATCGTCGAAGGTTAAATCACGGTTGCGCACGATGGTGGACGGGCAGGCCAGGCTGATTTCGTAGAGCCAAATGCCCGAATAGCCGCACGCGTTCAGGGCCGAAAACAGGGCGTTCCAATCCACGCGGCCTTCTCCCGGCAACCAGTGGCGTTCGTTGAGGAAGTCGTAGTCGGACACATGCGTGGTGATGATTTTATCACCCAACCGTTTGACAAACTCCACATTGTCTTCGCCCAGCAAATGGTTGGTATCGAAACACACGCGCAGCTTGTCGTTGACACCGATGAGTTCGGCAATGTCGTTGCTGTTGCGGCCGAGGCAGGTGCGCGGCAGGTCTTCCACGGCGATGACGGCGCCGTAGCGATGGGCGGTTTCCGCCAGCCCATCCAAGGATTGCTTGGCGTATTGCATGCGGCTGTCGCGGTCGGCTTCGGCAATCGGTTCGCCGCTGGCATGTACAATGAATTTGTTGATGCCGATGTCGGACGCGCGGCCCATCAGTTCGGTCCAATAGGACATGGTGTGTTGCCGCACGGCGGCATCGGGAGAAGAAATGTCGATGATTTCAAAGGGGTCGAACGGCAAGTGGAACGACCACAGTTCCACGCCCGATTGTGCGGCAAAGCGCTTGACGGCGGCGTAGTCGATGTCGGGGTATCGGGACGCCGGCATGGACAGTTCCACGGCGTCGATGTGGCTGCTTTGCAGGGCTTTGAAGTTTTCTTCGGTGAGTGCGAAACCGCAAGTGGACATACCGATTTTGTACATGAGGATCCCTCCTGTTTGATGACGAACTTATTTGACAATGAAGCCGGCGGGCAATTTCCACGAGGAATTTTCGTAGTAGAAAGTGACACTGCTTTTGAGGTATTCGCCGTTGTAGTACATGCACGAGGAGCTGCCGCCGTCGAGGTTGGCGGCATTAACCGCGCCGTATTGTTCCATGACGGCGATGAGGTCGGCACCCGAAGCGCCCAAGTGGCCGGATTTGCCGCGGCCATCGGTGACGAACAGCAGCACCGACCCGTCGGCCCGCTGGCCGATGGCGGTGCGCGGGTTGAGCCCGCTGCCCATGCCGCTCATTTCGCGCGATTCGTTGTTGATGATTAGCTGCACAAAGTGGTTGTTGGCATCGCTGGATTCTTCCTGGAAGGTGACGGCATCGCGGATTTTTTGTTCGCGCACCAGGGCTTCCACATCGGCGGCCGATTTGTCGGACAAGTCGATGATTTGCAGAATGTTGTCTTGGGTGAAGCCGATGAGCACCAGCCCACGGTATTCCTGCGGGCGGTTGTACTGGATTTCGCCGTTGCAGACAATAACGCCGTAGGGCTTGCCGCCGGAGTTGTTGGTGGAATTGTAGAGCCCGCCGTTGATACCGGC
>CAYMDU010000030.1:13442-16726 GCA_964389495.1 uncultured Eubacteriales bacterium
CCGTTATCCGTTACCAGTTTGTCCAACGTGACACCGGTTTCACGCCAGGGATAGATGGTGGCCAGACTGACGCGGGACGGGTCTTTCACAATCATCATGGTGCCGGAATAGGTGGCGCCGTTGACTTCTTCGATTTCGATATCTTGCTGTGTGCTGCCCGCTTCCCCGCCGACATCCACGGTGCCGGAGCTGCCGATGTGAATGAGGTCGGTGTCGATTTCCGATTTCAGTTCGCCCATGGAATTTTCATCGACAATCGCCTGGATTTCATCGGCACTTAAAAAGAGCGAGGCCAAAAATTTGAACTGGCCGGTTTCCAGCACGGTGGTGACAAACAGGCGCTGCGCCGACGGAAACGCGCCGGAGCAAATCATGTTGAGAACAATCACCAGTGCCAGCAGCAAGGCCAGCAGAGCGGTGCCGAGCAACGCGCCGGCCCGGGCCAGGCCGCGCAACAACGCGCGCGGTGCGACGGTGCGACGCGACGGTGCGGCAGTGTGGCGCGCATGGCGCTGTGTGGTTTGATTAGCCATTGTTGGCCACCTCTTTCATGCCGGCTAACAGCCAGGTGTTATTGCGGCGTACAAAATAGAAGCAATCGTTCATGGTGTCGTCTACCTTTTTTCCGCTGCCCACGCGCAGGTGTTTGACAAAATGAATGTTCACGGAAAAGCTGTCGTCGGTGATGCGGGTGTAGTTGCTCACCTGCGTGTCGGTGAACGCGGGCGACAGCAAGGTGTGGTTGGAAAAGAAGGTGCGATCAACACTGGTGGAATAGGCTTTGGCCACGGTGTATTGGTAGGAATCGGGCAACATGTAGGCCGACAGTGCTTTGAAACTGAGGTCGTTGCTCATGAACAGGCTCCACTGCTGTGCCACTTCCAGCACATCCACTTCGGCGGCGATGTCGGCGGGCACGGTGTCGGCTGTGGGCAGGGGTTCGGTGAAATCGTGGCGGGTGGTGCCCTCCGGCAAATCCACGGCTTGGCCGTTGCCGTCGCGCACGGTGACGGCGGCATCGGTTTTCAGCACCGCAATGCTGTATTCCGAACGCTGCGGCAACCCATCGACCAAGCCTTCGAGCAGGGCGTAGTCTTCGGGGATACCGGAGGTGACAGCCGCCTCGGGCACCGGATGGCCGCCGACCGACACGGTGTAGGACGGCGGAGCGATGACGGTGAGATAGGTTAACGGCAATTTTTCGCCCGTGTATTCCACGGTGTTGCCGTAGAGGTCGCTGACGGTGACGGTGGGCTTTTGCAACTGCATGACGGTGTGCCGCACTTTGCCGCCGGACAGCACGGTGCCGGCATCGACTTGGCCGTTGACCGTGACGGTGAGGGTGGCGGGCAAGGTGAGGGTGTAGTCGTAGAGTTCGGGAAGCACCCGAAAGTTTTTAACCGCATAGGCGGCGGTGGCACCGCTGCTGTCGGCAATGGTGAACTGCGGTTCCAAATAGACATCGGACACGGTGTATTGGCGTGTGCCGTTGTCGGCGGCGGTGCTGTCGGTGTCGGCCAGAGAAACGCCGTTGACCGACACGGAAAAGCCGGAGGGAACCTGCACGGTGTATTCCCGTTTTTGCAGCACCGGTTTCACGCTTTGCACCTGCCAGTCGCGGGTGCTGAACACCGCCAGTTTGGTGGTGGCGGGGCCGGTGGCTTTGAGGGTGACTTCGGCCAGCGGGAAACTGCCGCTTCGGATTTCGTAGCAGCGTTCGTCTTCGGCGGTGACGCTGTTTTTCACGGCGTAGTCGGCGGTGCCGTCGGTGAACAGCGCAAGATAGTCGGCTTTGAGATTGCGGCCGCTTTCAAAGCGGCCGCCCTGCACCGCGGGCAGGCCGTATTGCTGCCAAAACGCATCGGGCGAGGCGGCTTCTTCGGCCAGTTGTTCGATGACCGCTTCGACCTGCCGTTCCGGCTGGGCGGCTTCGTAGCGGCGCAGCAAGCCGCGCACATAGCACGAAGCGACGATGACCAGCACGGCCAAGACGGCAAGATAGAGAAAATAGAGTTGTTTGAAACGAACGGACTTTCTTTTCATTTGTATTCCCTCACAACCGCAACAGTGTATAGTGGCATTGTAGCATACCGCCGGCGGAAAAGCAATATCCGACACCCGGTTTTCGGCAAAAAAATACAAGCCGCCGGTGAGTACCGACGGCTTGCGTGAAACAGTGACAACAGGTTATTTGGCCATGGCGGCAACTTCGGCGGCAAAATCGTCTTCGCGCTTTTCGATGCCTTCGCCCTTTTCGAAACGGGTGAAATCCACAACCTTCATGGAACCGCCGATGGCTTTGGCGCAGTTGGCCACATACTGTTCGACGGTAACAGCGCTGTCTTTGACGAACGCCTGCTGCATGACACAGTTTTCTTCGTAAAATTTCTTCATTTTGCCTTCGATCATCTTTTCGAGGATGTTTTCGGGCTTGCTGGCGTTTTTGGGATCGTTTTTGATGAGGGCCAGCTGAACTTCTTTTTCGTGCTCCACATCCGCAGCGGGAACGGTGGTTTTATCGAGATAGTTGGGGTTGAGTGCCGCAATCTGCATGGCAACATCTTTGCCGCATTCAACCAAAGCATCGGTGCCGGACGCGGTGGCGTCGGCTTCGAACTTGACCAACACACCGATGCGGCCGCCGCCGTGCACATAGGACACGCAATCGCCTTCGTAGCGAACAAAGCGGCGCACGCTGAGGTTTTCACCGATGACCATGACTTTATCGCGCAGATCGTCGGCCAAAGTCATGCCGGCGGGAGTTTTCAGTTCCATGAGAGCTGCCACATCGGCGGGGTTTTCGTTGATGATGAGCTGAGCCACGGTGTTGACAAATTCCATGAATTTGTCGCTCTTGGCGGCAAAGTCGGTTTCGGAGTTGACTTCGACCAACACGCCCACTTTTTTGGCAGCATCGACAGTGGCGAAAGCCACGCCTTCGGCAGCCACGCGAGAGGCTTTTTTGGCCTGCTTGGCCAGGCCCTTTTCGCGCAGAATGTCGATGGCTTTGTCCATATCGCCGTCGGTTTCGGCGAGAGCTTTTTTACAATCCATCATGCCGACACCGGTGCGTTCGCGCAGTGCCTGCACATCTTTTGCAGTGAATGCCATTGCTTTTTCCTCCTATTATTCGGCGGCGGGAGCGTCTTCGACAGCTTCCGCTTCTTCGGCGGCGGGGGCTTCCTCTTCGGCAGCCTGTTCGCCCTGACGGCCTTCGATGATGGCGCTGGCCATGGCACCGGCAATAAGCTTGACAGCACGAAGGGCGTCGTCGTTACCGGGAA
>CAYMDU010000031.1:0-16539 GCA_964389495.1 uncultured Eubacteriales bacterium
ATTGACATTGTGGTGGCGATTAACAAAATGGATAAACCCACCGCCAACCCCGACAAAGTCAAGCAGCAGCTCACCGAATACGAACTGGTGCCCGAAGAATGGGGCGGCGATGTGATTTGCGTGCCGGTATCGGCGCTCACGGGTGAAGGCCTCGACCGGCTGTTGGAATCGGTACTGCTGGTGGCGGAAATGCGCGAACTGCGCGCCAATCCGTCGCGTGCCGCCAAGGGCGTGGTGATTGAAGCCCGTCTGGATAAGGGGCGCGGCCCCATTGCCACCTTGCTGGTGCAAAACGGCACCTTGCACGCCGGCGACATTGTGGTGGCCGGCACAGCGGTGGGCCGTGTGCGTGCCATGACCGACGATTGCGGCCGCAAAGTCAACACCGCGGGCCCGTCGGTTCCGGTGGAAATCATGGGCTTGGCCGAAGTGCCCACGGCGGGCGACGAGTTCAACGCCGTGAGCGACGAACGCCTGGCGCGTGAGCTGGTGGAGCAGCGCAAACATTCCGCCAAAGAAGAACAGTTCAAGCAGTTCCAAAAGGTCACGCTGGACAATCTGTTCACCCAGATGCAGGAAAACGACCGCAAAGAACTGCCCATCATTGTCAAAGCCGATGTGCAGGGTTCGGTGGAAGCACTGCGCCAGTCGCTGGAAAAACTGTCCACCGACGAAGTGCGTGTGCGCGTGATTCACGGTGCCGTGGGCGCGGTGAGCGAAAGCGATGTCATGTTGGCCCAGGCGTCCGGCGCCATCATCGTGGGCTTCAATGTGCGCCCCGACCCGCTGGCACAGGTGGCGGCCGAACAGGCCGAAGTGGACATGCGGATGTACCGCATCATCTACGACTGCCTGGACGAAATCGAATCGGCCATGAAGGGCATGTTGGCACCGAAAACGCGCGAAGTGTTGCACGGCCGTGCCGAAGTGCGGCAGGTGTATCGCATCACCGGCGTGGGCTTGGTGGCCGGTTGCTATGTGCTGGACGGCAAAGTCTACCGCAACGACCTGTTGCGCATTGTGCGCGACGGCATCATCATCGGTGACGACAAGATGATTTCGCTCAAACGCTTCAAAGACGACCAGCGCGAAGTAGCCCAGGGCTACGAATGCGGTATCGGTTTGGAAAAATTCACCGATATCAAAGAGGGCGACATCTACGAAACCTACATCATCGAGGAATACCGCGACTAATCGCGAAAAAAGGAGAAACCTATGGCCGGATATCGAATGGACCGCACCGGTGAAGACATCATGCGGGAACTAACCGCCATTTTGCGCACCGTGAAAGACCCGCGTGTTACGGGCCTCATCAGCATTGTGCGGGTGGAAGTAACACGGGATTTGTCCTATGCCACGGTGTATGTGAGCGCCATGGACGGCATCGACGCCGCCAAAACCGCCGTGAAAGGATTAACCTCCGCGGCCGGCTACATGCGCCGCGAATTGGGCATGGCGCTGAAATTGCGCCATGTGCCGGAATTGCGCTTTGTGGCCGACGATTCCATTGCATACAGCTCACACATTGCCCGCACCTTGGAGCAGATAGGCACCGGCGGAACAAAGGACGGCGAAGCCGATGAGTAAGTGCATCACTGTGGAGCAGGCCGCTTCCGCGCTGCAAGCGCAGGAAAACATTGTCATACTCACGCACCATTTTCCCGACGGCGACACCCTGGGCTCGGCATTTGCTCTGTGTCGGGCGTTGCAGTCGCTTGGCAAGCGGGTACAGGTGCTGTGTCACGACCCGTTGCCCGAAAAGTTCAGCTACATGTGGCAGGGCCTGCCGGCACAATCCTTCGAACCGCAGTTTGTTTGTGCGGTGGATGTGGCCGACCGCCAACTGCTGGGCGAAAGCCTGCAACCCTATGCCGACCGCACGCAACTGTGCATCGACCATCACGGGTCGCATCGGCCGTTTGAGCAACTGCTGTTGCTGGATTCCGACATGGGCGCCACCGCCATGCTGATTTTCCAAATCATCCGGCACTGGGGCGTTGCCATCGACCAAAGCATGGCCGATTGCCTGTACACCGGCATTGCCACCGACACCGGTTGTTTCAAATACAGCAACACCACGCCGTTGGCACACCGCATGGCAGCCGAGCTCATGGAGTGCGGCGCCAACACCACCCCCATCAACCGCACCATGTTCGACATCAAATCCCGTGCCCGTTTGGAGCTGGAACAGCAGGCGCTTCGGTCCATCCGCTTTTTCGACAACAATCGGGTGGCGGTTATGATTATCACCGAAGACATGCTGAAATCCAGCGGTGCCTGCGAAGACGAACTGGAAGGGCTGTCCCCGTTGCCGCGCCAAATTGAGGGCGTGTGGGTCGGCGCCACATTGCGCCGCAAAGCCGACGGCAGCTACAAAGTGAGCGTGCGCACCGGCATGCACGCCGATGCCTCGCAAATTTGCGCACTGCTCGGCGGCGGCGGGCACGCCCGCGCGGCGGGTTGTACCTTGTGCGGCAACGATGACGAAGCCGTTGCCCGCCTGTTGGCTGCCATTCACAAAGCCGTGCCGCGATTGGCGGCCGGCGCGGTATGACGGGCCTTCTCTGTGTGGACAAGCCCCAGGGTATCACTTCGTTTGCCTGTTGTGCCGCGTTGCGGCGGCTCACGGGCGAACGGCGCATCGGCCATGCGGGAACACTGGACCCCATGGCCACCGGCGTGCTTCCCCTCATGTTGGGGCGCGCCACCCGTGCCATTCCCCTGTTGCCCACACACAACAAAAGCTATCGGGTTCAGTTGCGGTTCGGTTGCGTCAGCGACACACTGGATGTGTGGGGCACGGTAACCGAAACCGGCGCGCCAAAGCCCACACGGGCCGCGGTGGAAGCGGCATTGCCGCCGTTTCGCGGCGAAATTCGGCAAATTCCGCCGATGATGTCGGCACTCAAAAAAGACGGCGTGCGGCTCTACGAACTGGCGCGCCGTGGCGTGGAAATCCCGCGGGAAGCGCGCGGCGTCACCGTGTATCGGCTGGAACTGTGCGCCTACAACGAAGCCACCGGCGAGTTAACACTGGATTGCGATTGTTCCGCCGGCACCTACATGCGCACCCTGTGCGACGACTTGGGCCGTTTGCTGGGGTGCGGTGCGGTAATGACCGGCCTGCGCCGCACGGCGGCCGCCGGCTACACCGAAGCCGACTGCCACACGCTGGAAGAATGGCAGGCCCTGGCCGATGCCGGCACACTGGCGGCACACATTCGGCCGGTGGATTCGGCGTTTGCGTCCCTGGCGGCGGTGCATGTGAGCCGGGCACAAGCCGTGCGCTTTGCCAACGGCGGTGCTTTGTCGCTGGAACGGCTGGGCGGGCAGGCCGTGCCCGGCACGGTGCGTGTCTACGCGCCGACCGGCGCGTTTTTGGGGCTGGGAGAACCGCACAGCGGCGAGCTGCAAGTGCTTCGCCTGCTATCCGAAATCTAGGAGGGTCAGCGTATGAGTGACAATCCCCATCGTGAGCAAACCGTGAAAGAAACCACCGCGGCGCCCCAAGCACCCCGGCGGCGTCGGCGTTTGCGCTACGGCGCGGCGCTGGGCTTTTTGGTGTTGCTGTTTGCCGTCATCGGTGTGATTTCCACCGTGAGCGGCACGGTACGCTGGATTCAAAAACGGCAAGACGACGAACCTCTGCGGCAGGAGTTGGCGCTGTTTTTAAATCCGGTGATGCAACTGTGCCCGCAAGCCTTTGACGATGCCGGCACCGCCACCGACCAAAGCACCCTGATCATGTCGGCTGTCTACGACATTGCCGAAACCGAGCGTATTCGCCAACTGCGCGAAAAAGACGACACCTGCACCTATGAACTGGAAGAAACCCAGTGGCGCATGGTGGTGCCGCAGGAAGAGGTGGAGGCGGCGTTTGCCTCGCTGTTCGGCGACAAAGCCATTCGCACACACAAAAGCGTGGGCGAAGCCGAATACGATTCGCAAAAGAAATGCTACTATGTGCCGCTCACCGTGAGCAGTTCGGCCTATGTGCCGGTGCTGGACACCGTGCGTCGGCACGGCGATACCTACACGGTGCGGGTGTCCTATGTGGCCAACGCCGATGTGCAGGTGGACGATTTCGGCAACACCGTTGCCCCCACCGCCGACATGGGCAAATACGCACAGATTTTCACCGTGCAGCGCAATCAGGATACATCGCTCACCCTGGTATCGGTACGGGAAGCCGCCGTTAAATAACCCCGCAAAAGCAGCAAGAGCGCCACCTTTCGGTGGCGCTCTTTTCGGCGGTATAGCGTCATTCGAAAAACACAGGCACCGCAAGAGGGTCTTGCGGTGCCTGTGCGGTTGTGTTCAGGACCGGGTGTTGCGCTGTTCGGCTTCGGCCAACTTTTGCGCACGGCGCTGTTTCACTTCTTCGGGCATGGGCCGAATTTCGCCGGCTGCGGCCAGCGCTTGCCGCGTGAGCAACGGCCCCACCAGTTCATACACCAGCACGGCAAACAGCGTGATGTTGCGAATCAGTTTGCCTTGCTCACCCAGCTGCATGGCGGTGGTGCACATGCCCAGCGCCACTCCGGCCTGCGGCAACAGGGTGATGCCCAAATAGCGGCAAATGGGCTTGTCGCACCGCATCAGATGGGCACTGCCCAGCGCTCCGAAGTATTTGCCGGCCGAGCGGGAGAGAATGTAGGCAATGCCAATGCCCACAATGGCCACATCGGCAAATACGCCCAGTTCCAATTCGGCGCCGCTGATCACAAAAAACAGGGCAAACAGCGGCGAAGTCCATTTGTCGGCTGCCGCCATCAGGTCGTGCGACAGGGGACAGGTGTTGCAAAACACGGTGCCCAGCATCATGCACACCAGCAGGGACGAAAAGTGAATGTGCACCGGCCCCCATGAAAATTCCAGCATGGACAGCGCGGCGGTGAGAAACACCAGCGCAATGGTGAGATTTAAGCGGTTGGTATTGGAATTGAACAAGCGTTCCAGCTGCGTGAGTACCCAGCCCATCACGGCACCGAGCACCAGCGAGCACACAATCTCAATCAGCGGATTCACCAAAATCGACACCAAATCCACCGAACCGCTCACCATGGTTTTGGCAATGCCGAACGACACGGCAAACACCACCAGCCCCACGGCGTCGTCCAAATCCACAATCGGCAGCAACAACCGTGTGAGCTGGCCGTCGGCCTTGTATTGGCGCACCACCATCAGGGTGGCGGCCGGTGCGGTGGCGGTGGCAATGGCGCCCAGCGTGAGCACTTGCGGCAGGGTGAGTTTGTCCGGTATCAGGCAATGCACGCCAAACAGGCACACATCCACCAGCAGGGTGGCGGCCAACGCTTGCAAAATGCCGATAACCAGCGCTTGCTTTCCGGTTTTTTTCAGGTCGCTCAGGCGGAACTCGTTGCCGATGGAAAAGGCAATAAATCCCAGCGCCACATCCGACACCAGCGACAGCGCCGTAACGGCGTCCATCGAAGCAAACCCCAAGCCGGGAATGCCCAGCGCCCCCAAACAATACGGCCCGATGAGAACGCCGGCAATCAAATAGGCGGTAACCGACGGCAACCGCAACGGTTTGAACAACCGGGTCATGAGCAGCCCTGCCAACAGGGCAATGGAAACAGACAGTAACACACGAAAACTTCCTTTTCTTCAAACTGCTTTTCATTGTACAGCGAAACCGCAAAAAAAGCAAGAGAAAACGCGCGAAAACCGGCGATTTTCCCGCCGGCGGTTTGCGGCACAAAAAAGCCTCTCCTGCACGGGAGAGGCACCGGGAAAGCGGGGTTATTTGCCCTCGTACACAATCACCGATTCCACGGGATAGCCCGCCAGCTTTTCGCGCCCGTTCAAACCGGCCAGTTCCATCAAAAACACCATTTTCACCACTTCGCCGCCCAGTTCTTCCACCAGCTTGGCGCAGGCCGCCATGGTGCCGCCGGTGGCCAGCAAATCGTCCACCAACACCACCCGCTGCCCGGGGCGAATGGCATCGCGGTGCATTTCAATCACCGCCGTGCCGTATTCCAGCGCATATTCCTGCCGCACCACCTCGCGGGGCAGTTTGCCCTTTTTGCGAATGGGCACAAACGGCAGGTGGTGATTGTAGGCCAGCGGCGTGCCGAGAATAAACCCGCGCGATTCGGCGCCGGCAATCACATCGCACGGCGTGTTTTCCAAGCAACGGTCCATTTCCGCAATCGCCAAATGCAGCCCGTCGGCGTCTTGCAACACCGAAGTCAAATCGCGAAACATAATGCCCGGCTCCGGAAAATTCGGAATGGTGATAACATAGTCTTTCAGGTTTTTCATGACGGTCACTCTCCCTGTTGATGCTCGTATTTGGATTTCAGTCCGTTATACATATCCGTGAGTGTTTGGCTGGCCAACTCGTCGGGCCACGCATAAAACCCCGTGGCAATCATGCTGGCAATGCCGTGCACATAGGCCCACATTTCCAAATGAAACAGCCGTGCCTGCTCCCGCGAAATGCCCACTTGCCGGCTGATGACTTCCAGCAGCGGGTCGTCGTTTTCCAATGCCGCGCCCGGTTCACCGGTGCGGTCGCGCATAAACAGCAGCTTGAACAGTTCGCGCTCCTCGCGTGCAAAGCGAATATAGGCCATGCCGCTGGCTTTGTAGGGAGGATATTCGTTTTGCGCCATGGCCCGCTGCACATACTCACGGTGCCACGCATTGGCCGCTTCCAACACCGCTTCGCGCACTTCGCCCATGCCGGTGAATTGGCTGAATATCGGGCGTGCCGATGTGTGCAACCGGTCGCCCAACGCCCGCGCCGACAACGCTTCGGCGCCCTCCTCGCGGGTGAGTTCCAGTGCCGCATTCACAATTTCGGCTTTGGTGAATTTGAATTTAGGAGGCATAGGTGCCCCTTCCTTTCCGTTTGGTTATTCGTCGCACGTATCCAGCCGTGCAATCGCCAGCGCCAGCGCCGCCGTGCCGGTGAGCCAGGCGTCCGCCGACAGGCACTCGTCGCTCTGGTGTGCGCCGCCGTGCCCGGCCGGCAACCCCAGCCCCGTTTTGTCAAACGGCGCACTGTGGTTCACCGCAAACGCATTGCGCACCCGGCGGGCATAGGTGCCGCCGAAGGTTTTATACGGCTGTGCATCCGGTTGCCCCGCCGCTTCGCGGTAGGATTGCAAAATGCACGCCATTTCGGCGCCGCCCTCGTCCAGCAAAAAGCCGGGGTCGTTTTCGCCCACCGTGGCCTCAAATCCCAAGGCCGACAACGCTGCGGTTAGCTGCTTAATACCGGCTTCGGCGTCAAATTCGTTGCCGTAGCGGATGTCCAGCGTGAAGAACAACCGCCCGTGTTCCACCCGCACAATGCCGTTCACGCAGGTGAGCTTGCCAAACACGCCTTCGCTGGCAATGCCCAGCGCTTCGCCGTAGCAGTCGCCCAGCGCCGTGCGCAACGCCTCAAATACCGTGCGGTCGTCGGCACTCAGCCGGCCGCTTTCCAGCAGTTGCACCGCCGCTTTGTGTGCCGCGTTCACCGACCCTTCGGGATGCGCGGCGTGTGCTGTCAGCCCTTGCACCGTGAAGGGGTTGCCGGTTGTCGGCACCACCTCCACCTTGTCCAGCACCACATTGTAGGCTTGCCCGCCTTCAAACTTTGTCACCGAGGTGAGCGCTTGGCGGCTGCGGCAATCCACCCGCAAAATGCCTTTTTCGCCCACACTCACGGGGAAATCGCTGTCGGGAATAAGCGACACCGCCGGCATCCGCTCATGCGCCACAAACGCCGCCATGTCCTGCATGCCGGTTTCTTCGCTGCCGCCCACATACACCGTGAGTTTTCGCCGCAACGGCACACCCGCCGCTTTCAGGGCGCGCAACGCATACAGCGAGCCAATCACGCCCGCCTTGTTGTCGTTCACACCGCGGCCGTACAGCACGCCGTCTTTTTCCACCGGCTCAAACGGGGCTGTCATCACCCAATCGTCGTTCACCGGCACCACATCGGCGTGGCCGAACAGCCCAATGCCGTCGCCTTCGCCGTCGCACACCGCCAGGGCATAGCCGCGGTCGTGCTTCACCTGCATGGGAATACCGTGTTTGGTATACAGCGCGGCCGCCGCTGTCAACGCTTCGTCCACCGCTTTGCCAAACGGCAATCCGTCGGCCCCCGCATGCGAAATCGAGGGGATGCGCGCCAGCGCCTGCAAATCACTCACCATCTCGTTGCGATGCGCGGCCAAAAAGTCCGTCACCGCCGCAAACCACTGTTCCATTGTTGCTTCTCCTTGCTTTGTTATTTCACAGTCCCAAACTGTCATACACCGCGTCGCGGATGGGCGCATAGAAGGTACCCAGCAACCGCGGCCAGTTGCGCACATGCTGCACAAAGGACAGCGACAGCCGATTCACCGGATCCACAATCAAAAATGCACCGTCGGCACCGTCCCAGCCGAATTCCCCCAGCGGGCTGCGCTGCCCGTTGCTTTTGTCAATCAGGGTGCGCACCCCCAGCCCATAGCCGTAGCCGGGGCCGGCAGCACAGGAAAAGTCGGTGCTTTTCACAAATCCGCCCAGCTGGTTTTCCCGCAGGCGGTCAATGCTTTCCGCACTCAGCAAGCGGTGCCCGGTGGCACCCACACCGCCGCAGGCCAACGCATCGGCAAACAGGGCATAGTCGTCCAATGTGGAAATCAGCCCGGCCCCGCCGCTTTCAAACCGATTGCCCAACCGATAGGGGTGTTCCCATCCGATGGGAACCACTTCGCCGCTGTCTTGCAAACATTCGTATTGCGCGGCCGGGGCCGGCCGTGTGGGATGCGCAAACGCAAACCCCGTGTGTGCCATGCCCAGCGGTTCAAAAATTTCGCGTGCCAGCCATTCGCCAAACGACACCCCCGCGGCCTGTTCAATCACCGCACCCAGCACATCGTGGCTCAGGCTGTATTGAAACCGCTCACCGGGATGAAACAGCAGCGGCTTTTTGGCCACCGCCGCGGCGAATTCCCGCGTGGTCACCGCCACACCGCGCCGTGCCAACAGGTCGCGAAGGGGGGCGGCCTCCATGTCGTAATCCAGGCCGCCGCTCATGGTGAACAAATGCCGCACCGTCAGCGGCGTGCGCGGCGGCACCGGGTTGCCGTTTTCCCGCACTTGCACCGCGGCAAATTCCGGCAGATAGGCGGCCACCGGGTCGTCCAGCGACAGCAACCCGCGTTCTGCCAGCTGCATGCCCGCCGTCACGGTGATGGGCTTGGTGCAGGAAAACAAATACACCGCTTCGCTGCCGGTCATGGGTTGCCCGGTTTCGCGGCACGATACCCCCACCGCACGGCGATACACTTCGCGGTGGTTGTGCCGCACCGACAGTGCTCCGCCCGGCATGCCTTGCTTCACCAGTTCGTCCAGTAACCGGTCTACCACTGAAAAATCCATTGGGACACCTCATTTCATTGCTACCATTGTAGCACAAAAATCGACGCTTGTAAACCTTGACAAGCCCTTTTATTTTTGCTACACTACACACCGAACAGGAGGAATTGCCGTGAATACCATTGCTTCTTTTTGCCGCACCTATGTGTCCAACACCCTGGCCGCCGGCGGCAGCCAGCACCATGTTGTTTTCGCCCACCCGCAAACCGAATCGGTGGGTCGGCTCTACTACCGCCTGTTTGTCGGCGGTACACTGGACTATGCACTGCTGTTTTCCAACACGATCGACAGCACCTTTGCCGACGGCAGCGCCAGCCGCCAAGGCTACCGTTGCCCAAGCTGGACCATCACCCGCCTGCGCCTGGGCATCACCGACACTCCGGCGGCCGATGCCGTGTTCAACGGCGTGCCGGTCACCTTTGGCGGGCAAAGCGGTTGCACGGTACCGTGCGGCGAAGCGATAGCCACCGATGCCGTAACTCTCACCGCCCAAGCGGGGCAATACCTGTGCGTGGAAATTGCTTTTTGCGGGGCCGACATTCCCTACCACGCCGAATCCATGATTCCCACCTTTGTGCGCCGCGGCAATGTGTGGGAACCGTCCAAAGAATTGCCGTTTCCCTCCATGGTGGGCTGCCGCCGTGCGGTGTGCCATCGCGTGGCTTTTTTGGGCGACTCCATCACCCAGGGCATCGGCGTGCCGTTCGGCGACTATTCGTTCTGGGCGGCCTTGCTGGCCGACCGGCTGGGCCCGCAGAACGCCTATTGGAACTTGGGGCTGGGTTTCGGCCGTGCCATGGATGCCGCGGCCGACGGCACATGGCTGGCCAAAGCCAAACAAAACGACCGGGTGGTGGTGTGCTACGGTGTCAACGACCTCGGCCACGGCCGCACGGCCAACCAAATTCTCACCGACCTCGGCACCGTGGTGCGCCTGTTGCAGCAAGCCGGTTGCCGCGTGTTGCTGCAAACCGTGCCGCCGTTCGATTACGACAGCGAACACCGTGCGGTGTGGGAAACCGTGAACACCGGCATTCGCCAAACGCTTTCTCACCAAGCCGATGCCTTTTTCGATGTGGTGCCCGTTCTCGGCCAAGACGCCGCCCATCCGCACCTGGCCCCCTATGGCGGGCACCCCAACGCCTCCGGGTCGGCCGCCTGGGCCCAAGCCTTGCTTCCCACCATGGCCGCGTTCCTCAAAGACTGACTTTCTTTTGCGGAATTTGCAGTTTGCCTCTTTTATTTTACAAGCCGATGTGCTATACTAAACCCTAGCGGGAACGCCCGCCGAAAACAGGAGGAACATCTATGCTGGAATTGAAAAATGTTTCCTATGCCGTCGAAAACGACAACGGCGCGGAAAAGGAAATTTTGCATCATATCAACCTGCAAGTGGACGAACGCTTTGTGGCCTTCACCGGCCCCAACGGCGGCGGCAAATCCACGCTGGCCAAAGTCATCGCCGGCATTTTGCCGCCCACCGAAGGTTCCATTTGGCTCGATGGAGAAGACATCACCGCTCTCGGCATCACCGAGCGCGCCCGGCGCGGCATCAGCTTTGCGTTTCAGCAGCCGGTGCGGTTCAAAGGCATCACCGTGCACGATTTGCTGTCGTTGGCGGCCGGGGAACCCATGTCGGTCACCCGTGCCTGCTCCTATCTGTCCGAAGTGGGCCTGTGCGCCAAAGACTACATTCACCGCGAAGTCAACGCCAGCCTGTCCGGCGGCGAACTCAAACGCATCGAAATCGCCACCGTGATGATTCGCGGCACCAAGCTCTCCATTTTTGACGAACCCGAAGCCGGCATCGATTTGTGGAGTTTCCAAAACCTCATTCAGGTGTTTGAAAAAATGTACAAACAGCAAGGCGGATCCATTCTCATCATTTCGCATCAGGAGCGCATTTTAAACATTGCCGACAAAATCGTGGTGGTTGCCGGCGGCGAAATTTCCCGCGTGGGCACCCCCGCCGAAATCATGCCGCACATGCTGAGCACGCCCAGCACCTGCACGGCACTCACCGAAAAACTGTAAGGAGGTCACGGTATGGATACAATCGAACAACACTTGCTGGAAACCGTGGCCGAACTGCACGGCGTGCCCGAAGGCGCCTACAACATCCGTGCCAACGGCCAAATGGCAGGGCGCCAAACCACCGCCCACATCGACATTGTCACCAAAGAAGACAAGCCCGGCATCGACATTCGCATTCAGCCCGGCACCAAAAACGAAAGTGTGCACATTCCCGTGGTGCTCAGCCAAAGCGGGCTTCAAGAACTGGTCTATAACGACTTTTTCATCGGCGACGATTGCGACATCACCATTGTGGCCGGTTGCGGCATTCACAACGGCGGCAGCAGCGAATCCCGGCACGACGGTATTCACACCTTCTATGTGGGCAAGCGTTCCCGCGTGCGCTATGTGGAGCGCCACTACGGCGAAGGCGACGGCAACGGCAAGCGCATCATGAACCCCGAAACCGTGGTGCACCTCGAAGAAGGCGCCACCATGGAAATGGAAACCACCCAAATCAAAGGGGTCGATTCCACCCGCCGCACCACCACCGCCACGGTGGGGGACAGCGCCACCCTGGTCATTCGCGAAAAGCTCATGACCCACGGCGACCAAACAGCCGAAACGGATTTCACCGTTCATCTCAACGGCACCGATTCGTCTGCCAATGTCATCTCGCGTTCGGTGGCCAAAGACCGTTCGCGGCAGCGGTTCCTGTCGCACATTCAGGGCAACGCCCGTTGTGCCGGTCACACCGAATGCGATGCCATTTTAATGGACAACGCCAGCGTGTGCGCCATTCCCGAAATCACCGCCAATCACCTGGACGCCAGCCTCATTCACGAAGCTGCCATCGGCAAAATCGCCGGCGAACAGCTTGTCAAACTCATGACTCTCGGCCTCACCGAACAGGAAGCCGAAGAACAAATCGTGGCCGGCTTTCTCAAATAATCCGCCGGCAACCGTATGGTGCCTTTCCCGCTTGCGGGAAAGGCACTTTTTGCTTGCGGGGGTTGACATTTGCCGCCAAAACGGATACACTACATCTGACCATATCATTTTATTTTGCTGCAAAAGAAAGGGTAATACCAGATGAAATACCGCATCGAAAAAGCAGTCAGCCGGCCGGCCTATTGGCAGCTCTACGAACAACTCCGTGCCGACATCACCGCCGGCGTGTACCCGTTTGGCAGCCGCCTGCCGTCCAAACGGCTGTTGGCCGAAGAATTGGGCATCAGCGTCATCACTGTGGAGCATGCCTATGCCTTGCTGTGCGACGAAGGCTATGCCGAATCCCGCCAGCGCAGCGGTTATTTTGTTTCGTTTCGCGCCGGCGATTGGTTTTCCGCACCTGAAGCCGAACCCGATGCTGCCCCCGCCCCCGTGGCGCTTCCCGTGTCCGGCGCCAACGGCGGCACCTTTCCGTTTTCCGTGTTGGCCAAAACCATGCGCCGCGTGCTGAACGACTACGGCGATGCCATCTTGGTGAAATCCGAAAACCGCGGATGCCTGTCGTTGCGGCAGGCGTTGTCACACTATTTGGCGCGCAGTCGCGGCATTCACGCCGCCCCGGAGCAAATCATCATCGGTTCCGGTGCCGAGCATCTCTACGGCCTGATTGTGGAATTGCTGGGCCGCCACCTTGTCTATGCCGCCGAATCCCCTTCCTACGAAAAAATCGAGCAGGTCTACCGTGCCCAGGGCGTGGTGTGCGAAATGTTGCCGCTGGGTCGCCACGGTATTCGCAGCGAAGCATTGGCGGCCACCAACGCCTCGGTGTTGCACATCACACCCTACCGCAGCTTTCCCACCGGGGTCACCGCCACCGCCTCCAAAAAGCGGGAATACCTGCAATGGGCTTCCGCCGCAGGGCGCTACTTGGTGGAAGACGATTTTGAATCCGAATTCACCCTGTCCAAAAAGCCCGAAGAAACCCTGTTTGCGTTGTCGGGCCGCAATCGTGTGCTCTATGTGAACACCGTGTCGCAAACCCTGTCGCCCGCTTTCCGCATCGGCTATTTGGTGTTGCCGCCGGCACTGGTGCCTGTGTTCGAAGAGCGTGTGGGGTTCTATTCCTGCACCGTGCCCACGTTTGAACAATACGTGCTGGAACAACTGTTGCGCAGCGGCGAGTTCGAACGGCACATCAACCGTGTCCGCCGCCGCAAACGCCAAGCACAGGCCGAAATCAACGGATAGTCTGTCTTGTTATTCCTCTTTCATGCGACACGGCAAAGCGGTAAACGGCCAGTCGGAAATATCCGCCCGATTTTTCAGCGAAAAAGCCTTGATTTTCCGTCAAGGGTGTGATATGATAATACCCGTAACCGCGGGAGTAGTTTAGTGGCAGAACTTCAGCTTCCCAAGCTGACCGTGCGGGTTCGATTCCCGTCTCTCGCTCCAAAGCCCCAAAGGCGCAAGCCTTTGGGGCTTTACTATTCCTTCTTTCCTTTTGGCCGATTTTTTGAGCTTTGGAAATACAAAGTAATAGTGAAAAGGGAAGACGTGTTTTGCCGGGCGTTGAGGTTGGCAACCCCATCCGATTGAAGCTACGCGGCAAGCAGCGAGGGGAGAGCGGCAAACCGGTATCCCATGGATTCCCATTTGGTGAGCAGCTCATCCAGGATTTCGGCGTTGGTTTGTGAGGTGCTGTGCAACAGCACAATGGCGCCGGGATGAATGCGTGAAGTCAGCGTTTTCAAAGCCGCTTCGCGTGTGGGCTGATTGTCCACATACCAATCCACATAGGCCAAACTCCAAAAGAAAGTGGCATAGCCCATGTCGTGCGCCATTTGCAGATTGCTTTCGCTGAATTTTCCTTGCGGAGGACGATACAGTTTGGCCATATCCTGCCCGGTTACTTGGCGGTACTTGTCTTCCAGCGTGTGCAATTCCGTTTCAAACGCCGCCCTGTCGGCCAGCCGTGACATATCCGGGTGCGTGGCGGTGTGATTGCCCACGGTGTGCCCTTCGGCCACCATGCGGCGAACCAACTCCGGCGCCGTGTCCAAATAATGCCCCACCAGGAAAAAGGTGGCGGGCACCCGGTGCGCTTTCAGCGCATCGAGAATGGGGGCGGTGTATCCGTTTTCGTAGCCGGCGTCAAAGGTGAGGTAAATCACTTTGTCGTCGGTGTCGGCCACATAGTAGGCGCGGTATTGACGCAAAAAAGCAGCGTCGGCATTGCCGGTGGGCACCTGCCCGCTTTCGCCGAATCCCAACCCCCAGTTGGAAGAAGAAACACTCCATGCGGTGGGTTCTTGCGCCAACAGGCACGGCACCGCTGTCAACAGTGCCAAACAAACAGCCAGCACCGCCAGCCACCGTTTTTTGAGAATAATCACCGCATCGCCTCCGTTTGTTTTGTGCTATACACTATGTGAAAAGGACACGAAGTATGCGATATTTTTGCGGGGCGTATTTACCGTCAATAGGCGACAGCCCCAAACAATAAGGGCGACAGCGCCGTTGCGCTGTCGCCCTCGGTTGCCATATTCACCAAAAGAGGCCTATGCGTGTTGTCCGCAGGCAAATGCGGCGGGCAGCAAGTCGCTCAGTGGATAGGCGGTGTAGCGTTCGTTGCTTTCCGCTATCAGCACGCGGAACGAAGGAGAACAAAATTCCGCCATCACCTGACGGCAAATGCCGCAGGGCGTAAACGAAGCAAGGAGCGTGTTGCCTTGGCCGCCGGCCACGGCCAGGGCCGTGAACTCGCGGCATCCGTTGCCGATGGCGTTGGCAAAAGCCGCGCGTTCCGCACACAGCGTGGCACCGTAGGAGGCGTTTTCCACATTGCAACCGGTGTATACCGTACCGTCGGCAGCCAACAAAGCGGCACCCACCGCATAGCCCGAATAGGGCGCATAGGCATGTGCCCGTGCGGCCACAGCCGCGGCACACAAGGCCGTGTCAGTCACAACCATTCCTCCTTTTCAGCAACGGCCACAGGCTGTGACCCTCACATGCAAACGGCACTTCCAAATAGTCGGCCGCCGTTGCGGCAACATCGGCAAACGTGGACAGCGTTCCCAAATTGACCGGCCGCACCGACTCGCCGGCAATCAGCAACGGCACATATTCCCGCGTGTGGTCGGTGTGGTCGTCGCCGGGGTCGCACCCGTGATCGGCGGTAATCATCAGCACATCGTCCGGTTGCAACCGTGCCAACAGTTGCGGCAGCCAGTTGTCAAAAGCAGTCAAGGCCGAAGCATAGCCGTCCACATCCTGCCGATGGCCGTATAGCATATCAAAATCCACCAGATTAACAAAACACAGCCCTTCAAACGCGGCTTCGGCCGCGCGCAAAGTGGCGGCCATGCCTTCGGCGTTGCTGTGTGTCGGCACGCTGTGTGTCACACCGCGGCCGGCGAAAATATCGGAAATTTTTCCCACGGTCCACACGGTTTGGCCGGCGGCCGCTACCGCATCCAGCAGGGTTTCCCGCGGAGGCGGCAACGAAAAATCGCGGCGGTTGGCCGTGCGTGTGAAATGCGGTGCACTGCCCGTGAACGGCCGTGCAATCACACGGCCCACCGCGTGTTCGCCGCACAGAAGATCCCGCGCGGTGCGGCACACCGCATACAGTTCCTCCAAAGGCACCACGTCTTCATGCGCCGCCACCTGAAACACACTGTCGGCCGAAGTGTACACAATCACACGGCCGGTGCGGCAATGTTCCTCGCCGTAGTCGCGGATCACGTCGGTGCCCGAATAGGGGCGGTTGCACAGCCACCCCCGACCGATACGCGCGGAAAATTCTTCCAACAGGGCCGGCGGGAACCCCTGCGGATAGGTGGGAAGCGGCGTGGGGGATACCACCCCGGCCAGTTCCCAATGCCCAATGGTGGTGTCTTTCCCGCGGGAGCGTTCGGCCATGCGCGCCACAGCCGCCGTGGGTGCCGCGGCACGGGGCACATAGTCCACGCCGTCCACCGTGCCCAGCCCCAAGCGGCACAAAGTGTCGCAGGCAAAGTGCGGGGACGCGGCAATGCGGCGCAGGGTATTGCAATCGCCGTCGCCGAAATGCGGAGCATCCGGCATGGCGCCGATGCCGCAGGAATCCAGCACCGTCAAAAACACGCGCTTCATGCTATTCTCCTTTTTCCTTCAACAGTTTCACAATGCGGCTGGTGCCCA
>CAYMDU010000032.1:0-15682 GCA_964389495.1 uncultured Eubacteriales bacterium
TAAGGGGAGGTGGTGAGGGCGTAGCCCGAACCGGAGGGGTTGTTACCGTCCAGAGAATGGCACCCATGTCTTATTTTCAAAACACCCGCCCACACAAAAACCCCCTGCCGATTCGGCAGGGGGTTTGCTGTTTGTCCTTACGCGTTTGCTTTTTTAGCGAGGGCGGACTTTCTCCGTGCAGCAGTGTTCTTGTGCAGGAGTCCCTTGGCAACAGCCTGGTCAATTTTCTTGACAGCGGCCTTCACGGCAACATCCTTATCGGCGGCACCGGCGGCAATGGCGGCGTTCGCTTTTTTGATCTCGGTTTTGAGATCGGAACGGCCGGCTTTGTTGCGGGCGGTTTTCGCGGCGATTACCTTCACGCGCTTTTTGGCGGATTTAATATTGGGCATGGTCACACCTCCTCAAAAAAGACTTAGCTTAAATCACGCATGGATTATCATACCACGAAGATTTCAAAAAATCAATACCTTTTTTTCGAATACCGCGAATTTTTCGCGACACACTACTGTGTGGGAGGAATCGCCAATGCAACGCCGCACCGATTTGGCCGTGGAAACACTGCCGTCGCACACCCCCGCGGGCTGCCGCGTGCGCGAATGGGACGCCGCCGGCCTGCACCTGCACCGCCTCACCGTGTCGCGCCGCGCCGCCCCCGCCGTCGGTTGCCCGCCCGGTGCCTATGTCACCGCCACCCTGCCGCCGCTCACCGACAACGACACCGCCGCCGAAGCCATGGCGCGCACGCTGGGCCGCGAATTGCGCCGCCTGCTGCCGCCCACCGGCCCCGTGCTGGTGGTGGGGCTGGGCAACCGCGCCGTCACCCCCGATGCGCTGGGCCCCCGCACCGCCGCCCACATTCTGGCCACCCGCCACATCCCGCAGGAACTGGCGCGCAGCACCGGCCTTGTCGACTTGCGTCCCTGCGCCGTCATTGTCCCCGGTGTGCTGGGCAACACCGGGCTGGAAAGCGAAGAAACCGTGGCCGGCCTGTGCCGCACCGTGGCCCCCGCCGCGGTGATTGCCGTGGACGCGCTGGCCGCCCGCAGTCCCACCCGCCTGGGGCGCACCGTGCAACTGTCCGCCGCCGGCATCGCCCCCGGTTCCGGCGTGGGCAACACCCGCCGCGCACTCACCCGCCAAACGCTGGGCGTGCCCGTGGTGGGGCTGGGCGTGCCCACCGTCACCGATGTGGGCCCGCTGTCGTCCGCCGGCACCGCCTTTCTGGTCACCCCGCGGGAAATCGACCTGCTCATCGCCCGCGCCGCCCGCCTGCTCGCCATGACGGTGCACGCCGCCCTGCACCCCGCCCAGTCCCCGCTGGAGCTGCTGGCCATCGCGCAATAACCCGCATATTTGTCCACCCGCCCGCATACACCTGTACGGGTGAGAAACTATGAACCATCGCATCAAACCGTTTTTACGCCGCGCCGCTCTCGTCGCCGCCGTGCTCGGCAGCGTGTCCGCCGTGGCCGCCGCCGTGCCGCCTTCGGCCTGGCACACGTTGGGCGAACGCGCCGCGCTGCTGGCCGCCGGCCTGCACCGGCCGGCGCACGGCGCGCAGCTGCTCAGCGGCCGCCTGTCGCGGGAGGGAGCCGCCGCCGGCACCCCCACCGTCACAACAACGGCCGCCCCCACCGTGGGCGAAGGCCGCACACAACCGGTCACCACCGCCGCCGTGCCCGCGCGGCAAGAGGGCGGCGGCCGCATTGTCACACAGCAAATGAGCGCCGGCAGCACCTTTGTGCAGGGCGTGGCCGTGCGCAACAAAAGCGGCGTGTCGGTCAGCGTGGCCGACAGCCTGCAACACACCCCCACCCTGTCGCTGTCCTCCCACAGCACCGACCCGCAGGTGCTGATCATGCACACCCACACCACCGAATGTTACATGAGCTACGATGCCGGCTACTACAACCCCACCGACCCCACGCGCAGCACCGACCCCGCCCGCAACATGGTGGCGGTGGGCGAAGCGGTGGCGGCGCGGTTGCAGGCGGCGGGCATCGGCGTGTTGCACGATACCACCGTGTACGACCAACCCTACACCGGCGCCTATGTCCGTTCGCAACAGGGCGTGCGCCGCCTGCTGGCCGAACACCCCACCATCCGCGTGGTGCTGGATTTGCACCGCGACGCGGTGTACCAGTCCGAAACCACCTATCTCAAACCCACCGCCGTGCTCAACGGCCGCGCCGCCGCGCAGGTGATGGTGGTGGTGGGCATGAAAAACACCGCCGCCCAACCCAACACGCACACCGCCGAAAATCTGGCACTGGCCGTGCGCTTGCAACAGCGCCTGCACCAAACCCACCCCGGCCTGGCGCGCCCGCTGCTGCTGGCCAATGCCCAATACAACCAGCAGCTCACCAACGGGTCGCTGCTCATCGAAATAGGCGGCCACGCCAACACGCTGGACGAAGCCCTGTACAGCGCCGACCTGCTGGGCGATGTGCTGGCCGATGTGTTAAAGGAGCTGACATCCGCATGACCCACCGTTCGCCCCGTCGCCGTTCGTCCGACCGGTCCGCCGCCCGCCCGGTAACGGTCGCCTTGGCCCTCACCGCCCTGCTGCTGGCCACCGCCACCGGCCTGTGGTGGGTAGACCGCACCGCCGGCACCGCCCTGCACGGCCCCGCTGCCGTCACCGTGGCCGCCCCCGCACCCAACCTCGGCGCCGCCGCACAGGCCCTGCCGCCGCGCCTGGCAGCGTGGGCGCACTGGTTGCGGGCCGAACAGCAGCTGCTGGCCCGCCTGCTTCCGCCGGACTGACCACACAAAAAACAAAAAACAAGGGAAAACGGACACACCGTTTTCCCTTGTTCGTTTTATTTCTCGGCCCCGTCACGCCCTGTCGGCCCGTTCGGGTTCGCCCGCGGTGCCTTCGCGCGCACGGCGGGCGGCAATGTAGTCGGTCAGGAACATTTGCACCACCGCCACGGCGGGCACCCCCAAAAAGATGCCCCAAAATCCGCACAGGCCGCCGCCCACGGTGATGCCCAGCAACACATAAATCGGTTTCAATCCCACCGTTTGGCCCACAATCCGCGGCTGAATGATGTTGGCATCCACCTGTTGCATCACCAGAATATAGGCCGTCACAAACACGGCACCGGCCAGGTTGCCGGTGAGCAACATCACCAGCACGCACACAATGCCGCCGATGAGCGCGCCGAAATACGGAATCATGTTCATCAGCCCCAGCAGCATGCCCATCACGGGGGCGTTGGGCATGCGCGCCAGCAAAAAGCCCACCGTGGCCAGCACGCCCACCACCACCGCGTCCAGCGCCTGGCTGTACAGGTAGTTGTAGCAAATCTTGGCCACCTTTTTGGAATACACCGAAAAGAAATTCATGGTGCGCGGCTTGAACACCAGCGAGCACACGGATTTCACCGTGCGCATCAGCGATTCCTTGCCCAGCAGCATGTACACCGACACAATCAGCGCCATCACCACATCCACCAGCGAACTGGCAAACCGCACCACGCCGCCCACATAGGACAGCACGCGCTCCACGGTGAGATACTGCTGCACCGTGGCATACACCTCTTGAATTTTGCCTTCCACATCAAAGCCTTCCAGCAGGCCGCCCGGGGCACTGTATTCGCGCACCAGCGCCAGCACCTTGTTGTAGTAGGTGGGCAACTGGCCGATAAAATCGCCCAGCGCCTGAATCACGGCAGGGATCATGGCGTAAATCACCAGCACCACCACCAGCAGCGCCAGCACATACACAATCAGCACCGACAGCGGCCGCGCCGCGCGTTGCATCCATTTGCCCCACCACCCCTTGCGGCAACGGCGCAGCGCGGTGTCCAGCTTGTTCACCGGCGCATACAGCAAAAAGGCAATGCCAAACCCCACAATAAAGGGCGTGAGAATGGAAAGCAACGACCCCACGGCCCGCCCGATGGCCCCAATGTTGTCAAACGTTTTGTACACCACAATCAAAGCCGCTCCCACCAGGAACAGCCCCAACCACTGGGCCACATTCTTTTTCACCTTCATGCGCTGTCACCTCACAGTGTCAGTATAGCAGACCCGCCGCCGAAAATCAACTGAAAACATCTTTCAGCTTTTCAAAAAATCCGCGCCGCTTTTCGTAGTTCTTGTCGCCCAGCGACGCTTCAAACGCCTGCAACAGCTCGCGCTGCTTGGCGTTCAAATCGCGCGGCACTTCCACCGTCACCCGCGCAAACAGGTCGCCCTGCCCGCGCCGGTTCAACCGCGGAATCCCCTTGCCTTTCAGCGTGATCACATCGCCCGGCTGGGTGCCTTCGCGCACGGTGTACTTTTCCTTGCCGGTCAGGGTGGGCACCTCAATCTCGGCGCCCAGCGCCATTTGCGCATAGGTCAGCGGCAGTTCGCACCACAAATCGTAGCCGTCGCGCTCGAAAATCGGGTGCGGCCGCACATGAATTTCAATCTGCAAATCGCCGGCCGGCCCGCCGTTCACGCCGCTGTTGCCCTTGCCGGGCACCGTGAGCACCTGGCCGTCGTCAATGCCGGCGGGAATGTTAATGCCCACCGTGGAGGTCACTCGCACCTGGCCGCCGCCGTGGCAGTCGGGACACGGATTTTCCACAATTTTGCCCTTGCCGCGGCACCGCGAGCACACCGTTTGCGTTTGCATCACGCCAAACGGCGTGCGTTGCTGGCGGGTTTCCTGGCCGCTGCCGTGGCACACCGGGCAGGTGGCGGGCGCCGTTCCCTTGGCCGCCCCGCTGCCGCCGCAGGTGCGGCAGGTTTCAATCAGGCTCACCTTCACCTGCTTGCGGCACCCGGCCGCCGCTTCGTCAAACCCAATCACCACCGAGGCCGCCGCATCGCCGCCGCGCCGCGGCGCGTTGGGGTTGCTGCGCCGTCCGCCGCCGCCACCGAAAAACGACGAAAAAATATCGCCCAAATCGATGTCGCCGGCATCCCAGCCGCCGCCACCGCCCCAGCCGCCGGCACCACCGGCGCCGAAATTCGGGTCCACCCCGGCGTGGCCGTATTGGTCATACCGCGCCTTTTTTTGCGCGTCCGACAACACTTCGTAGGCTTCGTTCACTTCTTTAAACTTGGCTTCGGCCTCCTTGTCACCCGGATGCAAATCGGGGTGATATTGCTTGGCCATGCGCCGAAACCCTTTTTTAATCTCGTCCTCCGAGGCGCCCTTTTGCACACCGAGAACTTCGTAATAATCGCGCTTTTCTCCTGCCATAACCCTCACCGTTCAACCGTTATCGTGCCGGCCCGCGGCCGACGAACACACGCCCCCTCGCTTGCCGAGGGGGCGTGAAACCTGTTAATGAACCTCGCCGTTGTAGTACCCGTCGCCGGCTTCGGGCGGCACATCGCCCGCGTTGCCCGCGTCACCGGCCGGTGCCGCTCCCTGGTCGGGCGCCGCCGCTTTGTAGATTTTTTCCGACACTTCGTAGAACTTCTTCATCAGTTCGTCCTGCGCCGCTTTAATCGGCTCGGTGTCTTCGCCCTTCAAGGCCTCTTTCAGCGCGTCAATGCGCGTTTGCAGTTCGGTCTTGTCGGCGTCTTCCAGCTTGTCGCCCAGTTCTTCCATGGTCTTTTCGCACTGGTACACCGCCTGGTCGGCACCGTTGCGCAGCTCCACCTCTTCGCGGCGCTTCTTGTCTTCGGCCGCATACTGTTCGGCTTCCTGCACCGCCTTTTCCACATCTTCTTTCGACATGTTGGTGTTGGAGGTGATGGTGATGTGCTGCTCTTTGCCGGTGCCCAAATCCTTGGCACTCACATTCACAATGCCGTTGGCGTCAATATCAAAGGTCACTTCAATCTGCGGCACACCGCGGCGGGCCGGGGCAATGCCGTCCAAATGGAACATGCCCAGCGTTTTGTTGTCGCGGGCAAATTCGCGTTCGCCCTGCAACACATGCACTTCCACCGAGGGCTGGTTGTCGGCCGCCGTGGAGAAAATCTGCGACTTCTTGGTGGGAATGGTGGTGTTGCGCTCAATCACGCGGGTCATCACACCGCCCATGGTTTCCACACCCAGCGACAGCGGGGTCACATCCAGCAGCAACAGGCCTTTCACTTCGCCGCCCAGCACGCCGCCTTGCAACGCCGCGCCCATGGCCACGCACTCGTCGGGGTTGATGCCTTTGAACGGCTCTTTGCCCAGGAACTTCTGCACCGCTTCCTGCACGGCGGGAATTCGGGTGGAACCGCCCACCAGCAGCACCTTGTCAATGTCCGAAGCCGACAGCCCGCTGTCCGACAACGCCTGCCGCACCGGGCCCATGGTGGCTTCCACCAAATCGGCCGTCAGGCGGTTAAACTCGGCACGGGTCAGGGTCATGTCCAAATGCTTGGGGCCGGTGGCGTCGGCCGTGATAAACGGCAGGTTGATGTTGCTGGTCATGCCGCCCGACAGTTCAATCTTGGTTTTTTCGGCCGCTTCGCGCAAGCGCTGCACCGCCATTTTGTCGGTGGCCAAATCCACGCCGGTTTCCTTTTTAAATCCGTCAATCATCCATTGCACAATCTTCTGGTCAAAATCGTCGCCGCCCAGGCGGTTGTTCCCGGCGGTGGCCAGCACTTCCTGCACGCCGTCGCCCATTTCGATAATCGACACATCAAACGTGCCGCCGCCCAGGTCATACACCATAATCTTCTGGTCGTTTTCCTTGTCGATGCCATAGGCCAGCGCCGCCGCGGTGGGCTCGTTGATAATGCGCTTCACTTCCAGGCCCGCAATCTTGCCGGCGTCTTTGGTGGCCTGGCGCTGGGCGTCGGTAAAGTAGGCCGGCACCGTAATCACCGCTTCGGTCACCGTGTCGCCCAAATAGGCTTCGGCGTCCTGCTTCAACTTGGCCAGAATCATGGCCGAAATCTCTTGCGGGGTGTAGTCTTTGCCGTCCACCGACACCTTGTGCGCGGTGCCCATTTCGCGTTTAATCGACGCCACCGTGCGGTCGGGGTTCGACACCGCCTGCTGCTTGGCCACGCGGCCCACAATGCGCTCGCCGTCTTTTTTGAACGCCACCACCGACGGGGTGGTGCGGGCGCCTTCCGCGTTGCGAATCACCACGGATCCGCCGCCCTCAATCACCGCCCCGCAGGAATTGGTAGTACCCAAGTCAATACCGATAATCTTTGCCATTGTTGTTTCCTCCTATGCTCTGTGAGCAAATAATCTGTTATGTCAGTTTGCCACTTTCACCATGGCGGGGCGCAACACACGCCCGCCCAGGCAGTAGCCTTTCTGATATACCTCTGTCACGGTTTCCGGCTCCACGCCGTCGGCATCTTCGCGCATCACCGCGTTGTGCCGTTCCGGGTCGAACACTTCGCCCAACGCCGGAATTTCTTCCAGCCCCAGCGAAGCCAGCGTGTCGGTGAATTGGCGAATCACCATTTCCACACCTTTGCGATACTCCGGCCCGTCGGGCGAGGCCACCGCCCGCTCCAAATTGTCAATGCCGGGCAACAGCGCTTTCAGGGCTTCGCCCTTCACAAACGCCCCCAGCTGCTCTTTTTCCTGGTCGGTGCGGCGCTTGTAGTTGGCATATTCCGCCAACACGCGCCGGTATTGGTCTTGCGCCTGTTCCAGCTGCTGTTTCCAGTCGGCTTCGCCGTCGGCCGCGGCTTCGGCAGCTTCGGCGGCTTCGGCGTCGGCCGCGTCTTCGGCGGCCACTTCGGCCGCCGCCTGTTCGACCACTTCGGCCGGCGTGGGTTCGGCCGCCTGCTCGGCGCCCGTTTCGGGTGTGTTCACAGCGGCTTCGTCCGTTGCCGGCGCCGCCTGCTTTGTTTCGTCCATTTCAGAAACCTCCTTTGTTCAGCATGGCACTCACGGTGTGTGCCACATGTTGCAACTGCGGGATGGCTTGCGCATAGTCCATGCGCATGGGCCCAATCAGGCACAGCGTGCCGCCGTTTTCGCGGCCGCCGTAGCGTGTCACAATCATGCTCGACCCGTCCAGTTCGCGGCGGCGGCTTTCACTGCCCAGCACCACGCGCAGCCCGCCGTCGTGCGAGGCCAGCAGCCGCGCCAACAGGTCGCGGTGCGACAAAAAGGTGAGCAGCGAATGGGCCTGCTCGGCCGGATAGTCGGGGTGTTGCAGCAAATTCAGCTGCCCCGCCAGGCGCACCTGCGCTTCGGCGGCTTCTTGCGCCAACTCCAAAAACGCGGTGAGCAACGGCAGATACCGCAGCCGGCTTTCGCCCAGCAGCGCCTGCACCGAAGCCATGCCGATGTCGGCCAGCGGCTTGCCCGCAAAGGTGCCGTGCAACCGCGCCGACAGCCCTTCCAGTTCGGCCGGGTCGCAGGGCGCGTCCAGGCGGCACACCCGGCTGTGCAGGGCACCCGCGTCGGTCATCAGCAGCACCGCCGCCGACTGCCCGCCGGTGGGCAAAATTTCCACCCGCCGCACGCACACCGCGCGGCAATCCGGCGTGGCCACCGCGGCCGCCACGCCCGTGGCTTCCGCCAGCAGTTCCGAAGCCCGCCCCAGCAACCGTTCCGGGTCGCCCGACACGGGCAACAGCGCCTCGTCCAGCGCGCGCTTGCTTTCTTCCGACAGCGAACAGCGTTGCAGCAACTGGTTCACATACAGCCGAAACGCCGCCGCCGTGGGCACACGCCCCGCCGATGTGTGCGGCTGAGCCAAATACCCGGCCGCCGCCAGTTCGGCCATTTCGTTGCGAATGGTGGCCGACGATACCGCGTGTTCCAGCAGTTCCGCCAACAGCTTGGAGCCCACCGGCTCGCCCGTGCGGATGTACACATCCACCACCGCCGCAATAATGCGTTGCTTGCGCTCACCCAGTTCCATCGGTTTCCACCCCTTTCGTGCCGTTAGCACTCACAGCCCGTGAGTGCTAATCTTTTTATACTTTACCACCGCGCGCCGCATCTGTCAATAGATAATTGTAAACCTTTTGTTAAAACCGCGCCCCGCCGTTCGGCCGCCCCGCTTTCGGGGAACAAAATGCGCCGCCCCGCTTGACAAGTCGCCCCCGCAAAATCGCGCAACCCCAAACCGCCTGTGCCTGCCGGCACCGAACGCACATTTTTGCCGAATTCCTATTGACTTTTTCACCGTTTGTGTCTATAATAAACTCGTGAGTTGAAAACTCATAAGTTTATAGCAAAGGCGGGCTTCCGATGTTTCATTGCCGGGAAAAGGAACTTCACGATTTAAACAAACGGTACTCCGAAAACAAATTTGAGTGTATCGTCGTATACGGCCGGCGGCGTGTCGGCAAAACGGCGCTCATCAACGAATTTTGCAAAGATAAGCCCACGGTGTTTTTTTCGGCTCTCAACGCGTCTTCACAGGAAAATCTGGAAGCTCTGTCAAAGGTCATCTACGAAAAGGAGCATCCGGGCGCCGAAGAAGCCCCGGTGTATCCCCACTTCGATGCCGCCTTTTCGGAAATCACCCGCCTGGCCCAAAAGGAACGGTTGGTCTTTGTCATCGACGAATATCCCTACCTTGCCAAGGCCAACAAATCCATATCGTCCCGGTTGCAGCACATCATCGACCACATTTGGAAAAACGGAAACCTGTTTCTGATTCTTTGCGGTTCGTCCATGAGCTTCATGGAATATCAGGTACTCGGCTACGAAAGCCCGCTGTACGGAAGACGAACCGGGCAGTTCAAACTGCAAGCCCTTTCCTACAAAGAAGTAACCAAGTTCAATCCCGCGCTCTCTTGCGAACAGCAAGCCCTGGTATACGGCATCACCGGGGGCATTCCGCACTACATCAACAAACTGGATGTTCGGAACGACATCGACGCCGCCCTGAAAGACAATTTGTTCAACACATCCAGCTATCTGTTTGAGGAACCGGAAAATCTGTTAAAACAGGAATTGCGCGAACCGGCCATCTACAATTCGGTTATCGCGGCCGTTGCCGGCGGCGCCTCCCATTCCAACGAAATTTCCACCAAAGTCGGGGTAGAGGCCACGGTGTGCGCCAAATACCTGAAAGTGTTGCTGGACCTCGGCATTTTAAAAAAGAAAACGCCCCTCACCGAAAAGCCGGGCAAGAAAACCGTGTATGCCATCGGCGATAATTTCTTTCGGTTTTGGTATCGGTTTGTGCCCCCCAACACATCGGCCATCAGCGCCGGGCACATCAACCGCATTTACGATGCGGTTATCAAGCCGCATTATTCCGCATATATGGGCCCCGTTTTCGAGCAAATGTGTCGGGAGTATTTGCTCCTGTATGCCGAAGACCTCCCTCTGCTGCTGTCCGATATCGGGCCGTGGTGGGGCACCGATGCCCGGGAAAAGAAAGAAATCGAAATTGATCTTGTCGGAACGCCGGCCCAAGGCAACGAGTATCTAATCGGCTCCTGCAAATACCGCAACGAGCCGATTGGCGTGGACGAACTGGAACGAATCAAACACTACGCCGAAGTTTTTGGAAAAGGCGACGCCTATCACTACTGCATTTTCTCAAAAAGCGGGTTCACGCAAGGGCTCAAAGACGCCGCCGGCCAAGGCAACGTAACGCTGATTTCGTTGCCGGATATGTACCGGTAAAATACCGGCCGAAAATCGGAAAGAGTCTTGCATTTTCGGGGCACCTCTGCTATAATAAGGAACGCTGGCGGAAATCCCTGCGTCGGATTTCAAAAGCAGCGCCGGGAAGCCAAGCAAACAGTCCGCGGCATCTCCCGTCGCACACCGTCCTTGGAGAGGGACCGTAAACACTACTACTTTTCACACAAGGAGTTGTTCGGTATGTCCGATCTCATCATTCACAATTTCGATTTCAACAAACTCATCGAGTTTGCTTCCACCGCCAAGGGCGAAGTCACCCTCGAAACCCCCGACGGCGATGTTCTCAACCTCAAAAGCCGCCTCACTCAGCTGTTGGCGCTGTCCAACGCGGTGGATTGGGGTCACATCGGCGAAGCGCGGGTGCTGTGCAGCAATCCCGAAGACGAAACCCGCCTGTTCCGCCTCAACCTGTACGGAACCGACGAAGAAAAATAACCGTTCCGCACACCAAAGCGGGCCGCTCGGCGGCCCGCTTTTTTGCTCCCCCCACAGCAAAAACGGCGCCGCGCTTTCGCGCCGCACCGCCTTTTTATGCCGCTGCCCGTCGGCTCACGGCTTATTCGGTTTCGCCGGACACATCCAAAAAGGTGTTTCCGCCCGTGGCCACCGGCAGTTCGCCGTCCCACTTTTCCACTTTGGCATACTCAATCAGCTTGTCGTTCAGCGAGTCGGCCACCTTGCGGTTGGCCTCGGCCTGCGCTTCGGCCTTTTTCAAAATGGCTTCCGCTTCCGCTTCGGCGGCAATCACCTGCTTTTTGGCCTCGGCCTCGGCAATCACCAACGCCTGCTCCTGCTCGGTTTTGGTCTTAATCAAATTCTGTTCGGCCACCTGCTTGGCTTCAATGGCGTTGTTGAATTCCTCCGAAAACTCAAAATTCACAATGTTGAATTTTTCAATCACCATGCCGTAACTGTTCACCTTGTCTTCCAGCGTGGTTTTCACCTCTTGGCTCACCTGCGCGCGTTCGGTAATCAGTTCTTCGGCGGTGTACTTGGCCGTCACCGACTTCATGCTCTCCTGCACGGCGGGCAACAGCATAATGGTTTGATAATCCCGCCCGATGTTCTGGTAGATAAACGAAGCCGACTGGCTCCCCACGCGGAAGTTCACCGCAATGTTGCTGCTGATCGACTGCAAATCCTTCGACACCGCCGGGGCGTCCACTTCAATCTTCTGGATTTTGTTCGACACCACTTCCACGGTTTGCAGCAGCGGCAACTTCATGTGCAGGCCCTCTTTCAGCGGTTTGTCCGACACCTTCCCCAAGGTGACCACCACACCGCTCGACCCGGCCGGCACCACCACAAAAGCCGAGCCCAGCACCGCCAGCACCAGCACCGCCGGCACGGCCCACCGCATCGCGCGCCGCAGGCGCGCCCGGTCCTTTTCGGGCATCGGCGTCCGCTTGTCTTTTTTCCCAAACATACCTGTTTCCTCCTTGTTCGGTTGTGTTGTTTCTTGTTCACCGCGGTACTATCAGTATACACCGTCGGCCACCCCGCGGCAACAACAGCCGTCGGCACCCTGTGTCGGCGGCTGTTTTTCTCTGTTTTCCAAACCGAAACAGCTCTCGCGTTCGGCTTTTTTTGCCGTTTTTCTCGCTCACACGCGCGTTTTTATCACCCGCGGCAATCGCTGCGCCGCCGCCAGCACCGGCGGCACCACCGCCAACTGCACCGGCGTCATCACCGCCGCCTGCACCAGCCGCCCCGGCAGCAGCGCCGCCAGCGGCGTGTGATTGGTCACGGCAATCCACAGCGAATTCAGCCCCACACTGCACACCGCCTGCGCACTCACCACGCCCAGCACCACGCGCCACAGCCGCCGGTTGTCAAAAAAGCACAGCCCGTACAGCACGCCAATCAACGCCGCCGTCAGGGTGTAGCCGGGAAAATAGGCCCCCACCGGGAACAGCACCGCGCCGATGACGTCGGCCGCCCCGTGCACCAGCGCCGCCGTCCACGGCCCATACCAATAGGCCGCCAACGCCACCGCCGCAAACGAAAACCCAATCCGCCGGTCCCACAAATTCACCGACGCAAACCGCGTCAGCACCACATCCAGCGCCACCAGCATGCCGCACATCACCAGCCGCCGGGTGCTGCTTTTTTGTTGTTTTTCCATCACAAAAACCTCCTTGTTCCGAATGTTGAACAAGGAGGCCGCAGTCCCTTCTTCAACAGCGGGATGCGATGTGAGAACCGCAAGCTGTGCTTTTCGTCCCAACGGCAACTCCCCGTCCGTTCGGCACTTAACGCCCTCACATCTACTCTGTTTTCCGAAATACACGATTCTGTTTGTCAGTCGTCCCAGCGGCGCTTCCCGAAATAGCGGGAATACTTGGTATAATACGCCGCCTGCCGCTTGTGAAAATACACCCACCGCCGCCAGGTGCGGTCGTGCCGATACCACAGCGGCCGATACCGTTTCCCCGCCCGCTTCAACGCGCGCACACGCGCCAGCAGCGCCGGGTCGGTCACATATTCCGTCAGCACCGCCATGGGCACCAGGGTCCACAGTGCTTCGCCGTCGGGCACCACGCAGTCGGCTTCCTGCCCGCCCAGCACATCGTCCACCAGAAATCGGGCCAGATTGTGGCCCTGAGCCGTCACCAGCGTGCTGCACCGCCCTTGCCGCGGATTAATCTGCAACAGCTTATACTGCCCGTCGCGGCTGTCCAGTTTCAGGTTCAGGTTCACAAACCCCCGATACCCAATTTCTTCCAGAAACGCGCGGACCTGCCGCACCAGCGCGCGGTCCTCGGCCGGAATCACCGCCGCATAACTGCCAATCTCCTCCGGCGTGTGTTCTTCCAGCAACGCCTGCCCCGGTGCCACCAGGCGGGCACGCCCGTCGGTTCCCACATAGCCGGTAACCACCCGCAGATGGCTGTCGTCGCCCGGCACATATTCCTGCACAATCAGGTGGTCGCGGTAGGACGATTGGTAAATCGCCCGCACCGTGTCCCACAGCTCGTCCGGCGTGTGGGCCGTGAACACCTTTTTCTTGTGCGGAAAATAGCACGCGGCATAGGCCGCGCTGTTGGCGGGTTTCACCACCACCGGAAAGGTCAGCGGCACCGCCGATTCCGTGTCGGTGTTCACCGATACCGTCATCGACCCCGGCACCGCCCAGCCGTGCTCGGCGCACAGCGCATACAGCGATTCCTTGTTGCTCAGGCGCATCAGCAGCGCCTCGTCGGGGCACACAAAGCGGTAGTACGGGGCCAGCACCTCGCGGTGCTTCGCCACCAGGCGCACATACGCATCGCCGCACGGCACCAGCAACAGCACCGTGCCCTCGGCATACCGCCCGGCAAACGACACCAGCGTTTCGCAAAACACCTCGTCGTCTTCCAGGCGCGGTTCCACCGCTTCCACCGTCACAATCCGGCTGTTCGCGGTGGCACCCAGCCGCCCGCGCCCCACAGCCACCGACCGCACCCCATAGGCTTCATAAAACGAACGCGCCATGCCATAGGCGTTGCAATCGGTGCCCAGCAGCACCGGCACAAATGTGAGCTGCTCCACAGTCAGCCCTCCTTCACCGAAGGTCACGCATTGGTCGAATAGTTCGGCGCTTCCTTCGTAATCGCAATATCATGCGGGTGGCTCTCGCGCAGGCCGGCGTTGGTAATGCGCACAAACCGGCCCTTGGCCTGCAATTCTTCAATGTTGTGGCATCCGCAATAGCCCATGCCGGACCGCAAACCGCCCATCAGTTGGAAAATGGTTTCCGACAACGCTCCCTTGTACGGCACACGGCCTTCCACGCCTTCGGGCACCAGCTTTTTGTTACCCTGCTGGAAATACCGGTCACTCGACCCTTTGGCCATGGCGCCCAGCGAGCCCATGCCGCGATACACCTTAAACTGGCGGCCCTGATACAGTTCGGTTTCACCGGGCGACTCCTCGCAACCGGCCACCAACGACCCCACCATCACGGTGCTGGCACCGGCGGCCAACGCTTTCACCAAATCGCCGGAATACTTCAACCCGCCGTCGGCAATCACCGGCACACCGTACTTCGCCGCCGCACAGGCCGCGTCGTAAATGGCCGTAATCTGCGGCACACCGATACCCGCCACCACGCGCGTGGTGCAAATGGAACCGGGGCCGATACCCACTTTCACCGCATCGGCGCCCGCGTCAATCAACGCTTCCGCCGCTTCGGCCGTGGCAATGTTGCCCGCAATCACCGGCGTGTTCGGGAACGCCGCTTTCACTTTGCGCAGGCAGTTCAAAATGTTGTGGCTGTGCCCGTGCGCGGAATCCAGCACCAGCACATCGGCCTGGGCGCGAATCAGCTCGCCCGCGCGTTCCAGCACATCGGCCGTGGTGCCAATGGCCGCCCCGCACAGCAGACGCCCGCCGGCATCGCGCGCGGAGTTCGGGTATTTCACGGCCTTTTCAATGTCCTTAATGGTCACCAGGCCTTTCAAATAGCCGTGTTCGTCCACAATGGGCAGCTTTTCAATGCGGTGTTGCCGCAAAATTTCCTGAGCCTGCTCCATGGTGGTGCCCACCGGCGCCGTCACCAGATTGTCTTTGGTCATCACTTCGCCGATTTTCTGAGACAAATCGGTCAAAAAGCGCATGTCGCGGTTGGTCAAAATGCCCACCAGCTTGCCGTCGCGGCAAATCGGCACGCCCGAAATGCGGTATTTGCCCATCAGTTCGTTGGCGTCGGCCACCAAATGGTCGGGCGACAGGAAAAACGGGTTCACAATCACGCCGTTTTCCGACCGCTTCACGCGGTCCACCTGGTCGGCCTGGGCTTCAATGCTCATGTTCTTATGTACCACACCGATACCACCTTCGCGCGCAATGGCAATCGCCATGCGGGCTTCGGTCACCGTGTCCATCGCCGCCGTCATCACCGGGGTGTTCAGCGTGATGGTTTTGGTCAGCTTGCTGTGCAGGTCAATATCCGCCGGCAGCACATCCGACTCCGCCGGAATCAACAGCACATCGTCGAAGGTCAGGCCCTCCTTCAAAAACTTCTCGTTGGCATTCGCGTTCACCATGATTGTTTCCTCCCTTTCTTGTCGCGTCCTCACTGTCACTTTATTCGTCATCGCCCAGTTTGAGCACCGCCATAAAGGCCTCTTGCGGCACCTCCACGCTGCCCAACTGACGCATGCG
>CAYMDU010000033.1:0-15535 GCA_964389495.1 uncultured Eubacteriales bacterium
GGTGCAGGCCATGGGTCTGTGCCCGATTTTGGCCGTGGGGTATGATTTAAAAACCGGCGTAGCCCTGTCGGTTTGCACCGCGGTGGTGCTGTTGCCGGCCAATTTGTTGTTGGCGTGGCTGGGAAAATACATGGCGCAGTGGTTGCGCCCGGCGGCGTATGCCGTGTTCACAACCGCGTTGCTGTCGGGAACGGCCGTGGTGTTGCGACAACTGGTTTCGGCCGATATTTATGCGGCACTGTATCTGTTTTTGCCGTTGATGGCGGTGAACGCCCTGTTCACTGTGCGTGCCGTCGGAAAGCAAGCCGCCAAAGTGCATCCGTTGGTGTCGTTGGCAGAATCGCTGGGCACTGCCGTGGGCTTTGCCCTGGTGCTGTGCGTTGCCTGTGCGTTGCGGGAAGCCGCGATCGACGGCACCGTGTGGGACATTCCGTTGGGATTTTCCGTGCGTTTTCCGGAAGCCAAGCATCCGTTCATCGGCTATGTGATGCTGGGCTTCATGGCGGCGGCCTTGCAATGGCTGCATCGGCTGTGGCACCGTTTGTTGGCAGGAAAGGGGGAGAAGGCATGAGCTCTCTCGGCGATATGATTCGCTATTTTCTGATCACCGCCACCATACAAAATCTGGTGCTGACCACCGGCTTCGGGTCGTCAACGCTGGCGCGTATGTTGCGGCGGCCCCGTCAGCGGGTGCTGTTTTCCAAATTGCTGTTGGGATTTTCCGTGTCGGTAACGGCACTCTTTTTTCCGGTGGATCGCCTGTTGCCGGCCGCTTGGCAATGGCGCCTTTTGCGCCCGCTGGTGATTGTGATGATCACGGCATTGCTGTATGTGGCCACGGTGTTGCTGTCTGCCCGCTTTCTGCCCGATTGGTATCGCCGTGTGAAACGGTTTTTGCCGTTGGCGGCTTTTAACAACATTGTCATCGGCGTTGCCCTGGTTACCAACTATCAATTTGCGGTTTCGTTTTTGCCGGCAGTCGGCATGGCCGCCGGGTCGGCTTTGGGGTTTGCGTTGGTGTCCACCATGAGCGCCGAAGCTCTGGAACGGCTGGACAATCCCGACACGCCCGCAGCGTTTCGCGGGTTGCCGGGAACGCTGGTGTATTTGGGATTGCTGGCGTTGGCACTGATGGGATTTCAGCCGGTTTTGAATTTAACCTAACGGGAGGAACAGAGCTTTGAATATTCGAGAAGAAGCATTAAAAAAGCACTACGAATGGCAGGGAAAAATTGAGGTCGTTTCCCGCACGCCGATTCGCACGCGGGAGCAACTGTCGTTGGCCTACACGCCCGGCGTGGCGGAACCGTGCATGGCCATTCACGAAGACTACAACAAATCGTTTGAACTGACACGGCGCTGGAACACCGTGGCGGTGATCACCGACGGTACCGCCGTGTTGGGGCTGGGGGATATCGGCCCGGAAGCCGGCATGCCGGTGATGGAGGGCAAGTGTGCGCTGTTTAAAGAGTTCGCCGGCGTGGATGCCTTTCCTTTGTGCTTGCGTACCAAAGAGGTTGACGAACTGGTGCGAACCATTTATTTGCTGTCCGGCAGCTTTGGCGGTATCAATTTGGAAGACATTGCGGCCCCCCGTTGCTTTGAGGTGGAACGCCGCTTAAAAGAGCTGTGCGACATTCCGGTGTTTCATGACGACCAGCACGGTACCGCCGTGGTGGTGGGAGCGGCTCTGCTCAATGCGCTTCGCTTTGTAAAGAAAGACATCGGCCGTGTTCGTTGCGTGATAAACGGTGCCGGTTCGGCCGGCATTGCCATTGCCAAGCATTTGTTGCGGTTGGGTGTGCAAGACCTAATCCTGTGCGATCGTGTCGGCATTTTGGATGCCGGCATGACCGAACTGAATCCGGCACAGGAAGAACTGTGCGAAAAAACCAATTCCCGCCATTTGCGCGGCACATTGGCCGATGCCATGCAGCAGGCTGATGTGTTCATCGGGGTTTCGGCGCCCGGTTGTGTAACGGCCGACATGGTGCGGTCGATGGCAGCGGATGCCATTGTTTTCCCCATGGCCAATCCCACACCGGAAATCATGCCGGACGAAGCCTTGGCCGCCGGTGCGCGCGTTGTCGGAACCGGCCGTTCGGATTTTCCCAACCAAATCAACAATGTGATGGCGTTTCCCGGCATTTTCCGCGGCGCGTTGGATTGTCGCGCACGCGATATCAACGGGGACATGACCATGGCCGCATCGTTGGCGATTGCGTCGCTGGTGTCGGACGACGAATTGGGTGCCGATTACATTTTGCCGGCGGCGTTTGATGAACGCATCCGCAAAGCGGTGGCGGCCGCCGTACAGGAAGCCGCACGGCAAAGCGGCGTAGCTCGCAAGTGAGTTCCTGTTGGAAGTTTTCGTTGCTTTTGGTTTGGATTTGTGGTAATATACACCTATATACTTTTGAGGAGAGGTAGCACATGATCAATTTGGAAGTGGTTTCATTCATTTTTTATTTTGTCCTCATGCTGGCCATCGGCGTGGTCTTTTTTGTGAAAGATAAGCAAGCCAGCGAAAAGGACTACTTTCTCGGCGGGCGCAGCATGGGCCCGTGGGTGACGGCCATGTCGGCGCAGGCTTCGGATATGAGCGCATGGATGCTGATGGGATTGCCCGGCGGCATCATGGCGTTTGGTATGGGCGAGGTTTGGATTGGCATTGGCTTGATGCTGGGAACGATTGCCAACTGGCTGTTGGTGGCCAAGCGGTTGCGTTGCTTCTCCAAAGCGGCCAACGATTCCATCACCTTGCCGCAGTATTTGTCCAATCGTTTTGTCAGTCAAAGCCCCGTGCTGCAAATTGTTTGCGCGGTGATTTTCCTGGTGTTCTTCACGGTGTATGTGGCCTCGTCGTTTGTGGCCGGCACCAAAGTGTTTGTCACCTTGTTCCCCGGTTTGAACGAAACCGCGGCACGCTTGATTTTCGCCGCCATTATTCTCATCTACACCTTTCTCGGCGGGTTCAAAGCGGTTTGCTGGACCGACTTTTTCCAAGGCAGCCTGATGCTGATTGCGGTGCTGGCGGTGCCGATTGTGATTGCTTTCACGCAGGACTTGGATGCCGGTGCGTTGAACGAAGTATATACCAACGCGCAAACCGGCGCGGTGTACACCTTCCATCCCGGCCTGTTTTCTGCCGGCTGGAAGGACATTCTTTCCGGGCTGGCATGGGGGCTTGGCTATTTTGGCATGCCGCACATTTTGGTGCGTTTTATGTCCATCAAAAAGCCGTCGATGATTAAAAAATCGGCCACAGTTGCCATTGTTTGGGTGGTGCTGGCGCTGGTTTGCGTGTGCCTGATTGCCTGGATGGGGCGCCTTATTGCCGCACCCGAACTGTTGCCTGCCGGCCAGCAGGAACTGGTGTTTATCACATTGGCACGGAAGTTTTTCCCGTCGCTGATTGCCGGATTGCTGATGGCTGCCATTATTGCCGCCTCCATGTCCACGGCTGATAGCCAGTTGCTGGTGGCATCGTCGTCGTTCACTTCGGATATTTACAAACCGGTGATTCGCAAGCAAGCCGGTGACAAGGAAATTCTGTGGGTTGGCCGCTTGGTGGTGCTGGTGGTTTCCGTGGTGGCGTTTTTCATTGCTTCTTCCAAAAGCGAAGGCGCACAAAGCATCATGAACATGGTGGAAAACGCATGGGCCGGGTTCGGTTCGGCGTTTGGCCCGATTGTGATTCTTTCCGTGTTCTGGCGCCGCTTCACCTACAAAGGCGCGGTTGCCGGTGTGGTTGCCGGCGCGGTAACCGATGTGGTTTGGTTGCTGTGGCTGAAATCGGCCACCGGCATCTACGAACTGTTGCCCGGCTTTGCCGTGAGCATGTTGGCCGCGGTGGTTGTTACCTTGCTGGATAAGCAACCGGAGCCGGAAGTTGTCGAGCTGTACGATGCCGCCATTGCCGACCTGCACACCGATGCCGAATAAGTGATGCGGCTGTGCCGTGATACACAAGGCGGCGCGTTTTCTTCACTCGCGAAGTGCGTATTTCGTTTCAAGGAAACGCATCATTCATAAAAAAAGCACTTTCGTCAACAGACGAAAGTGCTTTTTTGTGGTGCCGCTGACCGGGGTCGAACCGGTACGGTATTGCTACCGAGGGATTTTAAGTCCCTTGTGTCTGCCTATTCCACCACAGCGGCATATGGCGCAGAAGGTTCCGCGCCGGGCGATATTAGCCGAAATACAAGTTTTTATCCGGAAATTCCGGTTCGCAGGTGATGTTGAGCCCCATTTTTCGCAGCGTGGATTCGTCGCCGGAATGGAGCAGTTGCGTGGAATGAAGTTCGCACCCGCGCAACCGGGGCAATTGCTCGGCCGCGGCGGCGGCTGTGGCATCGGAAGCCGCACAGATGTAGAGGGCGGTTAGGGTGTCGTCGGCTTTCAGCACGCTGCTTTGGCTTTTCAGCAATTCCAATTTGAGTTTAAGAACGGGTTCCAGCACTTGCGGGCTGATGAGCAACACTTCTTTGGGAATGCCGGCCATCACCTTGATGGCGTTGAGAACAGCACCGCTGCAAGCACTCAGCAGGCGGGTGGCCTTGCCGGTGATGATGCGGCCGTCGGGCAGTTGAATGGCGGCGGCCGGTGCGTTGCCGCAGGCTTCTTTTTTGGCCAATGCGGGGAGCACCACCGCGCGGTCTTCTTTGTTGAGGTTCATTTGCTGCATGATGGTTTGCAGTTTTTCCACCGTGGCGGGCTGTTCTTTGCCTTGCTTCAAATCGCACAGGCCTTTATAGTAGCGACGGATCACTTCTTGGCGGCCGGCTTCGCGGCACACCTCATCGTCCACAATGGCATAGCCGGCCATGTTGACGCCCATATCCGTGGGGCTGCAATAGAATTTATCGTTGCCGGTGATGCGCGACAAAATGGTGCGCACAATGGGGAACGCTTCGACATCGCGGTTGTAGTTAACCGTGGGAATGCCGTATTCTTCCAAATGGAACGGGTCGATCATGTTCACATCTTGCAAATCGGCCGTGGCCGCTTCGTAGGCCAGGTTAACCGGATGTTTGAGCGGCAGGTTCCAAATGGGGAATGTTTCATATTTTCCATAGCCCGCCATGTTGCCGCGGCGAAATTCGTGATACACCTGAGACAAACAGGTGGCCAGCTTGCCGCTGCCGGGGCCGGGGGCGGTGACCACCACCAACGGTTTGGTGGTGACAATGTAGGGATTGGCACCGTAGCCTTCGTCGCTGACAATGTGATCCACATGCGAGGGATACCCTTCGATGGGGCGATGAATATAGTTGGTGACGCCGCGGGCGTTCAGCTTGCGAACAAACGCATCGGCCGCGGGCTGGCCGGTGTATTGCGTGATAACCACGCTGTTCACCTGAATGCCCAAATCGGTGATAACATCGATTTGCCGCAACAAATCCATTTCGTAGCTGATGCCGAGGTCGGCCCGGATTTTGGTTTTTTCAATGTTGCCGGCGCTGATGCAGAAGACAACTTCCACTTTGTCGCGCAGTTCGGAAAGCAGGCGAATTTTAGCGTCGGGTTCAAAGCCGGGGAGAACACGCGCGGCGTGATAGTCGTCGAACAGTTTGCCGCCGAATTCCAAATACAACTTGCCGTTGAATTTGGAAATGCGTTCCAAAATGTGTTCCTTTTGCTTGGCCATGTATAATGCGTTGTCAAACCCCTTTTTCATAGTCCACACCCACCTTGCTATATAGCATATCAAAAACCGAGGAATTTTTCAAGAGGGAAAGCAAAGAAAATTTGCCTACTTCTTTGCTTTTGTCGAAAAGTGTGGTACAATAGCAGTAAAGGAAAAGCCCCCCGGCCGAACGGCTGCGGCGGCAACCGAAAAGTTCAAGTGTAACGGAGGAAATGTATGTCGGCAGAATGGACAGAAGTGCGCATCCGTGTGGCAACCGCCGACACGGAAAGGGCATCGGCGATTGCCAACATGGTGGTGCCCTATGGCATTTATGTGGAGGATTACAGCGATTTGGAGCAGGGTGCTCGGGACATTGCCCACATTGATTTAATCGATGAGGAACTGCTGCGGCGCGACCGTCGGCACAGCATCATACACCTCTATTTGGAACCGCAGGAAAACCCGGCCGAAGCCATTGCTTTTTTGCGGGAGCGCCTGGCGGCATGCGGCATTGCCAACGAGGTGGAAGCTGCCCAGGTGAGCGAGCAGGATTGGGCCAACAACTGGAAGCAGTATTTCAAGCCCCTGTCGGTGGGTCGCCGTTTGCTGATTTGTCCCACTTGGGAAACGGTGGATAACACCGAAGGACGAACGGTGCTGTCGATCGACCCGGGCATGGCGTTCGGCACCGGCGGGCACGATACCACGCGCATGGTGCTGGAAGCTGTGGAAAAGTACATCACGCCTGCCAGCACGGTGCTGGATGTGGGTTGCGGCAGCGGCATTTTGTCTATCGCTTCGCTGTTGCTGGGCGCACAGTCGGCGGTGGGAGTGGACATTGATGCGTTGGCAGTGAAAATGGCTGTGGAAAACGGCGCGGTCAACGGATTAACCGAACCGCGGTATCGCATTGTGCACGGCGATTTGGTGAAGCAAATCAGCGGGCAGTATCACCTGATTTTGGCCAACATTGTGGCCGATGCGATTTTGCAATTATCGCCGTCCATTCCGCAATTTCTGTTGCCGGGCGGTGTGTATATTGTATCGGGCATCATCGAAGAACGCGGTGCCGAAGTGGAAGCCGGCCTGGCTGCCTGCGGTTTCACGCCGGCGGAACGATTGAGCCACGGCGGCTGGTGCTGCTTTGTTTGCAGAAAGGATTAACAACATGTCGCGATTTTTTGTGGCGCCTTTTTCCGGCGATACCGCCCTGCTCACGGGGCAGGAAGCGCATCATGTGGCACGGGTGTTGCGCATGCGTGTGGGCGAGGAGTTGATTTTGTGCGACGGCGAAGGAACCGACTACCATTGCCGTATTCTTTCATTGAACGAAGGAAGTGTGCAGGCACAGGTGCTTCACCGTTGCCCGTCGCGCAGTGAACCAACGGTGGCGGTAACAGTGTATCAGGGCCTTCCCAAAAGCGAAAAGATGGATTGGATTGTGCAAAAGTGCGTGGAAATCGGAGCGGTGCGTATTGTGCCGGTGGCCATGGCACGCAGTGTGGTCCGGCTAACGGCAGCCGAAGGTGCCAAAAAGCAGGCACGGTGGCAAAAAATCGCGGCATCGGCGGCCGAGCAAAGCGGGCGCGGCAGGGTGCCCGCGGTGGCAGAACCGATTTCGTTTTCGCAATTAACAGGCGCGGTGGCTTCGGAATTTGCCGTCACCTTATATGAAGGCGGCGGTGCACCGCTGTCCCGGATGATAGGCACTCACACGCGGCAACTGTCGTTGATTGTCGGCCCCGAAGGCGGATTGGAAGCAGACGAAGTGGAAAAACTGAAAGCCGCAGGATCGGCGGTTGCCACATTGGGCCCGCGTATTCTTCGGTGTGAAACCGCGCCGCTGGTGGCAGTGTCGGTGGCCATGCAGTTAACGGGAAATATGGAGTAACCTTTCCGATGTGAGTGTTGCAAAATCGGAAGAAATGTGGTATACTAGGGGTATACCAAAAGAAAACCAAAAAGGAGAAAACACAATGAAAGTAACAAAAGATATGATCATCGGCGAAATTCTGGATATGGACAATACCACGGCGCCGTTTTTCCTGGAAATGGGCATGCACTGCTTGGGTTGCCCGTCGGCACGCGGCGAAACGCTGGAACAGGCTTGTGCCGTTCACGGTGTGAATCCCGACGAATTGGTTGAAAAAATCAATCAGCATCTGAGCAAGTAAACAGCGGCGGCTCGCGGTGCGAGTCGCCCTTTTTGTAGGAGTGGCTATGTTAGATCAGCGTTTGCGCTTTGTTGCCGATTTTGTGCGATGCGGCAGCCGCATAGCGGATATCGGCACCGATCACGCGCATCTGCCGGTGGCGCTGGTGCAAGAGGGGCGGTGCCCCTCGGCGATTGCATCGGATATTCGGGTGGGGCCTGTGACCAACGCCCGTCGCACGGTGAAAGAAGCAGGATTGGAAGAAAAAATAGAGGTGCGCTTGGGCGGCGGGTTAAGCACGGTGCAGCCGCACGAAGTGGAAGACATTGTGATTGCCGGCATGGGCGGCGAAACCGTGGCCTCCATTTTGGAAGCGGCTCCTTGGGTGCAAAACGGGCGGTATCGGTTGATTTTGCAGCCGATGACACGCGCCGAAAAATTGCGGGCCTATTTGTTTGCCACGGGCTTTTCCCTTTGCGAAGAGCGCGTGGCGCTTGCCGGCCGGCATTGGTACACCGTGCTTTGTGCGGAATACACCGGGAAGAAAACCGCCTTCGACGACGCCTTGTGCTTTGTGGGACGGGTTGCCGTCCCGGAGGGCGACGGATATTTGCAAACGGTGGAAAACCGGTTGCGGCGGCAACAGGAAGCCTGCCCGACAGCCGAAGGTCATCGGTGCTTGCAGCAGATAGGCCGCTATCGAAGCGGCCGGTGGAAACCATGGGAGGAATCACAATGACAGCCGGAAACATTTTGGAATTGTTGCAGCAAAAAGCGCCGTTTGAGGCGGCAGAGCCCTATGATAATTGCGGCTTGCTTGTCGGAGAGGCCCATCGGGAAGTCACGGCGGTGCTGGTCACACTGGACATCACCCACGAAGCGGTGGACGAAGCATTGGCCATCGGCGCACAGCTGATTGTCAGTCATCATCCGGTGATTTTCGAGCCGCTTCGTGCTTTGAAGGCCGGAAGCGTGCCGCACCGTTTGGCCGAGCAGGGCCTGACTGCCATTTGCGCCCACACCAATTTGGACCGTGCCGTCGGCGGCGTGAACGACTGTCTGTGCGAATTGCTGGGATTAACAGCGGTGCGTATCGGGCCGGACGGCATGTGCCGAATCGGTGAATTCCCTCGGCCGATGTCGGCCGGCGAATTCGGTGCCCTGGTTTCCGACCGCTTACAAACGGCGGTGCGTTTGCGGGCCGGCACCGATGCAGTTCGCACGGTGGCGTTGTGCGGCGGCGGTGCGGGAGATCGCGTGTTGCCGCTGCTGTCGGAAGCAGACGCTGCGCTCACGGGCGAAGTGAAACATCATGTTTGGCTGGCGGTGCCGCCGGCCAAAACCATGGCAGACGGCGGGCACTATGCCACCGAAGTACCGGTAACGGCCCAGCTGGCTCGCTGGATTGCCGAAGCGTTCCCGATGCTGTCGGTAACGGTGCATCGGGGACAGGCTCCCTATCATATGGTAAAGGATTGACACCATGGCACTGGATGGCGCTTTTTTGCATTGTCTGCGCGATGAACTGTGGCAGCATTTGCAAAACACACGAATTGATAAAATACACCAGCCCTCGCGTGAGGAGCTGGTGCTGACAATGCGCGGCCCCGGCGGAACAGAACGGTTGTATCTGTCGGCACGGGTGCAATCGCCGCGTGCACAGTTGCTAACCGCCGCACCGGAAAATCCGGCATCGCCGCCGCCGTTTTGCATGTTGCTTCGCAAGCGGTTAACCGGGGCCTGGTTGCGTGAAATTCGCCAAATTGGGTTGGAGCGGGTTCTCTATTTTGATTTTGATGCGTTGAACGAATTGGGCGACACCGTGCGCCTCACCTTGGCGGCGGAACTGATGGGGCGGCACAGCAATCTGATTGTTGTGGAAGAAAACGGGCGCATACTCGATGCCGTTAAACGGGTGGATTTGTCGATGTCATCGGTTCGTCCGCTGTTGCCGGGTGCTCCCTATTTTCCGCCTCCGGCCGACAGCGATCGCTGTGATGCGCTGTTACATTCGCCGGCACAAGTGGCCGAGGCGGTGCTGCAACGCGGTTTGCCGATAGAGCAGGCGCTGGGGCGCGGTGTGCAAGGGCTTTCGCCGCTGCTTTGTCGGGAAATCGCACACACGGTTTGCCGCGGCTGTGAAGAAGATGCGCTGTCGGCCGATGAGCGTCTTTCGCGGTTGACGGCGGCGTTGGAGCGTGTGCAGCGGGTGTTGCTTGCCAACACCGGCCGAACACCGTATTTGCTGTATCGGCAAGACGGGTCACCGCTGGAATTCAGCTTTATGCCCATCACACAATACGGCTCGCAGGCCACCGGCCGCGAAGTGCCGTCTTTTTCCGAATTGCTGGATGCGTTCTATGCCGAAAAAGACGCGGCCGAGCGTATGCAGCGGTATGCGCGCGATATCACACGCGCCATGGCCACGGCAACGGAACGCCTGGCGCGCAAACTGAACCGTCAGCGCCGCGAGTTGGCGGAATCCGGCGAAAGAGATACCAAACGCCTGTATGCCGATTTGATTACCGCCAATTTGCACACGATTGCCAAAGGCGCGGCGCAGGCCGAACTTATCAATTATTACGACGAACAGTGCGCAACCGTAACGGTGCCGCTGGATCCGGCACTGTCGGCGGCCTGCAATGCGCAAAGGTACTACAAAGAATACCGCAAAGCCAAAACAGCCGAAGAGGTGTTACAGCAGCAAATTGCCCAGGGCGAAACGGAACTGACCTATTTGGAAACGGTGGCCGATGCTCTCTCCCGCGCCGGCAGCACGCGCGAATTGGAGGAATTGCGGCAGGAACTGGAACAAAGCGGCTATTTGCGTTGCCGGCGTGACAAGCGCCGAACCGTTGCGCCCACGGCACCGTTGCGTTTTTGTTCGGATGACGGCTTCACCGTGTTGGTGGGGCGCAACAATGTGCAAAACGATCGGCTGACCACGCGCATTGCCAAGGGAAGCGATTGGTGGTTTCACACCAAAAATATTCCCGGTTCGCACACGGTGATTCTCACCGAGGGCGTTGAACCGCCGGAACGCACCCTGCGGCAGGCGGCGGTGCTGGCGGCCACCCATTCCCGTGCCGCCGCATCGGCGCAAGTGCCGGTGGATTATGCTCAGGTGCGGCATGTGAAAAAGCCGGCCGGTGCCAAACCGGGCATGGTGATATATGAGAACAATCACACGGTGTATGTAACACCGGACACGGCGTTGGCCGCACGGTTGCGCGTGGAAACTTGATTTTTTAAAGCTGATTTTAGTTGCAGGGAGCACAATACAAAGGAGAGATGCCACAGTGCAAAACAAGTCAACGGTTTCTGCTGTGATTGTGGCGGCGGGAACTTCCACACGCATGGGGCAGCCGAAGTTGCTCATGACACTGGGGGATCGCCCGGTGATTGCCCACACGTTGGCGGCGTTTCAGGCGTGTCCGTTGGTGGACGAAATTGTGCTGGTGTCGCGTGCCGGCGACCAAGCCGTTCTGCGCGACATCGCTGCGCAATACCGTATCACCAAGGTGTCGGCGGTGGTGCCGGGCGGTGCAGAACGGCAGGAATCGGTTGCCAACGGGGTGGCGGCTTGCTGTGACACAGCGGCCTATGTGGCCATTCACGACGGCGCACGCCCGTTGATTACGCCGTCGCTCATTGCGTCTGTGATACAGGCAGCCTGGCGCGACGGTGCCGCCGCTGCCGCCGTTCCGGTGAAAGATACGGTGAAAGTGGTGGACAGCGAGGGCTTTGTGCAATCCACACCGGATCGGTCGTGCCTGTGGAATGTGCAAACGCCGCAAATTTTTCGGCGGGAATGGTATGAGCAGGCGTTGCAGGCAGCGCAACAAAGCGGCTTGCACGCAACAGACGATTGCGCATTGCTGGAAGCGGCCGGCTATCCGGTGCGTTTGGTGGCCGGAAGCTATGCCAATTTGAAAATCACCACGCCGGAAGATATTCGAATAGCGGAGGGATGGATATGAACGGATGGCGTATCGGCCACGGCTACGATGTTCATCGGTTGGCCGAAGGACGTCCTTTGATCTTGGGCGGGGTTACCGTTCCTTGGGAAAAAGGTCTTCTTGGCCATTCTGATGCCGATGTGCTGACACATGCCGTTATGGATGCCTTGCTTGGCGCCGCGGCCGAGGGCGATATCGGCGGGCTGTTTCCCGATACCGACCCGCGCTATGCGGGGGCCGACAGTGTGCAACTGTTGGAGCAGGTGATCGGCCGTTTGCATGCCAAAGGCTACGCGGTTGTGAATATTGATGCCACGGTGTTGGCACAGGCACCAAAATTGAAACCGTATATCGCAGCCATGCGGGAACGGCTGGCCGCTGCGTGCGGTGTGCCGGTGTCCGATGTGAATGTGAAAGCCACCACCGAAGAAGGGCTGGGATTTACCGGAAACGGCGAAGGCATAGCCGCCCATGCCGTGTGTTTGATTGCAGGAAAGGAGAATACATTGTGAAACTACATATCAAAGGAATGGCGTGTGACCATTGCCGCATGCGGGTGGAGAAAGCGTTGAACGAGCTGCCCGGCGTGTGCGCAACGGTGGACTTGAAAACCGGCACAGCCACGGTATCAACCAACGCCGTAACCGCCGACCGGCTGTGCAAAGCAGTGGAAGAGGCCGGATTTTCGGTGCCTTCCGCGGAGGAATAATCATGCCTCCCGGAATGCCGCCGCCTCCGGGAATGGGAGGCCCTCCCGGCGGTCATCATCGTCCCCTGACAAACGAAGAAAAAGCCACCGCACCGCGCATGAGCAAAGCACTGCTGAAACGGATTTTTTCTTATCTTTGCCCCTATTGGAAGCAGTTGCTGCTGGTGATACTGATTATCATTGTGTCGGCGGGGCTGGGCTTGCTTCCGTCCATTCTAACCGGTCGCATGATTGACGACGGCCTGATTGCACAGAATTGGGTGGTGCTCATTCAGCTGATTTTGCTGTCGTTGCTGGTAACACTGCTGTCCAACTTGGTGAATATTTTGCAAAGCTATCTCAATGCCAGCATGGCGCAAAATATAGCCTATGATATGAAAAATCAAATGTATGCCCATTTGCAGCGTATGTCGCATCGCTTTTACACCGACCGTCCGCAGGGTGAATTGATTACCCGCATGACGGGCGACATCAGCGGTGTGCAATCGGTGATTGCCAATACCATGACCGGGTTGCTGTCCAATGTGGCGGTGCTGGTTACTTCGTTGGTGGCCATGTATCGTATCCACTGGGTGCTGGCAACGGTGGGTGTGCTGCTGTTGCCGTTGTTTGTATTGCCGGCGCGTATTGTGGCCGGCTACCGTTGGAAAATTGCTTCCCGCACACAGGAAAAATGGGATGCGATGAACCAAATTTTAAACGAAACCATGAGCGTCAGCGGGCAAATGCTGGTGAAGCTGTTCAACAAAGAAACCGCCGAATATCAACGGTTTCAAACGGTTAACGACGAAACCAGGCGGTTGAGTATCCGTGAAACCGTGGCGCACGGCTGGTTTCGCATGGCGATTGATACTTTTATCGGTGTGGGCCCTTTGCTGATATATCTGGTTGGCGGATTGCTGATGCTGAAATGGCAGGTGGAACCGGCTTTAACAGTGGGGGACATCACCGTGATGGTCACCCTGCTGAACCGCATGTTCCGCCCGGTGGACCAGTTGCTGAATATCGGGGTGGACATCACGCGGTCGTTGGCACTGTTTTCCCGTATTTTTGAGTATCTGGATTTGCGTCCGGAAATCGAAGACCGCCCCAACGCTGTGGCGCCGACTTCGGTTCGCGGTGATTTGTCATTTTGCCATGTGGCGTTTTCCTATTATCCCGACAAGCCGGTGTTGCGCGACATTCATTTTTCGGTGGAACACGGCAAAACCGTGGCGATTGTGGGCACTTCCGGTGCCGGAAAAACAACCCTTATCAGTTTGATTCCGCGCCTGTTTGATGTGACCGGCGGGTGCATCACGGTGGACGGCGTGGATTTGCGCGATTTTCAGCTTAGTGCGTTGCGCCGTTGCATCGGCATGGTTACACAGGATACCTATTTGTTCAACGATACCATTCGCGCCAATTTGCTGTATGCATGCCCCACCGCCACACAGGAAGACCTGGAAGAAGCGTGCCGCAAGGCCAATATTCACGAATTCATTGTGAAGTTGCCGCTTGGCTACGATACCGTTGTGGGCAATCGCGGGCTGAAATTGTCCGGCGGCGAAAAGCAGCGGTTGTCGCTGGCACGGGTGATTTTGAAAAACCCGCCCATTTTGCTGCTGGACGAGGCGACTTCGTCGTTGGATTCCATTTCCGAAAAGCACATTCAAGACGCCATTCAGCCGTTGTTGCGAAATCGCACATCGTTGGTGGTGGCGCATCGCCTGTCCACCATTTTGTCGGCCGACGAAATTCTGGTTATCGAAAACGGGGTTATCGTCGGGCGGGGGCCGCATCACCGCTTGGTGGAAGAAAGCCCGCGCTACCACGAATTGTACGAAACGCAGTTTTTAAAACCGCTGGAAGCGGCAGCCGACTTCTAACCGGTGGTAACCGAACCAAAGGCAGGCGCGGGTTGTTGCTCTCAAAGAAAATGCCGCCCGGCAGATGAACCTTTCATCTGTCGGGCGGCGTTTGTGCTTTATCGCGGTGGTATAAAACCGAAGAACCGTGCCGAGTGCTGAGCGGAAACTCAGTCGTCGCGGCGACGATCGTCACGGCGGCGGAAACCGCCCTGACGCGGCGCGGGGCGCGAAGACCCTTCACGCGGTGCCGACGGTTCGGGCGTGATGCCCTCCACCTGAATGAGCGCATCGCGGCGGGAGAGATTGATGCGACCTTGTTCGTCGATTTCGGTTACCTTAACCAGGATTTCGTCGCCGACGCTGACCACATCTTCCACCTTGTCCACACGCTTAACATCCAGTTTGCTGATGTGTACCAATCCTTCTTTGCCGGGAGCAATTTCCACAAAGGCGCCGAAAGCCATCAAGCGAGTGACGCGGCCTTTGTAGATGGCGCCGATTTCGGGATCTTTGGCAATGGTTTCAATCACTTCCAACGCACGCTTGGCGTTTTCGGTGTTAACGGCGGCAATGAACACGGTGCCGTCTTCTTCCACGGTGACATCGCAGCAATAGTCGGCCTGGATTTTTTGAATAACCGCGCCGCCTTTGCCGATGACTTCGCGAATCTTATCGACATCGATTTTGGTGGTGAGCATTTTGGGCGCATAGGGAGACAACTCGGGGCGCACTTCCGGAATGGCTTTGAGCATGATTTCATCCAAAATGTACAAACGCGCTTTGTAGGTTTTCTCCAACGCTTCTTTGATGATGGCCGGGGTTAGGCCATGTACTTTGAGGTCCATCTGAATGGCGGTGATACCTTTGTGCGTGCCGCCCACTTTGAAGTCCATATCGCCGAAGAAATCTTCCAGGCCTTGAATATCCACCATGGTCATAAAGCGGTCGCCTTCGGTGACCAAGCCGCAGGAAATACCGGCAACAGGGGCTTTAATCGGCACACCGGCGGCCATCAGGGCCAAAGTGGAGCCGCAAATGGAAGCCTGCGAAGTGGAACCGTTGGAAGAAAGAACTTCCGACACCAAACGCATGGTGTAGGGGAACTCCTCTTGAGACGGAAGCACCGGAACCAGCGCGCGCTCTGCCAAAGCACCGTGGCCGATTTCACGACGGCCGGGGCCGCGGGAAGGCTTGGTTTCGCCCACCGAATAGGAGGGGAAGTTGTAGTGGTG
>CAYMDU010000034.1:0-15459 GCA_964389495.1 uncultured Eubacteriales bacterium
ATAGCCGGATACACAGGCAATGGAGCCGGCCACCTGACCCAACAGGCAAATAACAGCAACAAAGCCGGGAAGCCGATAATAGAGAATCATAAACACGGCTACCAAAACAAAGGCGATAATGCCGGCCAGTACCATGGTGTCCAGTGCTTGTTCACCCAAAGTGGCGGCCACGGTGCTGGTGTTTTTGGCGGTGATACCAAAGGGCAAAGCACCGGAATTGATGAGGTTTGCCAAATCGGATGCCTCACTGTAATTTTCAAAGCCGCCGGAAATTTGGGCCTTACCGTCGGTGATATGGGCATTGACTGTCGGGTTGGAAATGCATTCATCGTCCAGCCAAATGGAAATGGTGTAGGTGCTTCCGCTGCTGCCGTTCAAATCGTGCTGCGTTTTGGTGGCAGTGGAAAAAGCAGCGGCGCCTTTGCTGTCCAATTCCAAAGATACCAATGCTTCACCGTCTTCGTCAAAGCCGGCTTTGGCAGAAGATACCATGTCGCCAGTGAGAACGAGATCGTCGGATTTTGGCTTTTCCGTGGGGAACCCCGACGATTCGGCGGTGTCGAGGTAGAATTCCAATTGAGCTGTTTTGCCCAATTCCTCAATAGCCGAAGCGGCATCGAATTCGGTTTCGCCTGTTTTCCAAGGAAAGCGGACAATAACCTGGTCGTTGTCAAAATCGGTATAGGCCTCGTAGTCGGTGATGTTGTTGGCAATCAAGCGACGAACAATAACTTCCTTCATGGAGGTGATTTGATCGTCGGTTGCGTTGACGGTTTCATCTTCCGGCGCAAAGGTAACTTCAACACCGCCGCTGATGTCGATGCCGGTGCGGATGTCGGATGCACCGCGGATTATCGTGTCTACTCGATCGCCGTAGTGGGTGTACACGCCGAAAAACGAAGTGTAGGTTAGGGCGAGGATGAGCAGAGTCACGATGAAGAATACGGATTTTGGTGTTCGCTTCATCGTTTAAGCCTCCCGTGTAAACTATATAGGTTATATTATAGGTGATTTTGCCGGAAAAGTCAATCAAAACCTAACGATATTCGGAAAGGATGCAAAAAAGCAGCCGTGCCAACGCACGGCTGCGAAAAATCAAGGGATTATTGCGCCAACAACCGGTTCAAGCAGGCAATTTCGGCGCAGATACAGAACAATTCCATGGCTGTGGACAATTCCTCTTGTGAAGGATACGACGGTGCCAAACGCAGGTTGGCATCGTGTGGATCTTCGCCATAGGGGTAGGTGGCACCGGCGCCGGTGATGATAACGCCGGCTTCGCGGAGCAAGCGCACGGTTTCGGTGGCCGTACCGTCCATGAGATTGACGCTGACAAAATAGCCGCCGTTCGGTTTGTGCCAATGGGCAATGCCGGTGCCACCCAAGCGATTTTCCAGCGTGTTCAGCACAATATCAAATTTGGGACGCAAAATGGCGGCGTGGCGCTTCATGTGCTCACGAATGCCGTCGGCGTTTTTGTAGTAACGAACATGACGCAACATGTTAATCTTATCGTGACCGATGGTTTGAATGGTCATGCGCGCTTTGATATCGGCTATGTTGCGGGGGCTGGCTGCCACAGCGGACACGCCGGAACCCGGAAAACTGATTTTGGAGGTGGAGGTGAATTGAATCACAATATCTTCATTGCCCACAGAAGCCGCTTCGGTGTAGAGGTTGAGAAGATGATCGGGTGTGTCGGTGAGGTGATGCACACAATAGGCGTTGTCCCACATAATGCGGAAATCGGGAGCCGCCGGTTTAAGGCGGGCAAAGCGGCGAACTGTGTCATCGGAGTAGGTGATGCCATCCGGGTTGGAGTACATGGGAACGCACCAAATGCCCTTAACAGCGGGATCGTTAATCAGCAACTCAACGGCATCCATGTCGGGGCCGTTTTCTGTCATGGTAATGGGCAACATTTCAATGCCGTAGCGTTGGGTGATGGCAAAGTGGCGGTCATAGCCGGGAGCTGGGCAAAGAAATTTAACCGTTTCTTGCTGTCCCCACGGTGTGTGGCCGCAAACACCGGATACCATGGCTTGGGTGATATAGTCAAACATGAGATTCAGGCTGGAATTGCCGCCAACCACAATCAAATCGGCGGGAACACCGAGAATGTCGGCAAATAATTGCCGTGCTTCGGCAATGCCCTCCAAGCCGCCGTAGTTTCGTGTGTCGGTTCCGTTAGCAGCCAAGTACCCTTCGCGGGCGTTGACGCAATCCAACACCTCTAACGACAAATCCAGCTGCTCTGGGCCGGGCTTACCGCGAGACATATCCAACTGCAAGCCCTGTGCTTGATAGGCGGCATAGGCAGCCTTGCGCTCGGCCAAGCGGCTGGCAAGTTCTTCTTTTGATAGGGTTAGAATAGATGACACAATCAACGACTCCTCTCATAAATACGCATCTATTGTAATATATGTTACGCAATTTTGCAAGTTAAATTTTGTGTTCTTGCAAAAAATACGGCCTTTTTCCGCGAAATAATCAAAAACAGCCCCATCTGATAACAGACGGGGCTGCCAAAAACGCAAAATCAAAATTCGGCCGAGCCGGTTGTGCGGGGGAAAGGAAGCACGTCGCGAATGTTTGCCATGCCGGTGACATACAAGATTAATCGTTCAAAGCCCAAACCGAAACCGGAATGCTTGGCACCGCCGTAACGGCGCAGATCCAAATACCACCAATAGTCGTCACGATTGAGTCCCAGTTCGTCCATACGGGCTTCCAGCAAATCCAAGCGTTCTTCGCGCTGGCTGCCGCCGATGATTTCGCCCACACCGGGAACCAACAAATCCATGGCAGCCACGGTTTTTCCGTCGTCATTCAGGCGCATGTAGAATGCTTTGATTTCTTTGGGATAGTCGGTAACAAACACCGGCTTTTTGTAAACCTGTTCGGTGAGATAGCGCTCGTGTTCGGTTTGCAAATCGCATCCCCAATAAACCGGATATTCAAACTGATCTTTGTGCTGTTCCAAAATGGCAATGGCTTCGGTATAGGTAACACGAACAAATTCCGAATGTACCAATGCGTTGAGCCGTTCCAATAGCCCTTTATCGTAGAAGTCGTTAAAGAATTTCATTTCGTCGGGGCAATGTTCCAACAGATAGGCGATAACATAGGTGATCATGTCTTGCGCCAAGTCCATATTATCTTCCAAATCCGCAAACGCAAATTCCGGCTCAATCATCCAAAATTCTGCTGCGTGCCGTGCGGTGTAGGAGCGCTCGGCACGGAATGTGGGACCGAATGTGTAGATTTTGCCAAAAGCCATGGCCATGCATTCGCCAGCCAACTGGCCGGACACGGTTAAGGAAGTGTGCTTTCCGAAGAAATCCTGTGAATAATCCACTTTTCCGTCTTCGGTGCGGGGAACATTGTCGAGATCAAGCGAGGTAACATGGAACATCTCGCCGGCGCCTTCACAATCGCTGGATGTGATAAGCGGCGTGTGTGCATACACAAAACCGCGTTCTTGGAAAAAGCGATGAATGGCATAGGCGGCCACCGAACGAACGCGGAACACGGCGCTGAATGTGTTGGTGCGCGGACGCAAGTGAGCGATGGTGCGCAAGAACTCCAACGAATGGCGCTTTTTCTGCAACGGATAGTCGGCGGTGGAGGTGCCTTCGATTTCAATGGACAAAGCGTGAATTTCACAGGGCTGCTTGGCGTTGGGGGTGAGCAAAAGCGTACCTTTCACCACCAAGGCGGCACCGACATTTTGCCGGCAAATTTCCTCAAAATTGGGCAGTTTGTCCTGCTCGGCAATGATTTGCAGATTGCGTTGACAGCTACCGTCGTTCAGTTCGATAAAAGCCAAGCCTTTGGATTGGCGCAAAGTGCGAACCCAGCCGCACACGGTGAGGTCGGTATCGGCCAGCGTGGAGGCATCGGCATATATCGATGCAATCTCGTTTCGTTTCATAGTTATCAATTCCTTCCGTGTAATACATTCTCCATTATATACCAAGTGCCATTGAAAAAGCAAGAGCGGAGAGCAAAAAAAGAAGAAGAAGACATTTCCGCCGCAACACCGCCAGGCGACAGCGGCCGGAAACTGACAATAGGCGGTTGCAAAAAAGTGCTTGACAATGTTTACAAAATATGATAAAAAGTTTTATACAACAAACTGCTTGAAAAGCAGAAACAACCGGAGGGAAAATCAATGTACGATGTATTTGCCATGCCGAAATTTCAGTTCCCGAAAAACTTTGTATGGGGCAGTGCCTATGCCGGCCATCAAGTGGAAGGCAACAATCCCAACAACCAAAAGGCTGCGATCGAGGAACAAAATTACGAAGAAAAATCGGGCATGGCATGCAACAGTTATGAGTTGTACGAAACCGATATTCGTTTAATGCAGGAATTGGAGTTGCAGGCTTTTCGCACTTCGGTGGAATGGTGTCGTGTGGAGCCGGAACCGGGCGTGTTTAATAAGGAAGCCACCGAACACTACATTCGCTTTTTCTCAATGCTGAAAGAGCGCGGCATAAAAACTGTTTGTACGCTGGTTCATTTCACTCATCCGTTGTGGTTTGAAAAGCTGGGCCATTTCACCAAAATGGAAAACTGGAAATACTTTGAAAACTATTTGCACTACATTGTGCCCAAACTGGCGCCGTATGTGGATTCTTGGAATGTTATCAACGAATTTAATCTCGGCAACTGGGAAGAACGCATTCCGTACAAACTGAATTCGGTGCGATATCATGCACGAGCCTACCATGTCATCAAGCAATATTCTTCGGCGCCAATCAGTTCCAACCATGCCCTGGTTCACTACATGCCCTATCGGCCGTATGATCGCTTGGACCAAGTGGCCACGCAGTACCAGGATATGATTGATCACGAGTTCTTCTTTCATGCCATTCGCACCGGCGAAATTGTATATCCCATGCGCGACGGTGTCTATGACCCGGATGTGAAAGGGGCTATCGATTATTGGGCAATCAACAGCTATACCCGTTCGCTGATCGACTCGCGTAAAGCGGCCATGGAGCGGAAAACCTATGACCACAAGCGGTTGACAATGGTTGACAAGGACTTCTATTTGGAAGAACTGTATCCGGAATGTATGATTGCCAACCTCGGCCGTTTGCACGACAAACCGATTTACATCACAGAAAACGGGCTGTCGGCCTTGGATGACCGCTTCCGCATTGTGTACCTAACCACCTATTTAAGCGCTATTCACGAGGCCATACGCCAAGGCGCCGATGTGCGTGGCTATTTCTACTGGTCCTTGCTGGACAATTACGAATGGGCTTCGTTTAAACCGCGGTTTGGATTGTGCCATGTGGATTTTGACACCTTTGAACGGACTGTGAAGCCCAGCGGGTATTTTTACCGGGAGATCATTCGAAACAACGGCATCAGCGGTGATATGGTGAAACACTATCTTTCGGAATTGCCAACACTCGATCACATCAATCCGCAGCCGGAATCGCCGTTTATCTATCCGGGATATTGCAAAGAATAATCAAGCAAAAAAAGGCGCCCTCAGGTGAGGGCGTCCTTTTTATATGCGGGGGATTGGAGAACAACCAACAAATCATCGTCGATTACCACGGTGTAACCGCAGTTCAGACATTTTTCTTGATAGGAGGTTGACTGTGTGCGGAAATTGCCGCGCAAATCCAGCACCACAAAATCGGTGTCGGGGGTGGCGTGATATACATCTTCGTATATTTCGTCGCGGTTGGCCAAATGCGGTACCAGCATGGTGGAAGCAATAACAGAAGCATCGTCGGGAACGGTGTCCAGCAATGTTTGCATTTGCTCATAGGTATTGTGTTTTTCCACAAAGGAAGTGGTGTAGTGTGCCAACTGTGGAAGCACTAAGGCCGTGTATAGCAGTCCGGCAGCGGTAACGGAAAACAAAAGATGTTTTCGGGCAATGAGCGATGAACGGTCGGCAGTGTTTTGAACAAACAGATAAAACAAAAACGGCAGTGTACCAAAGCTGTATTGATAATTGATGTTAAACTGGTAAACATACTGTGTTAACAAATTGAGCAAGAGAGGGCATAGCAAAAGCAGACGGCTGTATTTTTCGCGCGGTGTCCACAACAGCACTCCAAACGGCAAAAGCAGTTCAAACAACCACAGCAGTTTTTTAGACAGGTTGGATGCCGAAACAATTTGCTCCAAAAAATAGGCGGGGTCACGCAACAAGGTACCCAACAATCCGCCGGTTTCTTTGTCGCTGTTCAACAAGGCACCATAGCGACCGAACATGGCACCGGTTCCGAATTGTTGAAGAAGAAAAACCGCAAGCAGGAACCACGCAATCGCCGCGGTTGCCAATGGCAGTGCTCGGTGCCAGTCACGGCGGGAAAACGCAATATACAAGCAGAAAAACACAAGATAAACAGCGGCATCTTCTTTAACAGCCAACAAAAGGCAGACAACCAAAACCAGATAGCCGGTGCGTTTTCGTTCGTAGCAGTCAAACAGCCATAGCAATAGCGGTACCAAAAAGCAATTTTCGTGCAAGTCGTAGAAGCAACCGGTGGACACGGCAGGGTAGACAGCATAAAGAAAGATCAAAAGTACCGTATTTCCGTGTGACAAGCGAAAATGCTCCGATAACCGGTACAACGGGATAATGCCGGATGCCAAAATAACAGTTTGCGCGATTTGCAATGTCAGCGGTGAAGGAAATACGGCATAGAACGGAAGCAGAAGATAGTAAATCGGGGAAATGTGAACAGCAAAATGCGAAAGTAACTGGTCGCGCTCGCAAGAAACCAACGGTAGTCCGGTTTCTTTCATGTGATAAAACATGTTGCAGAAAATGCCAAAATCATAGTTGGGAGAAGAAAATGTGAGATAGCGCAAACAGGTGATGGTGCCGAGAACAGCGGCAAACAACACGCCGATGAGGGCGCACAAACCAAGGCTACGCTTTGCCGATATTCCACCCGGACAAGCGGGAAGCCGTTGATTACGAAGCAAGGGAACCAACACCAAAAGGAGAGCGCCCAGCACAAGTGCGATCAGTGCCAAACCGGAAGCGGTGGAACTGCCGCGTGAAGCAATGAGAACAAAAGCATAAAACACGGTGCCGAATGCTAAAAAGGCCGTGGTGAGCGGCTTGGATTGCCAATGCTGTTGTATCAGTGTTAGCAAAACAAACACAAGCAGCATGATGAGAACAAAACCGGCCGAATACAAAAGGTACCACGGACGGAGTATTTCAAACAGCGCGCAACAAAAAAACCAGGAGGTAAGTAGCCGCATGGGACTTTCGGGTAGAGAGCGTAGTTGCTTTAAAAAGCCATGCATGGTGTTGCCTCCCGGTAATTGCACATGGTTACTCGGCTGCGTTTGTTTGCCGAGGTGGTTACATTGCTGACAGTCGTGTCAACGGTGGTGGATTCGGTTGTTGCCATTTGCTGCAAAGAATAGAGAAGCCAGTTGTCACCGTCCAGCAAAAAAGACATGCGATAATGCACGGTGGGGTCTTCAACGGTTTTCCCATAGCGTGTATAGATGGGACGAAAGCTAACGGTGCAAGAAAACTCCTGCGTGGAATAGCAGGTATAATCGGTCACGGTGAGGTCGCGGAATTCATAGGCCTGATGTGCGGAAAACCAAGTGTTGCTGAACGAACGCACCGTTTGATAGAGTTGACTGCTTTTGTGGATCTTTTTGAGCAGGGTGGATTTTTCCTCGTCTTTGGCCACAAATTTCGCATAAGTGGTAGCCGCATCAACTGCCAGCGCTTCCTGTGCGGCGCGGTTGTCATCGCTCACGGGGATTTCCACCGACCAGTCGTTGCCGTTTTTCACCACGGTGCATTCATCGCCGTTAAAAGTGTGTGCTGTGATAACCGGCGGATTCAGGAAACCTTCCAGTGTGTATTTTCGAATAATCGGCAGGGTAACATCGGCATCTTCTTTGCTGAGAAACATCTCGGTTTGTATTTCAACGGAAGGAAACGACAGCAAGTGGATTTCCGTACCGTTGACAGTGAGGGACAGGTCTTCGGATGCGGTAACCGTATAGACCTCTTGATACACCAAGTCGGTGATAGCGCGCCACGAGGTTCCGTCGCCTTCGGGGCTGCGCGACACCGTGATTTCCGACAACTTTTGCCCATTACTATACAAAGCATACCGCAAAAGATTGCTGTCCGAGGTGACCTTTTCACGCAACTCAATGGTATCGGCATTGCCATACAGGGACTGTAAATAAGCAATATAATCGGATTTGCTGTTGAGCGTAGTGTCTTCATAGCCAGCCGCGTCGTACATGGCTTCGTAGTTGTCGTCTTGAATCCACTGCAGATAGGTGTTCAAAGCGGCACTGGGAGTGGAGGCTTCGTATTGCTCCAACTGGTGGTACAAAAACCATAGAAGAACAGCCGAGACTGCCAGTAGAAGGACAAAATAAATACACAGGCCTTTGAAAAAACGATGCTTTTTTTGAGGGACGGGCAAGGGGTCCGGCAACAGCAGAGTCGGTTCGCCGTCGCTTTCCGGTTGCAATACCGGTGCGGTAATGGGGCTGTCTTCTGCCACAATCGAAACCGGTTGTTTTTGAGTTGTCATCGGTTACTCCCTCCTCACATCACCACAAAGGCGGTTGGCAAATAGCGTGTGCCGTGCAGAGCCGCGCAGTTATTAATGATTTCGTTGTTGTACACCAGGGTGGTGGAACTGCCGCCGTCGAGATTGGCTGCGTTGATGGCACCGTGTTCCAGCATAACATTGATGCAATCTTTATAAGTGGCGCCCAGACTGTGTGCCTGGCGACCGTCGATGGCCAAAAGCAGCACCGCGCCGTCGGCGCGTTGGCCGATAACAGAACGTGGGTTGATACCGCTTCCGCTGCCTGAAATTTCAGCTGCTTCGCCGTTGATAATCAGGGCCGGCCCAAAGCTCACAGCATCGCGCATATTCTTTTCCAGAGCTTGCGCGCCGGACATTTGACCGACAATCAGGTGGTTGTCGGTGTCAAATCCAATCACAGAAGATACCGTGCCGTTGCTGCCGAATATCAGCTTGCCGTCGCAAATAACAATGCCGGTGGGCACACCGCCGATGCCGGTACCGTTTTCATCGAAAAATCCGCCGCCGTTGATGGCGGCAACCGCACCGGTGTCGGCAGCAAATTGTTCGGTGGTTTTTCCGCGCACATCGTCGCCAAACGAAGAAAGACTGGCCACCTTCACACGGGAGGGATCGTGCACAATCATCAGTTTGCCGGAATAGGTGGGGCCGGTGATGTCGATCACTTCAATTGGTTCACTTGGTGTTTCGGATTCGGTGAAATCCACCGTGGTGTCGGTGACGGTGTCGGTTTCCACCACGGTGTTATCATTCATCATGCTCTCTATTTCATCGGCAGACAAAAAAATGTGCGGCACAAATTTAAGAGCGCTGGTTTCCATGAGCGTGCTGACAAACTTATTGCGTGCCGTGGGCGACGGTCCTTTGCAAAACACGCCGGTGATGCCGACCAATAGTAGCAAAACGGCCAACAGGGTGACACCGATCACGGCAAAAAAATGCCCGATAAAACGAAGGACAGGATGCGTGCGGCGGACTTTGGCTGCTAGGTGACGCATGGGCGTGACACTTCCTTACTTTTCTTTGTATCTAACTTATTATAAACGACACAGAAAGGATTGTCAACGGAAACCGCTTTACAAATCCCAGGCCGGCATGGTATGATAGAACAAACAATGGGTGAGGTGAAAACAATGGAGTTTCCCGAACCGGTTTTGGCAGCGATTACACGGTTGGAAACGGCCGGGTTTTCTTGCCATGCCGTGGGTGGTTGCGTGCGGGACAGTCTGCTGGGGCTTGTGCCGCACGACTGGGATTTAACAACCAATGCATTGCCGGAGCAAGTGATGGCGGTATTTGCCAAAGAGCGGGTAATTCCGTCGGGCTTGCGGCACGGAACGGTAACCGTGATGATGGGCGAAATGCCGCTGGAAATTACCACCTACCGTGTGGAAGGAGCCTACCGCGACCACCGGCATCCGGAAACGGTTCGTTTTGTGAGCCATATCACCGAAGATTTACGGCGTCGGGATTTCACGGTGAACGCCATGGCGTGGGCGCCTTGCGGCGGATTGGTTGATCCGTTCGGTGGCGCTGCCGATTTGAAAAACGGCGTTTTGCGCTGCGTGGGAACCGCACGCGAACGCTTTGATGAAGATGCGTTGCGGATTCTACGCGCCTTGCGTTTTGCATCGGTGTACGGTTTTGCTGTTGAAGAAAAAACAGCGGATGCGATGCTTCTTTGTGCGCCGCTGCTTTGCCGCGTAGCGCCGGAACGCCTGCAAACCGAAATCAACCGATTGCTAACAGGTTCCGGTGCCGGCAGGGTGTTGCAAGAGTATGCCGAAGTGTTGCATCCGCTATTGCCGGAATTGCAAGCAATGGCCGGCGTGCCGCAATACAATCGGTATCACGATAAAGATGTGTGGGGGCACACCGTTGCCGCCATGGAAGCCTCGCCACCATTGTTGGCGGTGCGGCTGGCATTGCTGTTTCATGACTGTGGAAAGCCCTATTGCCTTAAAATGCTAAATGATGGATATGGGCATTTTCCCAACCATCCTGCTATTGGCGCGGAAATTGCAAAACGAGCATTGCAACGGCTTCGGTACGACCGAAAAACAACCGAGACGGTAGTTCACTTGATACAGCATCATGACGATGCTATTCCCGATACCGACGAAGGTGTTCGGTATTGCCTATATCAATGGGGAGAACAGCAGATGCGGTATTTGTTGGCAGTAAAAGAAGCCGACTGCGCGGGTCATGCGCCGTCGTTGCCGCCGATGCGCTGTGAGGAAATCCGGCGCATTCGGGAACGAATGAACCGGGTGATTTCCGAAGGCCAATGCTTCTCTTTGTCACAGTTGGCGATAACCGGCAACGATGTGAAAACCGTTGGCAAAGTGCATGGCCCGGTTGTGGGAATGGTGTTGCGGCATTTGTTGGAGCGGGTAATGAACGGCGAACTGGCCAATGAGCGTAAGGCACTGTTGGCAGAGATAAGTGTGCAAAAAGACTTGATTATTTCGGGGAAACCCGATACAATAGAAAAATAGATTGTTATGTTCGGAGGAGCATTTGTGGCTAGTTATAAAAATGAAATTGAGCGGCGGAGGACTTTCGCTATTATTTCGCATCCGGATGCCGGTAAAACCACCTTAACAGAAAAATTTTTGTTATACGGCGGCGCTATTGCGTCGGCGGGTATGGTCAAAGGCAAAAAATCCATGAAGCACGCCGTGTCCGACTGGATGGAAATCGAAAAGCAACGCGGTATTTCGGTTACTTCGTCGGTGCTTCAATTTGAGTACGACGGCTATTGTGTTAATATTTTGGATACACCGGGGCACCAAGATTTTTCAGAAGATACCTACCGCACATTGATGGCGGCGGATTCGGCTGTGATGGTAATTGATGCTTCCAAAGGTGTGGAAAAGCAAACAATCAAGTTGTTTAAGGTGTGCATGATGCGGGATATTCCGGTGTTCACTTTCATCAACAAAATGGATCGCGAAGCGCGTGATCCGTACGAACTGATGGCCGATATCGAAAGTGTGCTTGGCATCCAAACCTACCCTGTGAATTGGCCAATCGGGTCCGGCAAGAATTTTAAGGGCGTGTATGAACGCGACCGCAATCGGGTTCTCTCGTTTGTGTATAACGGTATCGGGCATGCGGCCGATGAGCAGGTAACGGATTTGAACGATCCGTCTTTACAAGGCCTATTGGGAGAGGAACTCTATCAAACATTGATGGATGACCGCGAGCTGTTAGACGGTGCCGGGGGCGACTTCGATTTGGAAAAGGTGCGCAGCGGCAAACTGTCGCCCGTGTTTTTTGGGTCGGCCTTAACCAATTTCGGTGTGCAACCGTTTTTGGAAAACTTTTTGAAAATGACCACACCGCCGTTGCCGCGTCGTTGCACCGAAGGCGAGGTAGATCCTTGTGATGATGATTTTTCGGCATTCGTCTTTAAAATTCAAGCCAATATGAACAAGGCTCACCGTGACCGTATTGCCTTTATGCGCATTTGTTCCGGCCGGTTTGAAAAGGGGCAAGAAGTGTATCATGTGCAAGGCGGGCGAAAAACAAAATTGTCGCAACCGCAGCAGATGATGGCGCAAGATCGCGCCATTGTGGATGAAGCCTATGCAGGGGACATCATCGGTGTGTTCGATCCGGGCGTGTTTTCCATCGGTGACACGGTGTGCGCCGGCGCCAAGCGTGTTCAATTCGAAGGAATTCCCACTTTTGCACCGGAGCATTTTCGCCTGGTGCGCCAAAAAGATACCATGAAACGCAAACAATTTGTGAAAGGCACTTCGCAGATTGCACAGGAAGGTGCCATACAGATTTTCCAAGAGTTGGGCGGCGGCATGGAAGAAGTGATTGTCGGTGTGGTAGGAACCTTGCAATTTGATGTGTTGGAAGATCGCTTGCGAAACGAATACGGCGTGGAAGTTATCATGGAAAGTTTGCCGTATTCCTACATTCGTTGGATTGTCGGTGAAAATGTTGATGTAAAAGGATTGGACTTAACTTCCGATACCCGTCGCGTGCAGGATTTGCACGGCAATCCGTTGCTGTTGTTCACCAGCAGTTGGAACATCCAATGGGCGTTGGAGCACAACAAAGGATTGGAACTCCAAGAGTTCAGTCGTTCGTAAGGAGTGGCCATGGCAATTCAAATTTTCGGTCGTTCCAAATGCTTTGACACCAAAAAAGCAGAACGCTATTTTAAAGAACGGCGCATACCGTACCAGCGCATTGATTTGGACAAGCACGGTATCAGCCGTCGCGAACTCGAAAGCGTGTGCGTTGCCGTCGGCGGCGTGCAAGCATTGTTGAACACCAAAGCACCGGAGACGGTGCTGGTGCGCTATTTGGCCCACGAAGAAGATCAGCGTGAAAAATTGCTTGAAACACCGCGTGCGTTGCGCACACCGATTGTGCGCAACGGCCGTAAGGCCACCGTGGGATATTGCCCGGAGGTGTGGGAACAATGGCGCGAGGCGTGAAACCGCTGGGGCAGATAGCAGAACCGCTAACTCGTTGGTATTTGGCAAACGAACGAGCGTTCCCGTGGCGCACACAACCCACACCGTACCGCGTGTGGGTTTCGGAAATCATGTTGCAACAAACACGCATCGAGGCGGCTCTCCCATATTTTGAACGCTTCATGGCAGCGTTACCCACAGTGCGCGATTTGGCAGAAGCACCGGAAGAATTGCTGTTAAAACTGTGGGAAGGATTGGGCTATTACAGCCGTGTCCGCAATTTGCAAAAAGCAGCACAGCAGGTGATGGAAAAGCACGGTGGGGAATTGCCGTCAAATTATGAAGACCTGTTGCAATTGCCCGGAATTGGCGAGTACACAGCAGGCGCAGTTGCTTCAATTGCATTTGGCAAGCGTGAGGCGGCGGTGGACGGCAATGTGCTGCGTGTGATGGCACGCTTAACCGATGATGAACGCGATGTGATGCAGGCAAAACCTCGCCGTGAATTAACGGAACTGGTACGAACGTTGGTGCCACACGAGCAGCCCGGCGCGTTCAATCAAGCGTTAATGGAATTGGGCGAAACGCTGTGCTTGCCCAATGCCGTTCCCAAATGTTCGGAGTGTCCGGTGCAGGCGTATTGTGCTGTAGCGGGTACCGAGCGAGCGCGGGAATTGCCGGTTCGTACCGCTTTAAAATCGCGGCGTGTGGAACAGCGCACCGTGCTGACGGTGATTGCCGGCGGCACATCGCCTTGTGTTTTGCTTCGCAAACGCCCTTCACACGGGTTGTTGGCCGGTATGTGGGAATTGCCGAATGAGTTGGCGGAAAACTGGGACTTGTCGGCATGGATGCAATCGCACGGTTTGGCAGCTGATTCTGTACAGCCATTGCCGGACGGTATGCACGCTTTTTCTCACAAAGAATGGCATATGAACGGGGTTTTGATTCGCGTCGAAAAGCCGGTGGCAATGCCGGCCGAATACCGTTGGGTAACGGCATTACAACTGGCCGAAATAGCATTGCCCACCGCATTTCGCACCTATACAGCCAATTTGCCTACAGTATTGGAGGAGGAAGTACAATGAAACGGGAAAACTATCTATCGTGGGATGAATACTTTATGGGAGTGGCGCTGTTAACAGCACAGCGCAGCAAAGACCCGGGAACGCAAGTGGGGGCTTGCATTGTTGGAAAAGATAACAAAATTTTGTCCATGGGATACAACGGGATGCCGATTGGCTGCTCGGACGATGTCATGCCGTGGGCGCGCGAAGGTGCCCCGTTGGATACCAAATACTTATATGTGTGTCACGCCGAACTCAACGCTATTTTAAATCATGGGCGTGCCGGCCTGGAAGGTGCCAAGGTGTACACCACCTTGTTTCCCTGCAACGAGTGCGCCAAGGCCATCATTCAGTCGGGTATTCGTGAAGTAATCTATTTGCAGGATAAGTATGCCGACAGCGATTCGGTGGTGGCTTCAAAGCGGATGTTTGACATGACAGGAGTTACCTACCGCGCATTTACGCCGAGCGGCAAATCTGTAACATTGGAGCTATGATAAGTATGAAAACCGTACTGATTACCGGTGCATCGCGTGGCATCGGCGCAGCCGCAGCACGACTGTTCTCCCAAAACGGATACACAGTGGCTGTGAATTATTCGGTGGATGCCGACGGAGCGTCGGCCTTGGTGAAAGAAATCACGGCCGCCGGAGGCGATGCGTTTTCCGTATGTGCCGATGTGGCCGATGCAACGGCTGTGGATCAGATGGCACAAACTGTGTTGACTCGTTGCGGGAAGGTAGATGTTTTAATTCACAATGCCGGTATTGCACAGCAAGCGTTACTTACAGATACCACACCGCAGGAATGGCGAGCCATGATGGGCGTTCATCTGGACGGTGCCTATCATTGTGTCCATGCATTGGCACCGCAAATGATACGCCGTCACGAAGGCTGTATTCTCACGGTTTCTTCCATGTGGGGCGAAGTAGGAGCCTCTTGCGAAGTGGCCTATTCCGCCGCCAAAGCGGGCCTTGTTGGATTCACCAAAGCTTTGGCCAAAGAGTTGGGACCCTCAGGCATCACCGTGAATTGCGTTGCACCCGGCGTGATCGACACCGCCATGTGTTCCGCTTTAACGCCCGAAATTCGCACGGCTTTGGCAGAGGAAACGCCGCTGGGTCGGCTGGGTACACCCGATGAGGTGGCAAAGGCACTTTTGTTTTTGGCCTCGCCGGCGGCTTCGTTTATCACCGGTCAGGTGTTGGGCGTGAACGGCGGATTGGTTATGTAATGGGTTTGGGCTTGCCGTCTTTGTTGTTCTTGTTCCTTAGCTGTAACGCTTTCACAAAAAATATGAAAAAAGCTAAAAATGGGCTTGACATTTGCCGGTATCCGTGGTATAGTTTGTCTTGCGTTTAACGCGGG
>CAYMDU010000035.1:0-14144 GCA_964389495.1 uncultured Eubacteriales bacterium
TGACCTCTTGAATGCCATTCAAGCGCTCTCCCAGCTGAGCTATACCCCCATGTCTTGCAACGCACATTACTTTATCATACTTTTCCTTGAATGTCAACCTTTTTTAACAAAAAAGATTTATAATTTTTCAAATTTTCCTCTTGACATCTCTCCAAAATATGGTATACTATCATTGTAATCATTACAAAGTTAATATGATTGCAAATGCGAGGTGAGCGTATGAGTCATCAATCCGTTGCCGAAACACTGCGAGCGCGGGGCATCAGTCCCACGCAACAGCGTCTTGCCGTCTACGAATACTTGCTGGCGCACCGCACTCACCCCACGGCAGACACGGTGTTTCACGCACTGGCAGCCGAATATCCCACCATGTCCCGCACCACGGTGTACAACACAATGCGAGTGCTGTTGCAAGCAGGGCTTTTGCGTGTTGTCACCATCGACAGCGAGGAGCAGCATTTTGATGCCGATACAACCGACCACGGGCATTTTCGTTGCACGCAGTGCGGTTGCCTGTTCGACTTTGATTTGCCGCCTCACGCTGCACAATCCTTTGCCCCAGCGGGGTATCACACCGAGATATTCGATGTCTATGCCACCGGTCTTTGCCCACAATGTTTGTCCGAAAAACAATGAAACAGGAGGAAAGTATCATGAAAAAGTTTGTTTGCTTGGTTTGCGGTTATGTTCACGAAGGTGACGAAGCCCCTGCCACCTGCCCCATCTGCAACGCACCTGCCGAAAAGTTCAAAGAAGTAGAAGCAGCTCCCGCCGCCCCGGCCGGTGCCGCCAAAACTTTAACCGACAAGGTGTGGGCCGATGAACATCGCGTTGGCATTGCCAAGGATGTTGATGCCGAAGTTGTTCAAATGCTGCGCGAAAACTTCAACGGGGAATGTTCTGAAGTCGGCATGTATTTGGCCATGGCGCGTGTGGCGCACCGTGAAGGCTATCCCGAAATCGGGCTGTATTGGGAAAAGGCGGCCTATGAGGAAGCCGAACACGCTGCCAAATTTGCCGAATTGCTTGGCGAAGTTGTTACCGACAGCACTGCAAAAAACCTGTCCATGCGTGTGGATGCCGAACACGGCGCCACCGAAGGAAAGATGATTTTGGCACGCAAAGCCAAAGAATTGGGCTATGACGCCATTCATGACACCGTGCACGAAATGGCCAAAGACGAAGCACGCCACGGCAGAGCTTTTGAGGGGCTTTTGAACCGCTATTTTAAATAAGAGAAAAGCCGCATAAATAGAGGATTTTCGGGGCATCTGCCGGTTTTGGCGGGTGCCCTTTGCTTTTGTGCGATTTACGGTGCGATTGATTAAAGGAATGCGTAAACTCAGCAGTGATTTCAATATCGGCTTGAAGATTTTACAGTAATATGATATGATAATTAAAATGCTGAAAGCGGGGTTGTATATATGGCTTGGGTGGATTTTGCTATCTGTTTTTGTTTTGGCTATTTTGGAGTTCATAAGTTTATGGAAGGCAAAAAGAACCTGGGAATTTTGTATCTTTGCACTGTTGGTCTATTTGGAATCGGTTGGATGTATGACTGCGTAGTTTATTTTATCAACGCCCTTAAAGGACAACGGTCCATCGGTAAGGCCAAAAAAATCAGCGATAGAACATTAGCAGATGATGAACCACTCCCCCTTGTTCAATCCAGTAATGTCTTAATGACCAATGGTGAGGTTTGCCATTATTACGAGCAAGCAACCTTTGTTAAAACCAAAAATGTGGTTACCGGCTACACCGGCGGCAGCAGAGGCGTTAGCGTTAGAATTATGAAAGGTATGTCTTACCATGTAGGCGCATCCAAATCGAAGCCAATTCGCGGCAATGTTCAAGAAAAGACACCCGGTATGCTTACCATTACCAATAAAAGAATCGTATTTTCCGGCAGCAAGGGGGCGTTTGACAAAAAAATCACCTCACTTTCCTCTATCACTCCGCATATAGATGGTGTTTCCTTTCAATTCGGTGAAAAACAATACCCTCTTATGTTAAAAGAACCCACCTTTGTTTATCAACTTGTAGCAAGAATTATCAACGAAACGGCAATATAACAAAAAGCCGAACAACTACTCCGCTAAGACGACACCAGCTTATTTTTTCAAAGTGAAAAATTTGTAAAAAAAGCATGAAAACGCTTGCTTTTTAAGGAAGACTATGATATAGTAAATACCGCAGTGCGACGGTATTACGCACTGCCACGCGGTTCGTACAACACAGCACAGATTGTGCAATAACCGCTTTACTTTTGGTACCACTCGTCCCGGTGGGACGGTGATACAACCTCTTTCCAATTCCGCCATCTCCTCCTGCAACCCGGAGATGGCGGCAATCAAAACACATCGGCCGTTGTTCGGTGTTTTTTGATTCTGAACTGGGTTTCAGCGAATACCATGGCAACAACCGGTGGGAGTGACACAGAGGCGCTCCCACCGGTTGTTGCTTCTCGCGACATGTGTTGCCGTTATATTGAAATATCCAATCGGCTTAATTGCTCTAACAAAAGGTCTTCTTCTGTTGGGGCGTCTTCCGCGCTTTCAATGCGCTGCCGCAACGACAGCATAGTTTGATCGGTTTCGGATATCACATCGGCACAGGCTTTGAGCTGTGCGACAATCGCCTCTTCATCAGGCACATCATGCTTGTATTTCAGTTGATGCTCCAAGCTGGCCCAAAAATCCATGGCAATTGTGCGAATTTGCACTTCCACCGCCATTTCGCGCCGCTGCTCCGCAAAAAACACCGGTACCGACACAATCAAATGTAAGCTGCGATATCCGTTGGGTTTCGGGTTAGCAATGTAGTCTTTTTTTGCTATGAGTGTGATATCGTCTTGTTTTAAAAGCGCCTCGGCAATTGTGTATATGTCATCAATGTACGGACAAATCACCCGCACGCCTGCCACATCGTGCAAGTATTTTTCAATATTTTCAACCGAAAACGAAGCCGGTATTCTTGATAACTTTGCCGCAATACTCGCCGTTTGCTTCAAACGGCTGGAAATGTTGCTGATGGGGTTGCGCTGTTGCCGCACCTTAAATTCGGTGTTCAGCACTTCAAACTTCGTTTGAATTTCTTTAATCGCACAGGCGTACCGCATCATCAGCTCTTTGTACTCAACCAAGGTACCTGCCAACTGCCGTGCCCGTTCCTGCATGACAGTTGTTGCCATGGTTGCTAAACTGTTGCTCTCCCCTTCCGACGGCCGATTTGCCGATTCGTTTATCCACCGATCGATCGGCAGGGCGTTTGTCACTTCTCGATTCATCATAGCAGTTCCTCCGTGTTAATTTTCCGATTCTATTGTACAACATTGATCAGCCCAAAATGATGAAGCATCTGTAAACGATTGATAAATCCATTACCGGCTTGTCAGCCTCAACTAAATCTGTTATACTAATTGCTACCACATCCATTCTTTGTCACGAAAGGATATTATCATGAAAAAACTTGCTTTTCTCTTGGCGGTTTTACTGCTGTTTTCTGTCCTGCCCCTCTCCGGCTTTGCCGCCGTGACCGCGGAAAATACGGACAGCGGCGATCTTGTAGCGGATTCTTTGTTTTGGGAAGGCGGCGATGGGCAAGTGATTCCCGGCACGGCCCTTTCCTTTTTTGCCGTTATCACCAACGCCGGTTCCGCTGATATCACACAACCGTTTTCCGTTTCGCTTTTGGCCGGTACAACCCCGTTACTTACAACCCGCTACGAAGCCGGACTGAAATCGGGCGCAACCGCTACCGTTGCACTGGGCAAATGGATCGCCACAAGCGGTGATTATATGATGGCTGTTTGTGTTGACTTCGCGCAAACCGTTTTGGAAAGCAACGAACGCAACAACACCTATCAACGAAACTTGCGCGTTGCCGACAATCGGCTTACTTCTGCTTATGAGTCCACCGCCGAAATAGTGCAAGCCGCCGGTATGACCGACCTGATTTTCAACGACGATTTCGCCAGCGATTCCACCGTGGATGCCACAGCCACCGGAAACGCAGGCTATAAATGGTATCTCACGCGACCTTATAGTGCTCCCACCCTCAGCACCGATGATTATTCCATTCAAGACGGCGTTATGACTGTGAAAAATCTCATTCCCACGTATAATTATGGTTTAGCCACAGTTGATATGTCCACCCATACCGGCTTTTCGTTTAACACCGGTTACTTGGAAATTCGCCTACGTATTCCCCGCCCACGAAAAAACGAAGAAGGAGAATCCGGAATTCCCGCTATTTGGACACTTCCCACGCAAAAACTGTTTAATGACAGCGACAGCCAATGGGTGGAGGTTGACTGGTTGGAATATTGGGGGGATAATTACGGAACGGTTTGTATTCACGAGTTAATGGTTGACGAAAACGGAACGCAAACCCAGCACCATCAAAACCCCAACAGTGGGTTTCAGGCGCTGGGCGACGGCAAATGGCATGTTATGGGGTGGCTGTGGCAAAACGGTTTGTTTATCACCTATCTCGACGGCCAAGAACTCATGCGTTTGAGTTGGTCGGAAGATGACTATTCCAATCCCATTCAAACGGTCAAGAAGGGACTCCCCATGAACGGCGCCTTTGTTCATTTGGATACCCAAACACTCCCTATTGTCATTGGCGGTTCTGCTGACAATCCGTTAGAGCTGGATTGGGTGCGTGTGTGGGACGGTTCCTCGGATGCCACCTATGTGCCGGAGAAAAAAGAAGAACAAACTTCACCCAACATTGTCCTTACCGCCGAAGAATTTGTCTATAACTACACCACAAACAGCTACGGTGAACCCATCACAACGATTGAAGACAGCGACAGTTGCGATAATCTGTTGGCAGGCGAAGCCGTATGGCATACCATGACCGACAATCGAAAAGAAGAAATCGATGCTCTCCTTGCATCTCAGGGACGAAGCGCCTTTGCCACATTGCTGGTTGCCGCCAAGCAGTGGCAAAGTTCCACTGCAACGACAACAACCACAATCAACACAACGGCAAACATCACGACAACCACGACAACCGACACGGTTGAAGCCCCTGCTGCTACCGGTTATCGGTTTTCTCTATGGCCCGCCATCGCCTTGCTTGGCACGGCTTTGTTGCTCATATTTGGATTATCGCAAAGACGCATTAGCATTCAATAATCATTACCCATCATTTTGCAAGGACAGACTCCGGTCTGTCCTTGTTGCCATTTTGTGCGCTGTCACTCTTTTTATTGTCGCTCATACACTGGGTATAGAGAGTACACCTCTCTTACACTATGTAAAGGAGCGAACGGAATGGGCAACAGTAACGGACGACGCTACGGTAGCATGCCGCGTCACTACCCGTCACCGTATATGAACCGTTGCGAACAAGTATCGCGTACCGCTTGCAACAACGATACCGACACAGCACGCAATCAAGACGATCAATGCGCCGATATGGTTGTTGCCATGGCCTATGTGCCGTGGCAATTATTGGACACCATATACGAACCGGAAAACGCATTCCCACGTGGAACACTGTTTCCGGAATTGGATAAGCCACTGATGGTGGGAGGTGCGTGTCGTGGATAATGCCGCTGTGCAGAAGCGCCGTATCGGCGCCTATGCCTTTGCCATTTTGGAACTCACCCTCTATCTCGATACGCATCCGCAAAGCCTCTGCGCGTTGCCAAAACTCAACGAATTGCAGGCAAGGCGCCGTCAACTTATCGAAGAATACGAGGCGCAATACGGGCCCTTGGTTATGACTTCCAATCACGAAAGCACAAACAGCTGGACTTGGATTGACGGGCCATGGCCGTGGGAATGCCGAGGAGGGAATTGACATGTGGCAATACGAAAAGACTTTACAATATCCGGTTAAAATCGCCAACCCCAATCCGCAATATGCGCAAATCATTATAACACAATACGGCGGTCCGTACTGCTTTTAGATATAATAAAGTTGCGACGCACAAACATTAAATGCATTGTTTATCGGTTGGGTTATTGACAATGCCGAAGCCGACCAGCACGGGCAGCAGGACATCCAGCAGGCCGTCGACGGTGTCGGAAATGTCGATACCCGCAAAGGTGCGGACGCAAAAGACGGCCAAGGCGGCCACCGACAGCCACAGGGCCCACGATTTAAACCGTTGAAAAAAGTTTTTCATTATCACTATTCTCCTTCTGCTGTTATTTACTGCTATTTTCATTGATGTGCCTGGGTGTTAAGGTATTTATCCAACTTAGTTTTGGCCAGCGGTACGGTGTGGTTGGCGCCCAGCTGTTGCAAGCCGTCCAGGCAGGCCGACAACGCATAGCACACCAGCGCGTTTTCCTCTTTCAGGTGGCGGATGTCGTCGGCGTGCTGGGCGCGCAACTGTGCCAGCTGTTCGGCGTGGCGGTCTTGCCGCAGCACCCAGCCGTGCGCTTTGAGCAGGCACGCCAATGCGGTGCCCAGCGCCGTGACAACGCTGACAAGCGGCACCGCGATGTTCCAGTCCAAATACATGGGGATTCTCCTTTCTCACACGCCCAGCAGGGATTTCCAAGTGGCACGGCCGACAATGCCGTCCGCAACCAGCCCCTGTTGTTGCTGATACTTCTTTACCGCTGTTTCTGTGTTCTTGCCGAACTTGCCGTCAACTGATACGCCTACCGCATATTGTACAATTTTGGTTAGGTTTTTGTTTTTATACCCAACTGCATGCCGCTTGCAAACGGCTTCCTTTGCCACTTTTTCGCAGTTGCTTCCCCACAAACCATATCCGTTTTCCGTAAAGTCGAATTTGTATCCGTCAGCCATTGCAGCGTCTTGCCATGTCCGAACCATAGAAGTACCGCCAAAAGTGACACAAGCTTTTTGTGCTTGTCCCCACCAAAACGCTTTCTTCTCTCGTGTATCAAGATGCACAAAGTTTCCATCGCTTCCAGTATAGCAACCAATGCCAAGCACACCGATACCCTCGGCGTATTTGGCAACTTCGGTAGGTGACACATTCTTCACAACAATGTCGGCGGCTTGGCCTTTTGTGTGGTAGGAATTGGACGCGCCGCCCACGGCCTTATTGTGGGTTTTGCAGCGGTAGCCGCTGGTGATAGTAACAGGCTGGTTAAAATTATCGCGGATTTTTTGCAAAATCTCAACCAGTTCCATATCCAGCTTGACCGTTTTGCAGCAGCCTTTTCCTTTGCAGGAAAATTCATTAACACGAAAGTTTTTTGAGCATTTTGCGTTATACTCTTTGTTGTATTCTTTAATATTCGCCATCATCAATTCCTCCTAATTTTTCAAACGCTGCATCTGCTTCCTCTTGCGTGATTTCATGCCATTCACTTTCGTCGCCATCCTCGGCTAAAAAGATAACCTGACCATAGGCGGTTCCATTTGTGAGAACCATACCATCCCCAGCGCGCAATACCTTTCGATTGTTCATCATTATCCCCCTTTACGAACCCAACGAGAATGTCCAATTGGGTTTGGTGGCCATGAGGGCTGCCCAGTCTTCGGACCGGGCGCCGTCGGCGGCGCCGGCCGCAGTTTCAAACGCGGTGTTCACCGCCGTTTGGGACAGTATCAGCGTTTTGCCGGTGACGGTGTCGGACAGGGCGTTCACCAGCCCCGTGATGCTTTCGCGGCTGAGCAGGGGGCTTTTTTGCAGTCCCAAATTGCCGTCGTGCAGGGTGCCCACCACGCTGACCGTTTGCAACTGCGGGCAGCTCCAAAACAGGGCGGACACAGTGCCGTTTTCGGCGGTGGGCAGGTGCAGGCGCTGCACCGATTTCAGCTTGGTGCAGCCCGAAAAGCACGAGTCCAGTGTGCGGGCGGCCGACAAGTCGGCCACTTCGTCCAGCGCGGTGCAGCCCATGAAGCCGTATTGCAGCGACTGGCAGGCGGAAAAGTCAAAACAGGCCTGCGCCAGCATGGCGGAGGTGAGGTGCGGGTTGTTGCGAAACAGCATGTAGCCGTTGACAACAGTGAGCGGACGGGTGGGGTGAAAAATTTCGGCTGACCAGCCGTAGCCCGAAAAAGCGGTGGAATAGTTCGACCGATTGCCGTGCTGCTGGTAGGTATCCCAAAAGTCTTGTGTCTGTGCTGCCTTTCCGGCTTCGTATACCTTAGGTTCATTTTCCGCAATTAGTTCTAGCCTTTCCTGCGTTGTCATGTTTCGTCACCGCTTTCTTCTGCTGTAATCAAAGAGTTTTGAATTTCGATAATGGCATCCAGCGCAGTGTCAATGTCACCAACTTTTTCATCAAGTGCAGACACTTGATCTGTTAAGCCCGTCACACTTGATGTAAGTGAATTAATGCTACTATCGTATCCTCTTCTTTCAAGTTCCTGATTGATTTGGTAGTTTGCTTCTGACCCAACGCGTGCAAATTGATTTGCAAGGATTTCAAGTGAATCCTGCACATTGTCGTCAAGGGAAACAAATGTGCTTGTTGTTGTATCTACACCAATCAGACCCGCACCAACGGATGTTTTTAACTCTGCTACTTGCGCTTTCGCAATGTCTACACTTGAATTAGTATTTAAATAGTCTTGTCCCATTTTGGAAGAAATTTTTTCCAAGGACTTCTGCACATTTTCTTCAAGGCCCACATAATCATCTGTTAAACCAGGTGTGTCTACGGTGATCTGACTCGCTTTATCCACCGAGTCGCCTTTTTCGCCACGCTCGCCCTTTAAGGACACAATGGTATGGATTGTTCCACTTTCATCTTTGATTTTTAAAACTGCCATCTTGTCCCCTCCAATTCTCTCTTTACATCATTACAGTAGACAGCAGGGACTTGATCCGGGGTGATGTTTCCCAGCATAATTTGTAAGGCAATAAACTTAATCACATTTGGTCACCCCTATCATGTCAAGCATGGCTGCTTCTAACGCTTTCAGCCGCTCGCCTATGCTTGGTAACCTTTCTGTATTTTCTGCATCTTCCACAGTGTATAGTCCGCCGGCCGCTTCGTTCGCAGCAATCAATTCATTTGAGGTGTTATAAGTTAGTACAACTTCATCGCCGGACGGAAGCACATATTTAATCACTTTCATGTCAACGCTTACTCCTTTGTATATTCCAATGTGATGTACAGGCACGAGTTGGTATCGCCGGCAGTAGTAGTTACGGTAACAGATTTGGAACCTACGCAAATACTCAAATCGTCATAGGCGGAAGCATCGTAATAGAATATTGAATTTGATGATTCTAAAATCCAGGAAATATTCACCACTTTGCTCAAATTTGAAATAGTGTGTGCCACCGTTTTATCGCCACTTGCCGGCGGGGCGCCAAAGGCAATTCTCTTGGTATAAACCGGAATACCATCCACTCTTTTGGCCGTGAGATATTCTGTTCCTGTACTTAACGGAGCGATAATATACTCCCATTGACCCCATTCATCGTTTGTAGAAAAACGCTGTGCTTTACAATGCGATTTTGTATCAACTATTTTTTGAAAAACCTCAACGCAGGTATCCCCATCTGATGTTGAGCCATATCGGTTCCCTACAATAACAACACCATAAGTGATTTGTCCCGGCAAATTTTTTGTGCTTTCACCGGTATAGTACCAGCCGCAATTCTTCGCGGTATTTAAATCATCAACGAACTTCCCCACACCGCCCAGGCCATGCTCTCCTTTTGGCATCGTATTATCAAACGCTTTTGTTATAACACGATTAGCAACCGGATTGTTACTACCGGAATCAAGAGCGGTGTCCATTTCTAGCGCTGAACCGTTTGGGTCAATCTGAACATTATACCCGTCAGGCATATCACCGGAACCAACATAGACACCTGACAAACCTTGCGGGCCGCGAAAGGGCCCGACATCCACAAATTCTTTGCCATCAAAAACGCATAGGTTACCGGTGGACAGCACAATATATCCATCCCCTGCCTCGGCAGCTTGAAGTTTAACATCCAGTGCCGAATTGTCGGATACCGTTCCACGGATATATATAGACTTACCGTTAAAGTCTCCGTTTGAAACCTTTTCTTGCAATTCTGCTACATATGTGGTTAAAGCGTTAAATTCTGTTGACGAGTCCAAAATCGGTTCTTCATTATAAATCAAATTATCAACCAACATAATAAATGAAGGTGTACTGAGGATTTCTCCCTGTGAACCGATTATTCGAAGTTGACAATTCACCTTTCCCGCAGTAGCGGTTGTTTGTTGCGTCACTTCATAGAGAATGGTATTTCCGTCAACTGTGCAATGGTTGTATAAAAAACAACCATCTGGTTTAAGGGCGGTAAAAACTGCTTTGCTTTCCTTGGGAAGCAAATAAGGTTTATCGTGTTCGGTTAATGTAAAAGTTAACATGCGTGCTGTATCCCCGCGCACCATGTAAATTGTTTTCTGCGCTCCTTGGCGCGATATATCCAAGAAAATCTGCTGAACAGTTTGATTATCCATTTTCCTGTACCCCCTGTTTCTTTTATAAAAATAGCATCTAGGGGGAGTTCTATGAACCCCCCCTAGAAACAATTTAACTATTATCTCGCCATTTTTGAAGAGTCACATCCAGCTCTGAAAGCGATCCATATACGCCGGTATCAAATAACAACTTACGAATGCGCGCCATCTCATCGGTATCTTTCTTTTGATAAGCAGCAACATACAAATACTTATATGTTGCTGTGAATCGCGCACGGACCACCGACTGTGCTTCTTTTCTGCTTTTACCTCCTTCCATTTTTTCTTCAATCATTTTGTTGATAGCTGTTTCAAAGGTTGTGGTATCCCCTTTTTCAAATGCATTTTCAACAATAGCCATATGTGTTGACATTGACTGATACTTTCTGACTTTTAAATACGGATCGATAGCTCCTGCTGTGTTGTTCCAAAGAGTGACGGCCTCACGCACTGTATTGGCCAGCGGAAGTCCTGTCGCCGAAGATGCCACTTTTACAGTTTTATACAGCGCAGCATAACAAGTTGCATTACTGTTATCATTCCACAGTATTTCCGTCCATGCATCAATCGCCGAACTAAGATCAGATAAAGCCGTTGTTTCAAGACGATCCGAAGAATAATACCCCATGCCAAGTTTTGACAGTCCCATTTCCACCGCATCGGAAACCAACGGCAATTTGTCCAAAACAGACATGTCCGTGACCAAGTTTTCCACAAATGCTTCACTGAATTTTTTTGAGAATTTCTCGTCATCATCGTCCCGCCATGCATCCATCAGCCCTTCGGCCAATGCTGGCACTAACTGCGAAATCATGTAAACAGCCATGGATTTAGTGAAATAACCACCGGCTTTTTTCCATGCGTTCAACAACGCCTCAGTCTTGTTTCCGGTTTTTGCTTCTAGTTTTCGCCGCTCCAAATCAACTTTAAAAGCTGCATTCAGCAATATATTATACGACATTGTTGGCTCCGACATAAACGCTGTTGCCGTTTGCGTCAAGCCATTCTTGCTTCGCATCATTTGCGAACGCGTTAGAGTTGAATCTACAACTTGTGTCGCATAAACAACTTCGCGCAGTTTTTTTGCAACCGCGGCATTAAATTCTTCGGAACCAATCTTCAAGTCATTAGATTGTGCCACCTCATATTCGCAGGCGTTCCACAGCCAACCCCATGTTATGGCATCTCCCCATTCGGCCCCTTTAAGTGACAATTCCACGGCCTTTTGCCGTTTGTTTTCTGTGCCTCTGATTTGGTCTTCGAGATTGCGCGAAATATTTGTGTCATAGAAACCAAACGATTTCCAAAGCGCAATTCCACAATACTTTTTCGCCTTTTCAATACTCGGTTTTTTACGCAGGCCTTTGAGAATATTTCTTTGGGAGAGAACAAGTGACGCGCGCGGCAATGCTGTACATTGAAGTAGTGCCACTCTCAGGTTCGCGCCAACGGCAGCGGTTTTTGCCATGCTTGTCATACGACTAAGCAACTGTAATCCGCCGCTGTCACTTGGCCGACCGTTTATATCCAAAATCAAGTTTTGAATATACTGTTCTGCATCACTTCCAAATGCTTCCTGCATTGCACGCCGTACATTGCTATCACCGCTAATGTCACGGTCGGTATAATTTAGCCATTTCATAACATCAAGCAATGCCAAACCAAACGAATTTAGGCGTGCCATATCTGTAGAGTGATTGGTAAAGACATCAAATATATTTCGAATAATCACCGAGCAATTTGCATCCGGATTGATGCGCTTGGTTGCAGAAATGTTCAGCAAACGATACAGATCGGCCTGTTTGGTTTGCGGAGTTGTTGTTTTGTGGTTTTCCGGATTTGTTTCAATGGGAAAATACTGCTTTTCCGTGAAATCGCGTGTTAAATAACGCTTCATGGAAATCTCATTTCCCCATTCTGCGCAAACAGTCGACATAAACTCCTGAATGGATTCCGCCACTTTTTTCTGACGGCCGGTCAACGACGAACATATCGTCTGTATGTCTTCCGGCGTCATATGCTCTACGCGGCTATCGTTTTGAGAAGATAACCTCTTTTTTCTTCCCTCAACGCGAATGCCACCGCCAAGCAAATGATTTAAACCATATCCATTGTCCCTGCGCGACAAGCAATAGAGACTCATTGCATCCGCCACCGTTAGCGTTACCGACTTCTCATCAGACAGAGATATAGTGTGCTCTTCATTGCTCCAAGCCTTAGCTTCTTTGTCGCTCCAAGTCTTTTCTTTAAAGTCAAAAATATCTTTGGCCAAAAAAGCCAGCTTGTCTTGCGCATCCATCAATTCTTCGAACAAAGCCTTTCCGCTTTCTCCAAAGCGTTGGAAGGCATAATACGGCAGTGTGTTTTTCCAAGTGAAAAAATTGCCGACTTCGGAAATCTTATCCTTTGTTCCAAGGCTCTTTAAAAATGAAACCGAATTTTCGGACAACTGTTTTGCTGTGGAAAATCTCGCTGCTTGATACAATATGCCTGATTGACGAATAGCATGGTTAATTGTTCGAATTTGCTTGATTAACGCTTTCAGCTCCGAGGAGTGCATGCTTTGTACCACAAATCGATCACCGGTCATCTTTTCCTGCGCGATATCTGCCAGTTGTTTCAACTGCACAGACATTTCTTCTGGTAAATCGATGTCATAAAGAATGCCGTCTTCACCGCTTCGTGCTCGTTCAACAACGCGGGATAATTCATTCATCGCATCAATCATGCGCTTGTCATTGATTGTAGGATCGGCACCGTCTGTTTTCAAAAAACGCTTTGATGAAAAATCAATACAGGAAAGAAACTCAGCATACGATTCTCTCAAAAAGTCCGGACACCGAACCGATTGTTTGGAAGGTTCAGTCAACCACTTAATTGTTTTCAGCGTAAGTTTTTGCAGTCTGTCGTTTGCTGTGCGCCGTTCTCTTGTTTCTTTTAACTTTTCAACAGCTACGGTTTGTGAGCGTCGCAATTCCGCTTCTTTCCTCGCGTGAGATTCGCGCAAACGATCCATTTGCTGCCGGTGCTTGATTCGAAGCAAAGCAATATTGCTGCTGTGTGTATCCGCCATGGTATGCAAGGTGGTCACATTCCAATATCCGTCATAGATTTCTTCAAATAGTTCTTGCCGGTGCATTTCATCTTGGAAATAATATTCTTCCACATAACTGTTTTTTAGCTCGTCAAGAACCTCCATCAATGCCAAGGGCTGGTCGTTCGTTGATATCTCTCGGTCAAAAAACGACGGATACAACTCGCACAATTCTTGCCATGCCATATCCAAAGGAACCCCATCTTTGACGAAAGCAACTTTTCCCATCGCTTTTTGGCGAAACACAGCATAACTTCCATATGCTTGCTTTGCTTCTTGCTTTTGAAATTCATTTAACGATACACGCAATGTGCGAAGATGAGCCAAAATCTCGTCAGCATATTCATCACGCTTTTGCTCGTGCTGTTCGTGCTGCATCAGCCAGCTCACAGAATCTTGGGCCCTTTCTCGAATACTTTCCCAAGACACATCTTCACCGTTGATGATAAATGAGTACACCTCATTGATTAAGGCAGACAGTTCGTTCACATCGCCGCGCGCATTGGCTTGGCGCATTAACTTTCGTGCCATTGTTTCCAAAGAGCTCTTGCTAAACACTTTGTTGTGCGTTCGCACACTTTGCGTCACTTTCTTCAAACCGGTTTGCAATTTCCGCAGCATGGAAACATCATTTTCCAGCATGGTGTCTTCCC
>CAYMDU010000036.1:0-13879 GCA_964389495.1 uncultured Eubacteriales bacterium
CCTCAGTCGGCTGCGCCGACAGCTCCCCTTACACAGGGGAGCCTTGATTTTCCTCTCGTTTGTACGGGAACTCACACAAGGGTGTTTTTCTGAGTAACGCCCCTTTTGCGAGAAACTTTTCAAAATAATCCCCCGCGTGTCTTGAAAGTGACACCGGATGGTGTGGTAAACTACAATCCCCGATAATGTGTAACACCGCAAAGGCAGCAAAAAGCGGCGCCCCAATGGGGCGCCGCCGGGTTTGTGCTATTCGCAGGGGGTTCCCTGCACTTTAAGGAGAGCCGATTTAGGCCTTGCGGCGTTTGCCGGTGAGCCACAGCACCGCGGCACTCATGGCCACTGCCACTGCCAGCGCAGCCGGCAGGGCCGAAGTGGCGCCTGTTTTGGTGTTGCCTTCGGCACCGATGTCGTCATCGTCCGGTTCGTTGGTGTCGATGTCGGGCGTGGTGTCGGGTTCGGTATCCTCGTCGCCCGGATTCGGAATGTCCTCGTCGTCCGGTTCCGTGATGTCTTCGTCATCCGGTGTCCAGCCGGAATCGACCAGTTCCTTCATGGCCTTGGCAGCCAGCAACAACTCGTCGAAAGTGGGTTGGCCGTTGGCCGTGAGGTAGGCATTGATTTCGGCACGGCGATCGGCGCTGAGCTGGTTCCAGACCTCCTCACCCGCCAACACATTCAGGTAGTTGTCATAGGTGATTTCGGCGATGTTGTCGCCGTAGTCGTCGGTGCAGAAGTTGAACCAGAACTGCTCGGCATCCATGTCAACAAGAACGGTGTTGTTCTCATCGTCGTCATCGTCGTCGGGCGTGTAGCTGCCGCCGTCCACACTCGTCCAGATGCGCAGGTAGTCGATTTCGACGGGGTTGTCGTAGGATCCGCCCAAGTGCATAACCAGCAACTCATCGTTCATGTAGGAGAAGGCGCCGATGCCACCCTTTTCACCGGGGATTTTCACATTGGGCATCGGGTCGGAGAAGGTGTCTTCGTTGTAGGCCAAACGGAACACTTCTTCGCCGTCGAGATAGCCAATCAGCAGATCTTGCACCCACAGGTAGGCCATGGTGTGCCATTCGCCGTCGCCCAAGCCCTGTTTGTTGGCGTTGGAGTTGACATTGTAGTACTGGTTCACGCCGTCTTTGTTTTCACGGTCGTGCAAGGTGATGGTGTACCAACCGTCCGGGTTGGTGCTGGTGATGCCCCAGTATTCCATCCAGTCCATTTCCACCCACTTGCTGTTGGAATTTTCTTTGAGGCAATCGGCCGGCAACGACCAGATGGCCGGGATACCCTTTTCGGTTTCGGTGTTCTCGCGCGGACGCGGGATGCGGAAGCGGTATTCGAGGTAGCTCTTGTTCCACTTGTAGCCGATGCCGTTGGTGTAATCCAGTGAGCTGAGGGTCATGTTGTAAGTGGGCACCTTGTCTTTGATGGTGAGCACACCGTTTTCGATGGAGTAGGCATCCGGCTTGGCCGTGGCCGCGCCGTAGGGACGGGTGACATACCATTTGTAGCCGTCCAATCCGGTAGCGTTGGTGTCGATGGTATCCAGCGTGTCAAAATCGTCGCTGAATCCCAGCGTGGTAAAGCCGGCCTTTTGTGCAATTTCCGGCGCTTCCAAAATGGTTTCGTTCACGCGCAGGTCGGACTGCACGGTGTTGTTGTTATCGGGGTTGAATTCCAGCACCGACAAAGTGGAGTTCACACGCGCGGAAATCACATGGTCGCCCTTCACGGCCGCCCATTTTTCGGTACCTTCCACCAAGGCGCGTGAGCCGGTGGTAAAGTCGGTGGCGAAGGTGTAGGGGATGCGCTGAATCACCTTGCTGTCGGCGCAGATGTCGATGTTGATGGTGGAGCCGGCGGGCACCGGGTCTTCGCCCTGGTTGGTGATGGTGACAAAGAACTGAATTTCTGTGCCCGGGGTAACCTGTTCGTTGTTATCCCAGGCCAGGCCTTCCACCACAAAGTCGATCATGGTGACCGCTTCCACCAGGTACACATTGTCCACATAGATGGGGCCGTTGCCGCCCGCCACCTGCATGGTGAACACGGTGGTGTCGTCGGTGAGAGTGCCGGTTTTGATTTCGTAGGAGGCTTTGGTCCATGCGCCTTCGCCGGTGACGGTTTGGTTCAGCAGTTCGGCGGAGCCGTTGGCCAGGCTCACGCCCAGCTTGCTGCCGCTGGCCGAACGGTAGCGGAAGTACAGATTGTAGGTGGCGTCGCTCTTGATGCCGGCGATGTTGTAGGTGAAGGTGCCGTCGCCGCTGAGAGCCGCGGCCTTGGTGTTGTTCACGCCCACACCGGATTCGATGGCGGCGTTGCCGGCCAGTGTCCAGTTGCTGGCGGCCTTGTCGAAGGTGCCGTTGGCAATCAGAGCCGAATCGCCCGCAACCGTCACGGTGCAGGTGGCCTTTTTGCCGTCCTTTTCGGCGGTGATGGTGGCAGTGCCTTTACCGATGGCGGTGATAACACCGTATTCCACGGTGGCCACATCTTCATCGCTGGAAGACCATTTCATGCCGTTGATGTTGGCATCGGTGGGCGTGGGCATGACGGTAACCGCCTGCGTGCGGCCGGGCATCAGCGTGATGCTTTCGTGCGAGAGTGTCATGGACGTGAGCGGCACGCGGGAATCGTACATGCACAGGGTGATGTTATCGACAACCGCGGCGGGAGTGCCCACTTTGTCGCTCACCACAGCAAAGACCCAGCCGAGGTAGGCATTGCTGTTGATTTCGGCCATGCTGGCCGAGGTGGTGAAGATGGCACTGGCGTGTTGCCATTCGGAGCCGTCGCCCTCTTTGGCGATGTTCGACAACCCGATGCTGCCGGCCCACAGGCGGAGCTCGGCGTTGTTGGTGGCCAGATAGTCCCATTCCACAATGTAGGTGGTGCCGGGCTTCACGGCCAGGGAGCCTTTGTAGAAGCGGTCGCCGGTGGTATCCAACACCAGGCCGTAGCTGCCGTCTTTGCCCACGCCGGCTTGGATGTTGGCGTTGTCGGGCCAGTACAGGTCGCCTTGTTCAAAGTCACCGTTGAGCAGCAGGTTGGCGTATTCGTCGATGGTAACTTTGATGCTGGCGGAGAGGCCGAGGTCGCTGGTGGCAGTGACGGTGACCGTGCCGGAATCCGCCACGGCGGCAATCTTACCGGTTTGGTCCACCGACACAATGCTGCTGTCGCTGGACGACCAGGTGATGGTGCCAATGGCGGCTTCGGCCGGCGTGCTGCGAAGCGACAGCGTACTGCTGCCCTGCGGCCACAGCTTGACGGTGTCGGATTCAGCCACAATCGCAAGAGCGGTGGCTTTGGGCAACGCCGTTGACTTTTCCAATTTGAAGTTGTCGAAATAGGCGGTGCCGGTGCCAACCTGGCTGTCATAAATCAGGGTTTGCACCAACCATTCCCAGCCTTTGTCGGCGGTGATGCCGGTGCCGGTGGTGAATTCGATGGTGACGGTGGTCCAATCGGCTTCCTTGCCGAAGGACGATTTTTTCCAATCCCCTGTGTGACCGGTGCCCGGATTTTTCATGGGTTCAAACCAGGTGCCCACGCCGGTGCCTTCCCACTTGTAGTCATAGGAAAACACATAGGTGGTGTTTTCTTGAAGCAGTGTGAAGAAATCGCTGTCGTAGCGAATGGAGGCCTGGCGGTTTTCTTTGGCCGTGTCGGTGTTGGTAACGGTGATTTTGGCACCCTTACCGCCGTCTTTACCCGCGCCGTCAACGCCGATTTCGTAGGTGACACCGGAGGCGCCGCTGTTGGTGTAGCTGGCCCAGTTGGTGTTGCCCTGTTCGAAGTCGCCGTTGATAAGCAGGTTGCTTGTGGACGGTGTAGGTGTGGGTGTAGGTGTAGGTGTGGGTGTGGCCGCTTTTTCCACCAATTTGAAATTGTCAAAATAGGCGGCACCGTTGCCGATTTGGTTGTCGTACATGAGGGCTTCCACCTGCCACTCCCAGGTACCGTTCACACTGACGGTATCGTTGGTGGTGAATTCGATGGTGACGGTGGTCCAATCGGTTTTGTTTAGGCCGGCTGTTGTTTTCCAATCGCCGGTCCAGCCGGCGGCGGTGTTTTCATGCGCCACAAAGCGTGCGCCCGCGCCGGTGCCTTCCCATTTGTAGTCAAACGAGAACACATAGGAGGTATTCTTCTTGACCAGACCGAAAAAGGCCGAGCCGAACCGAGCTTCAGGCCACTGGGTGGTGGCGCTGCCCGCGGTGTTTTGCACGGCGATTTTCAGGCCGGCGCCGTCTTTGCCGTAGCTGTCGCCCACGGTGGCGGCGCTACTGAGAATCCAGCCGGTGGAACCGCCGGAAAAGTCGCCGTTGGTGAGCAGGTTGGTTTCGGTAGAGGGAGCAGGCATGGTGACCTTTTTCACCAACTTAAAGTTGTCGAAATAGGCCGTGCCGGTGCCAACCTGGGTATCGTACATGACGACTTCGACCAGCCATTCCCAACCGACATTGGCGCTGAGGCCGGTGCCGGTGGTGAATTCCATGCTGAACGCTGTCCAGTCGTTGGCCGTTGTCCACGAAGTGGAGGCCCAGCCCGTGGAGCCGGTGCCCGGTGCTACCAACGAGGTGAAGCGAGTGCCGGCGCCGGTACCTTCGAATTTGTAGTCATAGGAAAACACATAGGTGGTGTTTTCTTCCAGCTGGCTCATGAACGCGGCGTTGTAGCGGATGCTGCCCTGCCGCGTGGTTTTGTCGCTTTCGGTGTTGGTGACGGTGAGCTTGGCACCCTTGCTGCCGTCTTTGCCCGCGCCGTCAACGCCAAATTCGTAGGCGACACCGGTGTCGCCCAAAATGGTGTAGGTGGCCCAGTTGGTGGCGCCTTGCTCAAAGTCGCCGTTGTTGAGCAGGTTGGTTTCGGTGGACGAAGCGGCCGCCGAAGCCGGCAATACCAGCCCCGAAATGCCGCAGGTGATCAGCAGCGTGAGCGCTGCCCCCAGCGAAACGAGCCGGCGTGTGCCATGTTTCATAGAATCTTCCCCTTTCTCCCCCACTGTGGTGGGTGCCGCGCAACGCAGTTGTGCGGTTTGATTATATGGTCAAGTATATTTTACTATCCCCCCCGCTTGTCAAGTGTTTTTGTGCAACTTTTCGAATTTTTAAGCATGGGGTTGTTACCATTTCAAGGGGAGCGGTCCGAAAGTTGGCACACAACAATCACTCCCGGCCGACAATCCCCCTGAGGCGATTGCACCGCCGCCTCCCCCGTGGGAAGGCAAGACGGGACTGTGCGTGTCCTGAAAATAAGGCCGTGAGCGGAGTCGGCCGAAAAGCAGAACCGCCTCCCGGTGGGAGGCGGTGACGGGGTGCCGAGAAACACGCGGCAACGCGTTCGGCTGTTTTTACTTTTCGGCTTTTTTCTTTTTGACCCATTCGGCTACAACCACCACGGCCAGCAGCACCGCGGCGGCACCGACGGCCAACAGGACTTCGCGCAGGGCCGGGTCGCTGAACGCGGCGGCGGTGGCGTTGGCCGGGGTTTGCACCACGGTGTAGAACTGCCAGTTCAACAGGGTGCCGTTTTCCAGCCCTGTGCTGTCGCCGGTGAAGGTGTAGTCGCAACGCAGGCCGACGGTGTAGGTAGCGGTTTCGCCGGGAGCCAGGCGACGGCTGAGAACCAGGCCGCCGTCTTTGTCGTTTATGCGGCTGTACGGGCCGCTATACAGCACGGTGTCGCCCTCGCACACGGTGAGGTGCAGGTGGTTGAGATAGGTGAGCGCGGCGGTATTATCATAGGGCAATTCCACGCTGTCCAGGGTGACAGTGTGTTCGGCCGTGGTGTTATTAGCCAAGGTGAGGGTGCCGGGGGTGGCCAGTGCTTCGCCCGCTTGCAGGGTGGGTTGCTCCCACACGGCCGGCTCTTGTTGTGCCGACAGCATCAGCGATTCGCCGAATTCCGAAAGCACCACCTGTTGCGCGGTGCCGGCACCAACGCCGAAAGCGCCGACCAACAGCAACACGGCAGCCAGGCACACGGTGTGCAACATGCGTTTCATTCCGCATCGCCCTCCTTTTCCTCGTCCGTTTCGGGTTCGGGTTCTGCTTCGGGTTCAACGGCCATGCCGGCCAGAATGGTGGGGAATTCTTCGCCGTCCGGCACGGAAGCGTGGCGCTTTTGGGCACTGAACACCAACGACAGCACCACCGCGGCCACTATCACTGCGGCGGGAATCACCACCAGCATCACCGGCACGCCGAACAGCGTATTTTTTTCGCCGGCCGAAACGCTGCCCGCCACCGTGGTGGTGCGGGGCCGCGTGGCCAGGTAGGTGGTGGCGGTGGGCGGTGTGCCGCCGTCGGCCGGATTGAGCCCGGCGGCCAGCAGGGCCACCTCGTTGTCGGTGAGGGCTTGCGGGTAGAGGTAGGCATCGTCCAGCAGGGCGTTGAGCGTTGGCTCGCCTTCGATTCCGCGCCCCACCGCAAAGGTGTTCAGCCGCATGGCGGCCAAATCCACCGGCTGGGCGCTCATGTCGGCTTGGTAGAGAGCGGTGCCGTCAACATACACGGTGAACGCTGTGGGCGCCACCGTAACCGCCACATGGTGCCACACGCCGCTTTCCGGCGCCGTGGTGGTGATGCCGTTGGTTTGGGAAAACAGGGTGATGGGTTCGATGGAACGGTCTTGCCATTCGGCACAAAGGCCGTGGATGCCGGCGGCTTCGTCTTGTCGGTTGAGTGAGAGCGTGATAAAGCGGTTTTCGTTGCGGTAGACGGTGAGCAGGCGTTGGTCGGCCGCCTCGCCGCCCTGCCAGTTGACCCACGCCGCAAAGGTGAACGATTCCAATTTGAGGGTTTGAGCCGACGAATACCGCAAGTATTGGGTGCTGCCGTTGAGCTGCACCGCCAGGCCGGTTTTGCCCGGCACCCAGGTGAAGTCTTCGGGCTGCACTTTTTTGGCGCCGTCGTAATAATACACTTTGTTGCCGATTTCGTCCGGCTCGGTGACCAGGGCAATGGGTTCGGCCAAGAGGCCGGTGCCGGCCGCTTCGGTGGTATCGGCGACTGTGGTTTCGGTGATGTCGGCCGTGGTGTCGGTGGTGTCGGCTGCGGGAGCCGCCAACACCGGTGCGGCGCTGCCCAGCAGCAAGACAGCCGCACAAAGGCCGGCAAACCAAGACGATTGTTTCATGTTGTGCACCTCGGTTTTGTGTTCATTTTCGGTAGTAGGAATAGTAGGCCACCACGGTGAGGCGCCGACCGGTGACGGTATCGTCCCCGGTGAGCAGCACGCCGTTTTTGCTGAGCAGTTCCCCAAATTCCAGCGTTTCGGCCGGGCAGGAAAACGGCACGCTGCCGTTTTCGAACCGCAGTTCCACGGTGCCGGTGGCGGCGCAAATGCGGCCGTTTTTACCGATGACCGTTTCTCCGGCGGAACCGCGCCGCACGGCGTAGGCAACCAATTTGCCGTCGATTCGGTCCAGCCCGGCGGGGCGCTTGTTCTTTTTTTCGCCGCGGGAAAACCAGCCCATGGTGACACCTCGTTTCTGTTACCTATTTATTGTACTGTGTTCTCTCCCGTCTGTCAACCGCGTTTCGGAAAATTCACAAATTGTAACAGATTGTTTATTGCCTTTTATATATAATCATGCTATGATAAACTACGAAGGTGAAACAAATGCAACAACGAACCGATTGGCCTCGGCGCGTTACAGTGTGGCTGTGTGTTTGGCTGCCGATGCTGGGCGTGCTGGGAAAGGATATTTGGCTGCAATGCTTGATTGCCGGCAGCAATCCCTACACATTGGCGCTGGGAGCCGGGCTGTGGCGCGTACTCCCCTATTTGCCGTTGCACCTGGCCTGTTTGTGGTTGGTGTTTGGGTGGTCGCGGCTGTTGGCGCCGCGCGCCCGTTTGATAACGGTGGGGGTGCTGAACGGCGTGCTCACCCTGCTGGTGTTTGTTGACACGGTGTATCTGCGCGCCTACAATGTGTTGCCGTCGGCCGTGATGTTGCCGCTGTTGGGGTCGTCCACCGGGCAGGATACGGTGTCGGCCATTTTGCCCACGCTGCTCACCTTTTGGGATTTGCTGTTGTTGGCGGATTGGGCGCTGTGGGCGGCGGTGCTGGTGCTGGCGCATCGCCGTGGATGGCAGCCGGCCGCACCGGTGCGGCGCCCATGGCGCGGCACCGCCATCACCCTGTGCTGTTCGGTAACGGCGCTGGCGGTGTTGCCGGTGCTGAGTGCTTGCGGTGTGGGGCGGGCGGCCTATCGCCGGCTGTATGTCACCGCCGACACGCTGCAACAGGCACAGTATTTTTCGTTTGTGGGATTTCACGCGGCGGATGTGGCGGCCACGCTCACCGGCCGAGTGACCGACGCGGTGGCCACCGACGACGACGAAGCGCTGTTGCAGGCGTTCCGCGACTGGCAACAGGCCGATGAGCCAACCGGCGCTCACCAAGGGCAGTTGGCCGGGCAGAATTTGCTGGTGATTCAATTTGAGTCGCTGGAAAGTTTTGTGCTGGGGCAATCGCTGAACGGGCAGGAAATCACGCCCACGCTGAACCGATTGATGCAATCGGGCTACACCTTTGACACACTGTACGAACAGGTGAAAAGCGGCAACAGCGCCGATTGCGATTTTTTGCTGATGACCGGGTTGCTGCCGCCCAACAAGAGTTATGCATTCGGCGCCTATGCCGATAACGACTACGCGGCGTTGCCCGCGTTGCTGGCGCAACAGGGGTACACCACCGGCTACTATCACGGGGCCAGCAATTCCGTGTGGAATTATCAGGATATATTGGATACCTTTGGCTTTGACACGGTGACCATGGACTACACGCAAGACGAGCTGTTGAACGGCTATTTGTCAGACGCCAGTTTCTTTAACCAAACGCTGGCCAAGCTGAGCGAGCAGACGCCGGCACAGCCGTTTTATGTGCACGCGGTTACCTGCTCTTCGCACATTCCGTGCGAGGTGCCGCACAGCGAACACAGCCTGGTGCTGAGTGACGAGCTGGCGGCCAATCCCATGGGCGACTATTTGCAGGCAGTACACTACACCGACCGGCAGTTGGGCCTGTTTTTGGACGCGCTGGATGCGCGCGGGCTGTTGGATAACACCGCCGTGGTGGTGGTGGGCGACCACGGCGGCGTGCACAAATACTATCCGCACTGGGTGGACAATTTGAGCGACGAGGCCCGGCAAGATTGGTTTTTGGCCGACGGCGAGGAATACACGCTGCCCATGATTGTGGCGTCGGACCGCATTGACGACCCGCACACCGTGAGCACCGTGGGCGGGCAGGTGGACATGCTGCCCACGCTGTTGGGGCTGTTCGGCGTGGCCGACAGCCGTGCCGAAAATGTGATGTTCGGCCGAGATTTGCTGGCCACGCACCGCAGTTTTGCCGTACAGGACGACGGCACGCTGCGGGGCACACTGCCGGAGGACGAGGTGTCCACGGCGCAATCGATGTTTTATCTTTCCGATTTGCTGCTGCGCAGCAACCGTACCGATGGGAAAGCAGGGGTGTGACAAATGGATAAGCGCGTGTTACTGATTGTGAATCCGGTAGCCGGCAAAACGCAGGGCAAGCGGGCGCTGTTTCCGCTGGTGGACGGGTTTTGCCGCCGCGGGTATCGGGTGACTTCGTTTGTGACTGCGGCGCGCGGCGAGGCCGAAACCGTGGCCAAAGAACAGGCCATGCAACACGACCTGGTGGTGTGTTGCGGCGGCGACGGCACGCTGGGCGAGGTGATTAACGGATTGCTTCGCTGTCCCGACCGGGTGCCGCTGGGCTATGTGCCGCTGGGCAGCACCAACGATTTTGCCAACAGTTTGCAGTTGCCGTCGCGGCCGGACGAGGCCGTGCGCGCCATTGTGGACGGGCACACCGAAGAACTGGATGTGGGCTGTTTTAACGGCGACCGCTATTTTTCCTATATTGCGTCGTTCGGGGCGTTCACCGCAGCCTCCTACAACGCCACGCAAAGCGCCAAAAACGCGTTGGGGCATTTTGCCTATATTTTGCAGGGAACCAAAGAGCTGTCGTCGTTGCGGCCGTATCACATGCGGGTGAAAACCGACGACCGCGAACTGGAAGGCGATTTTCTGTTTGGCGCCATGTGCAATTCCACTTCGGTGGCGGGGCTGGTGAAACTGGACCCGAAGCTGGTGGACATGAGCGACGGCCTGTTCGAAGCGGTGCTGGTGCGGCCGCCGCGCAATTTGGCGGATTTGGGCAAGCTGCTGTCGTCTATCAACACCGGTGTGTTTGACAAGACGCTGTTTGAATTTTTCAAGGCCTCGCGCGCCGAATTTGCCATCGAAGGCAACCCGGCGTGGTCGCTGGACGGCGAGCAGGCCGAAGGCAGCCACACCGTGACGGTGGAAAACAAGCCCGCCGCGTTGCTGTTGCGCCGGCAATGAGGGTCGATGAGAATAACAGCCTTCCCGCATGGGAAGGCTGTTTTTATTGACAATGAAAAAAGAACCGCCGCGGCGGTTCTTTTTCGGTGAGCTGTTCTGTTGACATGCGCTGTTTGGTTGAACGGATTAGTCGTTACCGAAAATCAACTCGGCATAGTCAATGGCATGCAGGGCTTTGTTGTTGATGTCGGCGGTTTTCATCAGTTCGGCGGCGCGTTCTTCCACTTCGGCGTCGAACTCATCGTACTTCATGTATTGCAGGGTTTGGTCGCGGCTGTCTTCGTAGTAGTCCACATCGTCGCCGCGGTCGGCTTCGGGGTCCATGCGGAAAATCAGCGCCATGGTGTTGGTGGTGCCGTTTTTCTTGTAGGTGACCACTTTGGCGGCGCCTTCTTCGATTTCTTCGATGGCTTCCACCAAATCTTCGTCCACGCCGTCGGCCTCTTTGATAATATCCTGGCGGGCGGTGGTTTCTTCTTCTTCCTCATCCTCATCGGCCGCGGTGTCGGCGGTGGTATCCGCGGTATCGTCGGTTTCTTCCTCGTCCTCGGCGGTATCTTCCAGGAACTGACGGTAGATAACCTGGAAATCGTCGGCCGTTTTCTTGGTTTTGTTAAAGGTGGCCAGGTAGGCATTGAAATGGGTTTGATAGTCGGCGATGATTTCGTCGCTCAGGGCAGCTTTTTCGTCGTCTACCAGCGACACTTCAAACAGGTAGTAGCTGAGGTAGTTGTCGTCGAAATACTGGCGGATTTCGGTTTCGGCCACTTCGCGCAGACCGCCCTTGTTGTAGAACCCGTCGAACAAAGAAGCTTCGTTGAGCTGGAAGGCTTTGTACATGGCGATGTACCGGTCGTTGGTGAAGCCGCGGGACAGGTAGGCATCGGATTCGAGATCTTTCAAATCTTCGTCGGCCGCTTTTTCCAGTTCTTCGTCCCAGGCCAGGTTGTTTTCGGCCAGCATATCTTCCAGCGCTTTTTGGCGAACCATCATGTCGCGCGTGGTGAGAATGAGGTATTCTTCCATGGTGACATCTTGTTCGTCGTCGCCTTCGCCATAGACAAAATCCATGGCCAGTGCGTCTTCGCCGTAGTAGGACAGGTAGATGTAGGCGTTGCTGTCGGACATGGCGGTACCGAGAGCATAGGCCAAATAGTCGCCCATTTCGTAGACTTTGCCGCCCACTTTCATGGCCACTTGGGGAGTGGAGCACGCACTGATGAGCAGGCATGCCGCCACCGACAACAGGGCCAGCGATGAGCGCAGAATGCGTTTTACAGACATGATGGTTTCCTCCTTGAAACTACAATAGTCTTATTGTACACGAGATTGCCGCACTTGTCCACCCCCAAAACGGAAAATCGCATAAATTTAATACTTTCGCAAAAAATGCCTGCTTTCTCGCCGAGAGTGGGCGGTGAAAAGCAGGCACGGTGACCGAGTGAAAACGACCGACTCACACCCACGGCGACCAGCCGGCGGAGCGGCTGGCGGTGGCCGACGAAGCGGTGGTAACCGGCGCGGCAGTGGTGGCAGCCGTGGTGGATGCCGTGGTTGTGGTTTGGGTGACCACATCTCCGCCGGGCTTGGTTTCGGGATTGCCGTCGGGCTTGGTGACCACGGTGCTGTTGGCATCGACCGTGACGGTGGTGCCTTTGTTGTTGGTGAGGGCCGAGCCGTCGGTGTTGGTGACGGTGACGGTTTTCTTGGCGGTGGTTGTGGTGGTTGTGGTTTTTTTGGCCGTGGTTGTGGTGCCGAACTTTTTAACGGTGGTGATGTCGGGTTCGTCATCGACAATCACGCCGCCTTCGCCCTGCGTGATTTTGCCCTGGGTGGCCTTGCCGGATGTGGTGGCCGTGGTGGCGGTGGTTTGGGTGACCACATCGCCGCCGGGCCGGGTTTCGGGATTGCCATCGGGTTTGGTAACCACGGTGCTGTCTTGCCGGACCGTGACGGTGGTGCCCTGACTGTTGGTGAGGGCCGCGCCGTCGGTGTTGGTGACGGTAACGGTGATGGGTTCGGTGGTAGTGGCGGCCATTTCTTCGGTGCTGCCGGTGGTGGCGGCCCCGCCGGTGACCACGGTATCGCCGATGGGCTTGGCTGTGCATGCGCATGCAGCCAACAATAACACGCCTGTGCCAAGCAGGCCTATCCATTTTTTGTACATAAATACACCTCTCTCGCCTTTCTTTATGGACAGTATATCACATTCCACCGCAAAAAGCTAGTCCTTTCTTTGGAAAAACGATTGCTTTTTTGCGGCGGTTGGTCTACAATAAAGAAGAGGTGAGATGTATGAAACATAGGGTTCCGCTGATACTGTGTGTGGGCCTGCTGTGCTGCCTGCTTTTGGGCGGGTGCAACCGGGGCAACGACGATGTGACCGTGATCACCAAGGGGTCGGTATCGTATTCGCTGCACACCACCACAACCACAACCGCTACCACTACCACCACAAACACCACGGCCGCCACGGGCTACGGCGCCGCTTCCACGGCTTCCGGCGAGCAAACCGTCGCCACCACGGTGCCGCCGGTGGTGGGTGAAAACGGCAGCACCGCACAGGGCAACGCCATTGCGCAAACGGCGGTGTCGCTGATTGGCACGCCGTTTAAAACCGGGGCGTCAGGGCCGGATGCGTTTGACAATCCCGGATTTGTGGTGTATTGCTACAAGCAGGCGGGCTACACCGTGCCCAACCGCGCCGCCGCCATGCAGTCCTATGGGGCGGAAGCACCGCTGTCGGCGTTGCAACCGGGAGATATTTTGCTGTTTTGCAACGACATCGGCGGGGCGGTGCAATTTGCCGGTATCTACATTGGCGACAACCGGTTTGTGGCCTGCAACAATCCCAACAGTCCCACCAAGGTGCAACAGCTGAACAGTGCGTATTGGTCGGCCCGGTTGCTGGCCGCCCGCCGCGCCGCCTGAGTATCTGTGTGTTTGCGTGTAACCGCCGCCCCACTTGGGGGCGGCGGTTTTAATGTCTTCCTTTTTTTCAAGTGTTGCACTTCATATTGTAACCTGCCAGCCTCCCCTGCGTAAGGCCGCGGGTTGGAGATTTTTGCAATCTCGTCATGCCTCCCCTGTGTCAGGTCGCGAAGGCAGTGAATGACAGCCCGGTGGGCTGTCAGAGCCTGAGCGTGACCGAGACACAGCGAAGTCGCATTACTTGAAATTCGCACAATCCCCTCAAGCCTCCCCTGTGTAAGGGAAGGTGGATTTTTGCGAAGCAAAAAGCCGGAGGGGTTGTTACAGTTTCAAGGGATGAAACAGTCCCAAAAATCACACGCAACAACAAGTCCCAGCCACCAATCCCCCCTGTGGCGGTTTCACCGCCACTTCCCCCCTTTACACAAGGGGGGCTTTTACTGCCGTCCCTGTGTTTTGCACAATCCCCTTGCCCCCCTCTTTGGGGGAGGTGGCACGGCGCAGCCGTGACGGAGAGGGCACTCAAGCCTCCCCTGCGTAAGGTCGCGAAGGCAGTGAA
>CAYMDU010000037.1:0-13793 GCA_964389495.1 uncultured Eubacteriales bacterium
CATTTTGGGGTTCCAGCGGCGGGTTTGGTGACCGAAGTGGACACCGGCTTCCAGCAGCTGTTTCATGGATACGACTGACATACAATATTTCCTCCTTGGTTTTTCCTCTACGGGTGCTACGGCGGATGACAGATTTCCCCCGCATCTCCGGAACCGCTGTGCGGCACCGCCGGAGCGCAAACACACCCGTATGCATAATATTGCCGTAGTATTGTACCACAACCGATGAAAAAAGGCAAGCCCTTTTTTTACTTTTTTAAAAAAGTCGGAGGCGGTACAGCACGCCCATGCGTTCGCGGGAACCGACGGCGATTTCGTTGCCGCGTTTGTTCACGGCAATGCAGCCGAGAACGCTGCTGCAATACAGGCCGGTGTCGGTGTTGAAATGCAGGCGGCCGAGATAGCGCACGCCGCGGAGTTCATCGTAGGAAAAGACAATGCCGATGTCGTTATGAGAACCGATGAGGCCATAGGCGGTGCGGGTGGCTTCGCAATAGCAAATGTCTACCACTTCCCCGCTGCAATTCGGGCAGGCGCCGAGGTTGAAGCTGTGGCGGCCGTCCCAAAGAAACAGCAATCCGTCTTTGGTGCCGCACAGGCTGCGGCCTTCGCCCACGGCGGCACCGGCGGTGACCTGAGCGCGGAACCGACGGCCGGCGGCGCAGGGCACGGCTTCGGCCGGCGGCATCGGAAAGGACGATGACGGTTGCGTGTAGTGAGCCAGCGGGGTGACGGCTTGGGTGTCGGTGCGGAACGCAAAGCAGCGGTTGTCGTTGCCGAATTCCGCGCACAGGGTGTCGCCCTCAAAATGAACCGACCGCACCGCCGACGCCTCGCTGCCGGTGAGCTTCCACAACGGGTAGGCGGTGACGGTTTGGGCCGGCACCGACAAATCGTTGTCTTCGAGAAAGCGGGTGTATTCCCGCAGATAGCGCAAAAACGGGGCGTGCCGTTCCTCTTGCCGGCGGTAGTCTTCGGGGGAGAATTTGTAGAACCGTTTGGGGTCTTTGAGGCAGCTGTAATTCATGATGTCTTTGGTGAACGGAAGCGCGGCCTCGGACACGGAATAGTGCAGAGCTTCCAGTTTGTGCAAATCGATGGTGAAAATGCCGGGCGGGTCGAACAGATGGTTGGAATCGGAAATATAGACAATGCCGTTGTGATAGCGCATTTCCGACGGAATCACCACCGATTGTTCTTCGGTGCCGATGAGACCTTTGTTTTCCGGCGCGCCGCCGCCGAGAACATCCCAGCGGCACAAATAGGCGTTGCAGTTGCTTTGTTCCATGGAACCGGCGGCACTGATGGTGTACCACAAAATGCCGTTTTCATCGAAAAACAGGCCGTAGGCGGAATAGGGATGCGACAGGGTGAGGCTGGCCGGGCGGTAGTCCCCCACCGGTTCCAGGGTGTTGGCTTGGTAGGAATAGCGGTACAGGTTTTTGCCGTATATATATTTGAGGTAGAGGCAGCCGTCGGGGCCGTCGGCCAGATAGTCCAGCTGCACATGCTTTTCGGTGGAATAGGGTTCGTAGTCTTTGGGAAAGAGAATGCCCAGTTCTTCGATTTCGCGGGTGTCGGTGTTGACACGGTAGAAATTGCCGCTGCGCGAAGCGCTGTATATGTTGCCGTCGGCGGCGCGGAACAAACGGAACGACCCGAATTCCGTGACTTTGCCATAGTCGCGCACGGCGCCGCCGTTCAGTTCGTAGCTGTACAAATGCCCGCGGAAATAGCCGGTGAAATACAGCACATTGTGCCGTGGGTCGTAGGCGGCGCCGTATATGGATTCGTGCGGGACGGGAATGCCGCGGTTTTCCAGGGCACCGGTGAGCGGGTTGTAGATTAAAATGCAGGAGCCCTGATAGCCTTCGAACACATGGTTGTAGAACGGTTCGGGATGCCAATGCGGGTGCACCGGCGATTTGGCGGTGGTGTGCGTGGTCATGATGAGGCGGCCGTCGTTGATTTCGGTGATTGAGGTGTGGATTTTGCTGGCGGTGACGGCTTCTCCGAACTGGCACACCTGTTCGGACAGGTTGAAACACAGCTTGGCCTCGTTGGTGGCATAGCAATATTCATAAAGGCTGACGGCGGCACTCACCGTTTGTTCGCCGCACAGGGAGAAAAAGCAACGGCCGTTTTTGGTGACATACATGTCCCAAATGGCGTTGCGCGCTTCTTCCGGCCCGAAGGTCATGCTGCGAACGGTGCTTTGCGGAATCAGTTTTAAGTTTTCGTCGGCGATGGAATCCAGACAATGCAGTTGCACGGTATCTCCCCCTGTTTGACTTCCGATTTTGTGACACTCCTATTGTAGCACACACCGGCGTCGAAAGATACCACTATTTTAAGATGGTGCGCGACTATTTTAAGATGTTAGCTGTTTTTGAAAATACCCTGCAACACGGTTTTGCGGCGGCAGCGGTTGTCGTTCAACCGGCACGGGAGCGGGTGGTTGACCAGAATGGTTTGTTCGCCGATGACTTCGATTTCTTTCCAGCCGATGACGATATCGTCATCGTGACCCAACAAACCCAGGCATTTGGCGCGCCCGAAAATGACCAGCGATACCAGCTGAGCGGTGCAGGTATCGACTTCCACATCGTCCACGCAGCCCAGGCGCATACCGTCGCAAATATTGATGACCTCTTTGTCGTGCATATCGGTTATTCTGCAAATCATGTTGACACCTCCGTGAATTAGACTATGCGGGCGGCGGGAAAAATATGCCAGATGATTGCCGACGGTGTTCGTCTCCCATACTGAAGCGGAAGGGAGATGGCCGAGTGTATAACAAGGTGGACCTGTGCGGCGTGAACACCGCTTCTCTGACGGTGCTGAGCGAGCAGGAAAAGCGGCAACTGTTGCAACGGGTGAAAGAGGGCGACCGGCAAGCCCGCGAAGCGTTGGTGAACGGCAATTTGCGGCTGGTGCTGAGTGTGATTCAGCGGTTTTCGCAACGCGGCGAACATCCCGACGATTTGTTTCAGGTGGGGTGCATTGGACTGATTAAGTCCATTGACAATTTTGACATTTCGCAAAATGTGCGGTTTTCCACCTATGCGGTTCCCATGATTATCGGGGAAATTCGGCGGTATCTGCGCGACAACAACGCCATTCGCATCAGCCGAAGCATGCGGGACACGGCGTATCGCGCCATGCAGGTGAAAGAATCGCTGACCGCCGAGCATCTGCGCGAGCCCACGGTGGAGGAAATCGCCGCGGTGCTGGCGTTGCCGCGTGAGGAGGTGGTGTTGGCGCTGGAAGCGATTGTGGAGCCGGTGTCGCTGTATGAGCCGGTGTATTCCGACGGCGGCGACACGATTTATGTGATGGACCAAATCGGCGACGACAACGATGAGAGCAACTGGCTGGACGAGCTGGCACTGAAAGAGGCGTTGCAGGGGCTGAACGAACGGGAAAAGCGCATTTTGGGGTTGCGGTTTTTTAAGGGCATGACGCAAATTGAGGTGTCGGCGGAAATCGGCATTTCGCAAGCGCAGGTGTCGCGGCTGGAAAAGGGCGCCTTGGAAAAGATTAAGCGGCAGCTGTGAAGGGGGCCGGGCGAAGCGGGGCGAATTTGCGGGATATTTGCACTTTCGGCCGACGAACACAGCAAAAAGGTCGTTAAATTTTTAACTATCTATTTTTATTGAAAATTCGGTTGACAAGCACTTTCTTTTTGGTTATAGTGTATAATGAGGTGGAATTGAGGGATGCGGCATCGGGACCGACCGCGGCCCTCTCACCCGCTCCCGCTGCGGTGGGAAACGGGCCGCCGAGTTTGCAGAAAAGAGGGAGTTGTTATGTCAGTTTTATCCGTGGTTATGATTGCGGCTGTGTTGGCGCTCTCGTTTGCGGCGTTTAACTTTTTTAAAGTGAAGCGCTTGGACGAAGGAACCGACAAGATGCAGGAAATCGCTTCGGCCATTCGCGTGGGTGCCAACGCCTTTATTCGTTACGAATACCGGGTGCTGGCCGTGGTGGTGGCCGTGGTGGCCGTGTTGATCGGCGTGGTGCTGCAATGGTATGCCGGTGCCGCCTTTGTGATCGGCGCGGTGATGAGCGCGCTGGCGGGGTATATCGGCATGAAGATTGCCACCTATGCCAATGTGCGCGTGTCCAACGAAGCACGGAACACCAAAGAAATCGGCAAAACGCTGAAAGTGGCGTTTCGCGGCGGGTCGGTGATGGGCCTGTGCGTGGCCGGGTTTGCGTTGCTGGGCCTGCTGATTGTGTATTTGATTTTCGGCTGGGGATTGGGCCAGCTGAACAGTTTTGACAACATCACCAACTGGCTGGGGATTGACCTGATTCCCTTTGCCACCACGGTGTCGAACTATGCGCTGGGCTGTTCCGTGATTGCCATGTTTAACCGTGTGGGCGGCGGTATCTACACCAAAGCGGCCGACATGGGTGCCGACCTGGTGGGAAAAACCGAAGCCAATATTCCCGAAGACGACCCGCGCAACCCCGCCACCATTGCCGACAATGTGGGCGACAATGTGGGCGATGTGGCCGGTTTGGGGTCGGACCTGCTGGAAAGTTTTGTGGGTGCCATTGTTTCGGCCATCACGCTGGCTATCAACCTGTTTTTGTCGTCCGGCCTGTTTTCGGCCGACCTGTTGGAAAAGCTGTATTTGTATCCGGTGGCCTTTTGCGGCTGCGGCCTGATTGCCTGCTGCCTGGGCATTGCCTCGTTGCTGTTTAAAAAAGCCTCCGATGCGCCGCACCGGGAGCTGAATTTGTCCACCTGGATTTCCGCCGGATTGACCCTGCTCTCCGGCTTGGCTCTCACCTATTTGCTGTTCGGCCAATCGACGGCCGCGGAAATTCGCGAGTTTGGGTTCAGCATCGGCTGGATTTCGCCGTGGGTCGGGGTGGCCGTGGGCGTGGTGGCCGGCATTGTGATTGGCATGATTGCCGAATACTACACCAGCGCCGACTACAAACCGACACAGAATTTGGCACTGGCTTCGCAGGAAGGCCCCGCGCTGACCATCACACAAGGCCTGGCGCTGGGCATGAAATCGTGCATGGCACCCTGCATTATTTTGGGTGTGGGCATTTTGCTGGCCTATTGCGTATCGGGTGCCTATGGCGTGGCCATGGCAGCCGTGGGCATGCTTTCGTTTGTGGCGGTGACGGTGTCGGTGGATACCTATGGCCCCATTTCCGATAACGCGGGCGGTATTGCCGAAATGGCCGAGCTGGAACCCGAAGTGCGCAAAATCACCGATACGCTGGATTCGGTGGGCAACACCACGGCGGCCATCGGCAAGGGATTTGCCATTGGCTCCGGTGCGCTGGCGGCGTTGGCACTGATGATGTCGTACTTATTCTCCTGCGGCGGGGACTTGCTGCTGAACATTGTGGACCCCCTGACACTGGCCGGTGCCATTATCGGCGGGGCGTTGCCGTTTCTGTTCTCGGGCATGCTGATTGACGCCGTGGCCAAAGCAGCGCGCAAGATGGTGGCCGAAGTGCGGCGGCAGTTTAAGCTGTTCCCCGGCATTTTGAAGGGCACCGAAAAGCCCGACTACAAAACCTGCATTGAGATTTCCACCAAGGGCGCCATTGGCGAAATGAAGGTGCCGGCGTTGCTGGCCATTGTGGTGCCGGTGGTTTCGGGATTTGTGTTCGGCACCAACTTTGTGGGCGGTTTGCTGATTGGTTCCACCATCTGCTCCATTATGATTGCCATTTTCACCGGCAATGCCGGCGGCGCCTGGGACAACGGCAAAAAGCACATTGAGTCCGGTGCCGTGGAAGGCGAAAGCAAAGGAACCGAAGCGCACAAAGCCGCCGTGGTGGGCGACACCGTGGGCGACCCGCTGAAAGATACCGTGGGACCGTGCCTGGACATCTTTATTAAAATCATGTCAACCGTGGCGTTGGTGACGGTGTCGGTCTTTAAAGAATACAATCTGGTGGACTGGATTGGCAGCTGGTTCTGAGAAACAAACCCATAACCAAACGGCGGCGGTTGAGCAATCAACCGCCGCTTTTTTGCGGAGCGGCCGCTATTCGGCACGCTCGATTTCCCGACGCAGGCGTTTGATGATTTTCTTTTCCAGGCGGGAAATGTAGGATTGGGAGATGCCCAGCAAGTCGGCCACCTCTTTTTGCGTGTGCTCCTGTTCCCCGCCGATGCCGAATCGCAACCGCATGATGGTTTGCTCGCGCTGCGGCAGGTGCGAAACGCAGGCCAGCAGCAAATCGCGCTCGGCTTCCTGTTCGACGCCGCGGTGAACAATGTCGGGGTCGCTGCCCAAAATGTCGGACAGCAGCAGCTCGTTGCCGTCCCAATCCACATTCAGCGGTTCGTCGCTGGACAGTTCGTGGCGCAACTGGGTGTTTTTGCGCAGGAACATTAAAATTTCGTTTTCGATGCAGCGGGACGAATAGGTGGCCAGCTTGCTGTTTTTATCGGGGCGAAAGGTGCCCACCGCTTTCATCAGGCCGATGGTACCGATGGAAATGAGGTCTTCGATGCCCACACCGGAACTTTCGAATTTGCGGGCAATGTAGACCACCAGCCGCAGGTTGTGCGTTATCAGCGCATCGCGGGCTTCGAGGTCGCCGGCGGCGGCGCGTTGCACGGCGGCGGCTTCTTCGTCGGCGGTGAGCGGCGGCGGCAGGGTGTCGCTGCCGTGTATGTAGTGTATCGGTTCCCCCCATCGGCGCAGCAACCATTGCCGCAACCGAAAAAACAATCGACGCATGAGCAGTCTTCCTTTCCGTGCCGGTTAGGCCAGTTGTGTGATGTCGCTGCCAATCAGGGCGGTGTAGTCGCCGCGGTCGGGTTCGTCGGACAGGGCCACATACACCCCGCTGATGTCACGCGGGGGCTCGCCGCGCACGCGCACGGTGACTTGGGCCGGTACAAACGCGGGCAGCAAGCCGTTGCCGCCGACGGTGCGGTAGGGTATCAGGCGCCAGCGGCCGACGGCGGGCGAAGCGGCGTGGCCGGCGGTAACGGCGCACAGGGCATCGCGCAGAGAGTCCGACAGGTAGGGCGCCAGTGTGCGGCGGCCAATCACGATGACCGGCTGGCCGGAAAAGGGTTCGCGCAGGTGCAGGCCGGTGTCGTGAAGGGCGCGGCACTCACAGGGGCCGCACCCGTCGTTGACGGTGACGAGATACTCGCGGGTATCGGGCGTGCGGCAACGCACCAGGCGTTCATAAAGCCACACGGCACCGTAGCTGAGCACCGCCAGCAAGGTGAGCATCCACGGTGACAGGTCGCCGTAGATGACGGTGCCGTGCACCAGCAACCGTTCGCTGCCGGTGGCATACCACAACGCGCCGACCAGGCCGGAAAGCAACAGCGAGGTGCCGTAGAAGGTGACAAGTTGCCGCACAAACAGGCGCCGGGTGTGCCACGCAAACGCCACGCGCAACATCACGGCGGCGCTGAACAGCGACAGCAGCCACGGCAACGGAAACGGCAGCGACCACAGAATTTGGCAGGCGCTGAGACCGCCGACAACCGCGCCCGCTGCCAAGCGGAGGCGGCGCACGGGCCGGTGCAGCAACTGCGCTGTGAGTGACAAAAGCAGATAGTCCACGGCGGCGTTGAGCACCACCAGCACATCCAAATACAAAACCGGCATGGAAATCCCTCCACCGGTATTGTACCATGCGAAGACAGACGGAATTTGCCGAAGCGTGAAAGATGAAAAAATTTTTAACAACAGCTGTTGCCTATTGAATTGGCGAAAAAAATGTGGTATGCTAACATCAATAAGGAGGTAGTACTCATGAAAAAAGGTTGGATTATTGCATTATCTGTGATTATCGTGGTGGGAATCATCGCGGGGGCTGTGGTCGGTGCCTACAACGGCCTGGTGGATGCCGAGCAGGAAGTGGACAGCAAAGCGGCCACGGTGGATACCATGCTCACCCGCCGTGCCGATTTGATTCCCAATTTGGTGAGCACGGTGAAGGGCTATGCGGCACATGAAGAAGAAGTGTACACTGCCATTGCCGATGCGCGTTCCAAGCTGGCCGGCAGCACCACCACCGAAGACAAGCTGGCCGCCAACGACGAACTGGAATCGGCACTGAGCCGGTTGCTGGTGGTGGTGGAGCAGTATCCCGAACTGAAAGCCAGCGAGCAATTCACCGCGCTGCAAGACCAGCTGGAAGGCGCGGAAAACCGCATTTCCACGGCGCGTATGGATTACAACGAAGCGGTGAAAACCTATAACGGCAAGGTGCGCCGTTTCCCCGGCAACATTGTGGCCGGCCTGTTTGGGTTTGACACGCGCACCATGTACGAAGCACCGGCCGGCGATGCCGAAACCCCGGTGGTGGATTTTAGCTGATGCGTGCGTGTGTGAGGAGAGGCTGGGCAGCACTGTGTGCGGCGGTGTTGCTGGCGGCGGTGACAGTGGGCGCTGTTGGCGCGAAAAGCACGCTGCCCACACCGACCGACCGGTTCTTTGTGAACGATTTTGCCGATGTACTGGGTGACAGCACGGAAACCGAGCTGTACAACACGGGGGTGCAACTGTTTGAAAAAACCGGCGCCCAAGTGGTGGCGGTGACGGTGAATTCGCTGAACGGCACCGATTTGGAAAGTTACAGCCTGCAACTGGCGCGTGCCTGGGGCATCGGCGACGACGATAAAAACAACGGCGTGCTGTTGCTGCTGGCGGTGCAAGACCGCGAAGTGCGCATTGAAGTGGGCTATGGTCTGGAAGGCTGCCTGACCGATGCCAAAACCGGCATATTGCTGGACAACTACGCCATCCCCTATTTTTCTCAGGACGATTTCGACATCGGCTTGGCCGAAACCTACCGGGCCATTGTGAACGAAGTGTATTTGGAGTATGGCCTGGAAGCCGAGCCCGACTATGTGCCGGCCGACGAATTGGAGGACGACGGGTTCACCCTGTTTGACGTGATTGGCATTTTGGTGACGGTGGCGGTGTTGCTGGTGTTCCTGCGGCGGCCGGGGTTGCTGCTGTTTGCGGGGCACGGGCCGCATCATCACGGCGGCGGATTTTCCGGCGGCTTTGGCGGCGGTGGCGGAGGCCACGGCGGAGGCGGCGGATTTTCCGGCGGAGGCGGCAGTTTCGGCGGCGGCGGTGCGTCGCGCGGATTTTAAGTTTGGCACAACAAAAAACGCGGTTCTTTGCCCGGTGGCAGAGAACCGCGTTTTGCTGATGTTAGGGATGAAAGCCGGCTTCTTTGGTGCGGCGGCGGTATTGGGTGGGGGTTTCGCCTTTGATCTCTTTGAACACGCGCGAGAAGTAGAGCGCATCGGGGAAGCCCACTTCGACGGCGATTTCGCGCACGGTGCCGGACGACCGGCTGAGCAGACGGCATGCTTCGCCGATGCGGTATTGGTTGAGATAGCGGTTCACCGACATGCCCAGATTGTCCACAAACATGCGGTAGAGCTGGCTGCGGCTGAGGCCGACATGCAGGGCGATTTCATCGACATGCAGAGGGCGCGCATAGTGCTGCTGAATGTAGTCCAGGGCGTTGTTCAGGTGCGGCAGCACCACTTTGGACGCCGCAATCGGTGCGTTGCGCATGAGTTCACCGAACAGCAAGTAGAGATGGCCGATGCGGTCGGCGGTGTTGTGGGCGGAGTCGCCTCGCGCTTCGTAGATGGCCAGCACGCGGTTGCACAGGGCATCGGTGTTGTCGGCGTGGACCACGGGGGTGTTCAGCGACAGCGAAGTGTGTTTGAGCAACGACCGGATTTCGGTGCCGTTGAAGTTTACCCAATAGTATTTCCATGGGTCGGCGGTGTCGGCTTCGTAGTAGACATCCACGCCGGGAACAATGAGAAAAATATCGCCCGCGGACAGGTGAAACAGGCGGTTTTCCACGCGGAAAAAGCCCTTGCCTTTGCGGACAATGTGCAGAATGTAGTGGCTGCGTTTGCCGGGAAACACATGATAGCCGGGATCGCACTGGTAGATGCCCGCCCCGGTTACGGTGATGAACAACCGGTCTTCGCCGCTGGTGTAGCACACATTGCGGTTGAAAATGTCTTCCACGGGCAGTCCCTCCCCCATTGGCTTTTCATGAACAGTATACACCGATTTGCAACATTTGTCCATATAAAAGTGTAAAATAGGACTGGTAATTTGCGGAAAGATGGTGTACAATGATAGGTAGCAACAAGGAGGTTAGCACAATGAACAAAGCAAACGATATTTTGGCCGCCCTGAATCACGGTCGGTACGATGCCGCGTTTGCCCGCCTGTACGGCGAGGACAATGTGGCAACTCAGCGCGAACGGTATTCCCGTGCGGTTTGCGAATATGTCAACCTGTTTGGGGACGCCGACGATCTGGCGCTGTTTTCGGCGCCGGGGCGCACCGAAATCGGCGGCAACCACACCGACCACAACCACGGCTGTGTGTTGGCGGCGGGCGTGAATTTGGATGTGATTGCGGTGGCGGCGCGCACGGCCGACCCGGTGCTGCATGTGCAGTCGGCCGGCTACCAGCCGGATGTGATTGAATTGGGAAATCTGGCGGTGCAGGCCCAGGAGAAAAACCGGTCGGCTTCGCTGATTCGCGGTGTGGCGGCCCGATTTGAACAGCTGGGATATGCGGTGGGCGGCTTGCGGGCCTATACCACTTCGGATGTGCTGAAAGGGTCGGGGCTGTCGTCGTCGGCGGCGTTTGAGGTGCTCATCGGCACCATGCTGAGCCACCTGTACAACGGCGGTGCCGTGGGCGCGGTGGAGATTGCCCAGATTGCCCAATATGCGGAAAATGTGTATTTCGGCAAGCCCTGCGGTCTGATGGATCAGATGGCGTCCTCCGTGGGCGGTATGGTGTTCATCGACTTCGTGAAGTCGGAAAGCCCGGTGGTGGAGAAGCTGGATTTTGACTTTTCTAAGTCCGGTTACGCCCTCTGCATCATCGACAGCGGTGCGGACCATGCGGATCTAACCGATGAGTACGCCGCCATTCCCGGCGAGCTGAAGCAGCTTTGCGCCTGCTTTGGCAAGGAATATCTGCGGCAAATTCCCGAAAATGACTTCATGAAAGCTCTGCCCGAGCTGCGTGGAAAGGTCACGGATCGGGCAATCCTCCGGGCCATGCACGTTTACGGGGAGAATAAGCGGGTTGTGGCTCAGGTCGCCGCCCTGAAAGCCGGGGACATTGACACGTTCCTGCGGCTTTGCACTGAGTCTGGCCATAGCTCCTGGATGTACCTGCAAAACATCTGCCCCGCCGGGGCGGTGGAGCAGCAGGCGGTGGCCCTGATGCTGGCGCTTTGCGACAAGCTTCTCCAAGGTCGAGGTGCATACCGTGTCCACGGCGGCGGCTTTGCCGGTACGGTGCAGGTGTTCGTACCCAATGATATGTTGGACGAGTTTAAGACGAAAATCGAAGCCGTTCTGGGCGCAGGGAGCTGCCATGTGATGAACATTCGGGAAAATGGCGGCATACGAGTCGAGCAACCGAAAAATCAGTGTAAGTGCTGATACGGCATTGGAGGATTTACGATGAATCAAATAAAATGCAACCGTTTTCCCGGTGGACGTCTTCGTTGTTTAACGATGAGTTATGATGATGGCTCTCAATATGATAAACGGTTAACGGAAATTTTTTCTAACTATGGCATTCGGGGAACGTTCCATGTAAATTCCGGTACAGTGTTCAAACGTTTTTCCCCAGAAGAAGTATGCGAATTGTACGCAGGGCAGGAACTGTCTTGCCACATGGTGACCCATCCTTTTCCGCAGGCGATCCCGGAAATGTCTGCGTTACAGGAGATTCTGGAAGACAAGCGCACACTGGAAAATGCAACTGGGACCATTATTCGAGGAATGTCGTATCCCTTTGGGAGATACACGCCCCGCGTGATCGATTTGGCGCAGGATGCTGGAATGGAATATGCAAGAACTACACAAGCCACGAACAAGTTTGAATTACCCGATGATTTTATGTTGTGGCATCCGACTTGCCATCATAATCATTCGTTAATGGAACATTTGGAGAAATTTCTGGCTCCGGGCAGATACGATAATCTGAAGCTTTTTTATGTCTGGGGACATAGTCATGAGTTTGCACAAGACGATAATTGGGACCTGATAGAGAATTTCTGCAAAGAAGCAGGTGGCAGAGAGGATGTATGGTATGCGACGAATATCGAAATCGTTGACTATGTGACCGCAATGCGTGGCCTACGTTTTTCGGCGGATTTAGATCGTGTATATAACCCGGCAGCGATTGATGTTTGGATATCTGTCAATAAGACTCCAGTTTGCTGCAAATCGGGGGAGATTACGTCTTTCGGTGAAAGGATAACAGAATGACAAATAATATCAGAGAATTTGGCATGACCCAAAGTGGCGAGCGGGTAAAGAGCTACACGATTGTGACACCGATGCTTTGTGGGGAATTTTTGGACTACGGTGCCACGATTCGGTCCCTGTCTGTGAAAGATCGGTCAGGCAATTGGGTAGATGTGGTGCTGGGGTACGACACCGTATCCGAATACGAAATGCAGGACGGCTATTTGGGTGCCTGCATTGGACGTGTTGGAAACCGGATTGGCAATGGAGAATTTGCCCTGAATGGGCAGACCTACCCGTTGGCGAAAAACGATGGTGCAAACCATCTTCACGGCGGAAATCGTGGCTTTGATAAGTTCATTTGGGACGCAGAGCTTGGCGAAAATTATGTCCGTTTTTCACGCTGCTCCCCAGACGGCGAGGAGGGCTATCCCGGAAATCTTATGGTGTCCGTCACCTATCGGTTGACCGACAGCACACTGGAACTCATCTATGATGCGGAAACGGACAAGGATACTCTGTGCAACCTGACCAATCACACCTACTGGAACCTGAACGGCGGCGGGACGGTGCTGGAACACAGTTTGCAGGTCAATGCGGACGGCTTTTTGGAGAACGACAGCGGCTGCCTGCCCACAGGCAAAATTTTGAGCGTGGTCGGAACGCCCATGGATTTCTGCACACCCAAGCAAATCGGCAAAGACATCCATGCTGACCATATTCAGCTTCGCAACTGCGGCGGCTACGACCATAATTTCTGCCTGCGGGAACAGTCCGGGCTTCACGAAGCGGCGCTGCTGTACAGCGAGCGGACCGGCATCACCATGCGGACCATGACGACCATGCCGGGATTGCAGGTATATTCTGGGAATTTTTTGACCAAAAGGCCCGGGAAAAATGGTGCAACTTACGAAAAGCAGCACGCAATTTGCCTGGAAACACAGTTTTATCCCAATGCGATGAAGTGTGACGGCTTCCCTGAGCCTATCCTAAAAAATGGGGAGAAATATCACCATGTGACACAGTACATCTTTTCGGTGAAATAAGGTTTGCTAGAAAGAAATACGATGAATAGAGATAGAAACATTACGGCTCTTGTGCAATATGGGCTGAACAAGAAGCTGTTTGAACCCTGTGATCAGATTTACATTACTAACCAGCTCCTGTCCATTCTGAGGCTGGATAGCTTCGAGCTTGCGGAAGCTGTACCTATGGAGCTGGAGGACATTTTGAAGGGCCTGCTGGACGACGCAGTGGAGCATGGCATCTGCTGCGACGACATTACCAGCCGGGACCTGCTGGATACCAAACTGATGGGTGCCATGACCCCGCCGCCCAGGGAGATTCGGAAGAAATTCGCAGACCTGTACGCCCGTTCACCGGAGGCGGCGACGGAGTGGTATTACAGATTTTCTCAGGACACGGACTACATCCGCCGCTACCGGGTCTGCAAGGATATGCGCTGGAAAACTGCGACAGAGTACGGCGACTTGGATATTACCATCAACCTGAG